>NZ_CP100448.1:937865-1250487 GCF_024227715.1 Halomarina litorea | reverse complement strand
AGTCGCTCACCACGCAGTCGGCGCCGTCGAGTCGGTCGAGAGCGGTGGCGGCGTCGGTGACCGCGTCGACGACCACGTCGGCGTACTCGCGTTCGAGGAAGGCCCGCGCGGTGTCGAGGTACGCGGGGTCGTCGTCGACGTAGAGGAGGCGAATCGCGTCCGCTCCCGGCCGGTCAGCCCCGCGATTCGCGTCGGAGGCGTTCTGCTCGGCCATCGCCCGGGGTTACTCGTCTCCGGCCACCGCGTCGCGGATGGACCGGGCGAGTCGGTCGTACCCCTCGGGCGTCGTCTCCTTGCGGACGAAGTCGCTGGCCCCGATGGCGATGGCCTCGCCCGCCGCCTGCTCGCTCCCCTTGTTCGTCAGGAGGATGAACGAGACGTCGGGGTACTCCTCGCCGACGGCGTCGAGGAACTCGATGCCGTCGATGCCGGGCATCTTGTAGTCGCTCACCACGCAGTCGACGGGTTCACTCTTCAGGACGGTGAACGCGTCGGGGGCGCTGGTCGCCGTCGCGACCGAGAGGTCGTCGTGTTCGCGTTCGAGGAGGTCGCCCATCGCGCTCACGAAGTCCATCGAGTCGTCGACCAGCAGGACGTGGATGCGGTCGTCGTCCGACTCCGGTCGCGGCCTGGTCGCCGTCGGACGGGGGACGTTCGTCGCTCGCTGGGCGGTCTTCAGGTCACGGCGCATCGCGAGGTCGAGCCACGCCCCCACCTCGTCGGGGTTGGCGGTCAGTTCGACCTGGTCCGCGAACCGGTCGTAGGAGACGAGACCGATGTCCTCCAGCATGGGGAGGTGGTCGTCGAGGAGGTGGTCGCGGGTCGTCGTTTCGTCGTCCTCGGCCGCGATGGCGGCCAGTTCTTCGGTAGTCGCGAGCCGGTTCTGTCGGAGGTGGAACAGGACCTTCCGCCGGTTCCGGTCGGCGAGTGCCGCGAAGAGTTCGTCGCTCGGGATGTGGTCGCCACCGTAGTCGTGCTGTTTCATGGTTCCTCTACATCGGAGCGGTGGCGGACGACCGCCGACTCGCCCCCGTCGGCGCAGACGTGTCTGTCCCCCACCACGTTCCGTCGTACGTGCGTATATCGACGTTCCATACGCTTAACCAAACGGTTAATTATCCGATTTATCCTGCGGGGAAAGATAGTGATGGCCGGTACCGTCCAGCGCGGGACGAGTCGGGGCGAAGCGGGCCACGCGCACCCCGGGCCGTCACCCGCGACGCCGCCGTGCCCGCGCAGATGTCCGATTGCGTGAGTGAAGGGTGAAGTGGCCTCCCCCCGGAGACCCGAGCGACGTGAACGCACCAGCCCACGTGGTCGTCGTCGGCGGGGGGTCGACGGGGACGGGCATCGCGCGCGACCTGGCGATGCGCGGTCTCGACGTGACGCTCGTGGAGAAGGGCAACCTCACCCACGGGACGACCGGCCGGATGCACGGCCTCCTCCACTCCGGGGGGCGGTACGCCGTCTCCGACCGCAAGTCCGCCCGCGAGTGCATCGAGGAGAACTACGTCCTTCGCGACGTCGCGAGCCACTGCGTCGAGGAGACCGGCGGCCTGTTCGTCAAACGCCCCGAGGACACCGACGAGTACTTCGAGGAGAAACTCGCGGGCTGTCGCGCCTGCGACATCCCCGCCGAGGTGCTCTCCGGCGAGGAGGCCCGCGACCTCGAACCGCACCTCGCGCCGGACGTGGACCGGGCCATCCACGTCCCCGACGCCGCCATCGACCCGTTCCGCCTCTGCGTGGCCAACGCCGTCGACGCCGAACGCCACGGGGCGCGCATCGAGACGCACGCCGAGGTGACCGACGTGCGCATCGAGGCGGGCGAAGTCGTCGGGGTGACGGTTCGCCACGAGTCCGGGCCGGGGTCGCGGACCCACGGGAAGGCGGGGGAAACCGAGCGAATCGACGCCGACCACGTCGTCAACGCGACGGGCGCGTGGGCCGGGCGACTCGGTGACCTCGCGGGCGTGGACATCGAGGTGCGCCCCTCGAAGGGCGTGATGACCGTGATGAACACCCGGCAGGTCGACACCGTCGTCAACCGCTGTCGGCCGAAGGGGGACGCCGACATCATCGTTCCCCACGAGACGGCCTGCATCCTCGGCACGACCGACGAGGAGGTCACGGACCCCGAGGACTACCCCGAGGAGGGGTGGGAGGTGGACCTGATGATCGACGAACTGTCGAAACTCGTCCCCATACTCGAAGACGCGCGGACCATCCGGTCGTTCTGGGGCGTCCGCCCCCTGTACGAACCCCCCGAGGTGGGCAGCGCGGACCCGACGGACATCACGCGGGACTTCTTCCTCCTCGACCACGACGGCCGCGACGACCTGCCCGGCATGACGAGCATCGTCGGCGGGAAACTCACCACCTACCGGATGATGGCCGAACGCATCGCGGACCACGTCTGCGAGCGCTTCGGCGTGCGCGCCGACTGCCGGACCGCCGACGAACCCCTCCCCGGGAGCGAGGACCACGAGGTCTTAGACGACGCGATGCGCCGCTTCGGCCTGCGCTCGCCCGTCGCCCGGCGGTCCTCCCAGCGTCTCGGGTCGCGCACTGAGGCCGTCCTCTCGTCGTGCGACCCGAACCCCGTCCTCTGTTCGTGCGAGGCCGTCTCGCGCGCCGAGGTGCGCGACGCCGCCGCCCAGTCGGGGACCGACCTCAACGCCGTCCGCCTCCGCACGCGGGCGTCGATGGGCAACTGTCAGGGCGCGTTCTGCTGTCACCGGATGGCGAGCGAACTGTACCCCGCACACGACGAACCGACGGTGGACGACGCGCTCTCGGAACTCGTCGAGGAGCGCTGGAAGGGCGAGCGCCACGCCCTGTGGGGCGAACAGCTCTCGCAGGCGGCACTCAAGTACACCCTGCAGGCGACGACGATGAACCGGGACGCGGACCCCGTCGGGACCGACGTGGCGTGGGGGGACTTCGACGCCGGGGAGCGACCGGCCACCGACGGGGGGCGGTAGCCCGTGGCCATCGAGGACGACGTCCTCGTCGTCGGGGGCGGACTCGCGGGCGCGACGGCCGCTCTCGCCGCCGCGCGCGAGGGCGCGCGGGTGCGACTCGTCTCCCACAAGGAGAGCACGCTCCGGCAGGCGACCGGACTCGTCGACGCCCTCGGCGCCGTCGATGGGAGCCTCGTCGCCGACCCGTTCGGCGCCGTGAGAGACCTCCCCGAGGGACACCCGTATCGGACGCTCGGTGTGGACGCCCTCCGGGCGGGCCTCGGCCTGTTCGACGAGGTGGTCGAGGGCTATCTCGGGGCACACACCGACGCGAACGCTCTCGTGCCCACCCACGGCGGGTCGGTCAAACCCACCGCCCGGTACCCCGAGTCGGTCGCGCCGGGACTGGCGAGCGCTCCCGACGACACCGTGCTCGTGGGCTTCGAGACGCTCACGGACTTCGACGCGCCGCGGGCGGCGGCCCACCTCGACCGGGCGGGCGTCCCGTTCGACGTCCGAGGCGTCACGCTCCCGTTCCCCGCCGACCTGCGGGCGGACGCGACGGTGACGCGCTACGCGGACGTACTGGACGAGGGCGTCGAGGGCGAGTCGGACGCGCTGTCGGCGCTCGTCGAGTCGGTGAAACCCCACCTCGGCGGGGCCGAACGGGTCGGCTTCCCCGCGATACTGGGGCACGACGAGGGGCCGGCGGTTCGGCGTGACCTCTCGGACGCCCTTGACGCAGCCGTCTTCGAGGTGCCGATGGGGCCGCCCTCCCTGCCGGGGATGCGACTGGCCGACCAGTTGTACCGCGCCCTCGACGAGGCGGGCGTGCGCATCGAGACGGGCACCCCCGTCGTGGACGCGACGAGCGAGGACGGGCGCATCGAGACGGTGACGGTCGAACACGTCCACACGGCAGTGCCCTACGCCGCCGCCCAGTACGTCCTCGCGACGGGCGGACTGGTCGGGAAGGGCATCGGGTCGGGCCGTGGGGCGGTCCGCGAACGGGTGTTCGACTGTCACGTCCCGCACCCGGAGGACCGCTACGACTGGTCGGCGGCGGCGGCCTACGGCGACCACGCGTTCGCCCGGTTCGGCGTCGTCGTGGACGACGAGGCCCGACCGCTGGACGCGACGGGCGCGGTGGAGTACGCGAACCTGCGGGCCGCGGGCGGCGTCGTTGGCGGAGCCGACATCGCCGCCGAGAAGTCCGGCAGCGGCGTCTCGCTGGCGACGGGATACACCGCCGGCCGACTGGCCGGCGAGGAGGCGACATGAGCACACCAGACACGAACACGAACGCGGACGACGCGAGTGCGGACGGGGAAACGACGGACGACTGGACCTACGTCTTCGGGGACCCGGGGTCGCTGGCCGGCGGCGAACCGGACCTCCGGCCGGGGTCGGACAACTGCTACAAGTGCTCGTCGTGTGACGTCTCCTGTCCCGTCGCCGAGGTGGACGACGAGTTCCCCGGCCCGAAGTTTCAGGGGCCGGAGCAGTGGCGACTCAAGCGACAGGGCGACCACGACATCGACCCCTCGGTGTCGAAGTGCTCGAACTGCATGCGCTGTGACGACGCCTGTCCCTCCGGGGTGCCCCTCTCGCAGATGCACAACACCGCCCGCGCCGAGTACGTCGAACGCCACGTCAGCAAGCGCTCGCTGAAGTACTGGCGCAACCGCGTGCTGTCGAACTACGGCATCCTCGCCCGCCTCGGGTCGAAGGTCCCCCGCCTCACGAACCTCGTGATGGGGTCGCGGGTCACCCGCTACCTGAACGACCGCCTGTTCGGCGTCACGGCCGAACGCGAGTTCCCCGAGTTCGCGGACGAGACGTTCCGCGAGTGGTGGGACGACCGGGGCGGCGACGCCGGGTCGCGCCGCCGGGCGAGGCGGGCGCGCACGCGACGGGACCTCCCCGAGGACGCCGACAGGAAGGTGGCATACTTCCACGGCGACTACTCGAACTTCAACACGCCCCACGTCGCGAAGGCGATGGTCCGGGTCTTCGAGTCGTACGGCTACGAGGTGGCTGTCCCCGATCAGCGCTGTTCGGGCACGCCGATGTTCGCCAACGGGATGCTGGACGACGCCCGCCGGGCCGCCCGGTTCAACGTCGAGACGTTCCACGCCCTCGTCGAACGCGGCTACGACGTGGTCTGCTCGTGTACCTCCTGTTCGATGGCGCTCCGACAGGAGTACCCCGAACTGTTCGACTTCGAGGGCACGGAGGAGGTGGCCGCCCACACCTACGAGGCCCTGGAGTTCCTGCGCATCCACGAGGACCTGCGCGGGGACGTCGCCGCCGCGGACGTCGAGTTCCCGGACCTCGCGTACCACGCGCCCTGTCACGCCCGCAACCAAGGCCTCGAACGGCAGGCCGTCGAACTGTTCGACGACCTCCGGGGGGTGGACGTCGAGGACGTGGGCGACTCCTGTTCGGGAATCTCGGGGACCTACGGGTGGAAGACCGAGAACTACGACACCTCGATGGCGATCGGCGAGGAGATGTTCGAGCACATGGAGGCCGCCGAAGGCGAGACGGGAATGACCGAGTGCCCCACCTGCGCCATGCAGATGAACCACGGGACCGGCTACGAGATTTGCCACCCGCTGGAGGTGCTGGAGGCGGCACTGGTGGAGTGAACAGTAGTAGTCAGTCCTCGAACAGGAGTTCGAACACCTTCCGCTCGCCGACCCGGAGGTGGCCCGTGAACGTCGGCTGTGCGACCCCCATCGCCGTCGCCACCTCCGTCGCCGTGCTCTCCCGGGGCCACTCGAAGTAGCCGTTGTGGTACGCGAGCCGCAGCGCCTCCAACTGGCGCTCCGTCAGTCGGTCCTCGACGGAGCTGTAGAACGACTCGCGCGTCTGAAGTGGCTGTTCGACGCGGCGAATCGACTCGACGGACGCCGTCGACTGCTCCGCGACGAGTTCGTCGGCGAACGCACGGACGTTGGCACTCGCCGGGAGGTCGACGACGACCGTCACGGCGTCGGGCGTCGCCGCCACCTCCGTCACCACCCCGTTGAATGCCCGAACGGTCGGTGGAATCACGTGGTCCTCGTCGAGGATGGCTTCGAACAGCGACGCCCCCTCCCGGTCGGAGATTCGGCGAATCGACGAGATGCTGTTGGCGCGTTCGCCGACCGCGAGGACCTCGTCGGCGTCGTTCCCGGGGACGGTGAGAAAGAGCCGAACCGAATCTCCGTCCATCGGCACGATCGTCTTGACGTCGACCTCGCTGTCGAGGCGGGCCGCGAACTGATGCAACGGGTTGTTCTCGGCGGCCAACCGATAGCTGACCTCGGTCACGCGGTTCGTCCGGAGGCTCGCTTTCGTCTCGGTCGCGTCGATGGCGTAGGCGATCGTCGCCCCGAGTTCCTGCAAGACGGTCCGCTCCATCTGGTTCATCCCGTTGGGCGTCGCCTGGTAGACGTTCAACACGCCCTCCGGGTGGCCCTTCTCGTGGACGAGTGGGACACTCAGCACGGACTTGTGTCCGTTCTCGAGCGCGACCCGTCGCCACTCGTCGAACCCGACGACGGTGAGAGCGTTCGGGACGTACTGTGGCTCGTTCTGGTCGAGCGCAACGCGCGTCGGCGTCGGAACGTCGTTCGTCCCGGTCGTCGCTCCCCCTTCGCTCCGGTCGTCGTCCCCCGGTTCCGGATACAGTTCGTCGAGATACGCCACCCCCGACCCCGCCCACTCTCGCGGTCGAACGCGACCGGTGAGTGGGTCCGTGCCACCGATCCAGGCGAACTCGTAGGAGTCGGCCCCGGCCAGCAGGGAGCAGACGGCTTCTTCGATCTCTGCGCGACTCGTGGCACGAACGAGCGCCTGGTCGATGCGGCGAATCGTCCGGTTGATGCGGTCGAGCTGCTGAAGCTGCGCGTTCTGCTCGGCGAGGTCCCGTTCGTTCTCCACGCGGTCGAGGCCGGCCACCGCCGAGTGGGCGACGGTCTGGATGGCTTCGACCGCCGCCTCGTCGAACGCTGTGGCCCGTGTCGACGCGACGAACAGGACGCCGTGTCGACCGAGTGGTGACACCACACCGCTCTGGAGCACCACGTCCAGTGCAGGCAGTCGCTCGGACGGCTGACTGTTCGACACGACGATATCCTCTCCCGCGACGTACGCCTCCCAGAGGGCCTCTCGATAGCGGTCGGGCAACGAGACATCGTCCGTGTCGACGCTCTGGGGAGTCCAGACGGTGTTCGCTTCGAGCGAGTCCGTCGCGTCGTCGTAGACGAACCCGGCGACCAGCGAGGGTGACGCCACGGTACCGATCGTCTTCACCGCCCGCTCGAGGACGGCGTCGGCGTCACCCGACAGGAACTGGTGACTCGACTCGGCGAGCGTCGAGAGCGTCTCCTTGTGGTGGTCGCGCTGGCTCTGGGTCCTGAGACGGTCGAGGTGGAGGTCGACGACGTCTGCCGCGTCGACCGAGCCCCGTTCGGTCGCGAAGAACTCGTCGGGCGGAAGATACGAGAGGTTCTGCGTGACCGTCGCGTCGTACACCTGGTGGGGGTGCGCCCGGATGATGTCGTGGAGCAACTCCCCGGGGAAGCGCGTGCGGTCGTACTGGCAGAGCCCGACGACCGGCTTGTCCGGGTAGAAGTCGTTGAGCTTGCCCTCGTACTCCACCAGGTGAGCGAGCGTCGACTCGTCGGCCTCCAGCGCCCACGTCATCTCGCCGGTGATGCGCAATCCATCGTACCCGTCGTCGTGGACGGCGGCGCGCGCCGTCTCGTCGAGGAACGATATCATCGCGTCGGGGTCGAACGTCCCCCCGTCGTACTGCTCGTCGGTCGAGTGGACGCTGAGGTCATCCGCCTCGAGTGCCGCGTCGACGTCGATGCCCGCTTCCCGAAACGACGTGAGAAGCGAGTCACGGGGCGTCTCGTGGGCGACGTACATGACGCGTTCACCCCGGTTGAGCCCCGCTCTGACGAACGGGATGACCCCCGCGAGTTGCTCTCGAGGGGTCTCGAAGACCAGTGCGAGGTGGTTGGTGGGTCCGCTGGGAGACGTCTGCGAGTCGTGGGGTGCCGTCTCTTCCCCCGACCCGTTCATGGCCACGAAGAGGGGATCTGGTAAGACATCACGTGAGCTGCGCGAATATCTTATGTGTTCCTGTTCCAGATACAAATAGTTGGGGGGACACGAGAACGGACGTCCGGTACCGAGTGGATTCGTCCCCCTGCCGTGCTCGAACCTATGCTGATAGGCACCCGTCCGCCGGGGCCGATGAGGAGAGGGTAAAGCGAGACCAAGGACGGGACGTCTCTCTAGCCAATGGAACTTCGCTCTCGAAGCTACCCCCGTTCTCGCCGGTTCCCTTCTGGGTTCGGAGGGGACACGGACGCACCCGAACCGCGAGACTCCGTCGGCACCATCGACCGCACGGAGAGGTACGATACCGACGGGCCGGTAGAACGCTTGCGCGTGGCGCCAGCCCTCTTCGAGGAGGAGGACGCAGTCGGGGCCGTCCTCGCCGAGTTCGTCGCCTCGCTCCTGAACGAGAGCGCGCTGACCATGGAACCGCTCGGTTCCGCGGTCGACCTCGACGCTCTAGTCACCCTCCTCCGGAACGCCGAATCGCGCGTCGAGGTCGGGTTCCCCTACGAACCGCTGTACGTGACGGTGTCGTCGACGGGACTCGTCACGGCCGAGGTCGTCGATGGGTGAGGGCCCGGACTCGTGGCTCGACGAGTGCGCTCGATGTCACCGTCCGCTGGAGAAGGACGTCTGGTACCCCGTTCACACGTCGTGGAACGAGGGCGGTACCACGCTCCGTTCGTTCTGCACCCAGACGTGTCTGCGTCTCTGGGTCACGGCCGCCGACCGGGACGGGGCGGGGACCACCAGCGCGAGGGTGGAGGAGGACTGACGCGATGCCGAAGTGTGGACACTGCGACGCGCACGTCTCGCAGCGGTTCGTGACGGTGTTCAGTGACGCCGACGGGCGGGTGTTCGCCTGCCCAAACTGCTCGGCGACCGCCGGAATCGCGGAGGTCTCCGAGCAGCGGAAGTGACGCGCGCCGTTGGAAAACGAGACGCCGTGCGTCTCGCTGGCGCTCGCTCGTATCGTGCCCGTGAGAACGTCAGTAGACTCGCCGGGATTTGAAGCAGGGAGCGAACAGAGTGAGCGACTGGGGTTCCCCGTCTCGCGTTATCGATTTCCGACTCACGAGGTGGCGAGCACACGCTCCGCGGTGCTCGCAAGGTGGTTCGTCGGAAAACCCGATGGACTCGCCGGGAGTCACGTGAGCGTCAGCGAACGGGACTCAGGCGAGTCCACTGACCGAAGTGAGCGAAGCGAACGAAAGGAAGTGGACTCGCCGGGATTTGAACCCGGGGCCTCTCCCATGCCAAGGGAGTGATCTACCACTGATCTACGAGCCCTCGCAACCCTCTCTACCCAATCCCCTCACTTAACCCCATCGAAGCGACGGGGGCCGTGCGAGGGCGTGCCGTCCGGGGCTCTCCGCGAAATCTATCGACCACATAGTAACCGTTTTGTGCGCCTCGGCCCCAGCGTTCGGTGGGAACAGTACGGCCGCATATCCGACATCGCCGCGGGTGACTCGTTTCGGGGCTCCGCCCCACCCCGCGGCTCTGGGAGTGCGGAAGTGCACTGGGCCGACAGGCCCGCAGCGGTTCGTGCGGTTCCAATCCTAGCTATGGCACGAATGCACACCCGCCGTCGAGGGTCGTCCGGTTCGGACCGCCCCGCGGCAGACGAACCACCGGAGTGGAGCGACGTAGACAGCGGCGCCGTCGAAGAGCGCGTCGTCGAACTGGCAGAGCAGGGCCACGACCCGAGCCAGATCGGCATGAAGTTGCGCGACGAGGGCGTTCAGGGCACGCCGGTCCCGAACGTGAAGCTCGCGACGGGCAAGAAGGTCACCGAGATTCTCGACGAGCACGACGCCGGCGAGGACCTCCCCGAGGACCTCCGCAACCTGCTGGCCCGGGCCGTCCGCCTCCGCGAACACATGGAGGAGCACCCCGGCGACAGTCAGAACAAGCGCGCGCTCCAGAACACGGAGTCGAAGGTCCGCCGGCTAGTGGACTACTACCGCGGCGACGTCCTCGCCGAGGACTTCAAGTACTCCTACGCCGCCGCACAGCGGCTCCTCGAATAAGGGATGTCGGCCGCCCGTGAGTCGGAATCGGAGCCGGACGCCACCGCCGCCAGCGTCGCCGACCGGTGTCGCGACAGCGAGTTCGTTCGCCTGCTCGCGACGCCCGACGGCGACGCCCTCGCGGCGACGGGACTGCTCGCCGACGCGCTCGCCAGCCACGGCGTCGCGTTCCACGCGAGCGTCACCCGGCACCCCGACCCGACCACGGAGGCCGACCTCACCGTGACCGTCGGCCACGCGGGAGGCGACTGCTCGGTCGCCCCCCCGCTCTCGATCACCGCCCACGCGACGGCCGAGCAACTCGACGCCGCGCCCGACCCGGTGCTCGCGCTCGCGGGTGCCGTGGCCGCGGGCGACATCCCCGGGACGCACGCCGACGTGCTGGAGGCCGCGGGTATCGAGTCCGCGCCCGGTCTCGGCGTGCCGACCGACGACGTCGCAGAGGGCCTCGCGCACACCACGTTCGCGCACGCGGCGTTCTCGGGGGACCCCGAGGCGGCCGCCTCGGCACTGGCCGGTGTCGACCGCGACGGTCGGACGCTCGCCTCGCTGCTGGCGCTGGCCGCAGTCGAGAGCGACGAGGCGCCGCCCCGGGCCGCCGAGGCAGTCGAGAGAGCGCTCGGCGCGCATCCGCTCGACGGGCCGTTCACCACCCTCGAAGGGTACGCGGACGTGCTGGACGCCGTCGCCCGGGAGCGGCCGGGAACCGGCGTCGCGCTCGTCCTCGGGACGCCCGAGACGTACCGCGAGGCCGCCCTCGACGCGTGGCGCGACCACGCCGTCGCCGCCCACGCCGCCGTCCGCGATGCGACCCTCGCCCGCCACGACGGCTGTGTCGTGGCGCACGTCGACGCCGCACCCGGCGCACTGGAGACGGCCGCCCGACTGCTCCGGGACTTCCGGTCGCCGGAACCGGTCGTCCTCGCCGTCGAGGCTCGGGAGGACGAGAGCGCCGACGACGGCGACACCGGGGACGACGAGTCCACGACGCACGTCGCGTGCGCGGCGGACCGCGACGTCTCGACGCTGGCCCGCGAGGCGGCCACCGCCGTCGGCGGGACGGCCGTCGCTCGCGGTGAGCGAGCGACCGCACGCGTAGACGCCAGCGAGACGGACGCCTTCGTCGCGGCGGTCCGGGGGGCGCTATGACGTCCGGCCCGGAGTCGACCCCCGACGCAGGCACGGACCCGACGCCGCCCGCGGCGGGCGAGCGCCGGGCCACCGTCCGCACGTCGTTCGCGGACCCCGAGACGGCACGGGCCGTCGCCGACGCCCTCGCGCCGGACAACACCGCCGAGATGCGCGTCGCCGTCGACGGCGACACCGTCACGGCGGCTATCACGCGCGAGACGACCGGCGGCCTGCGCTCGACGGCCGACGACTACGTCACGAATTTGCAAGTAGCACAGCAGTTGACCGACACAGACACCAACCATGAGTGAACGATCAGTCTCACGACGAAAACAGGAGAAACGCTGGTACACCGTGCTCGCGCCCGAGCAGTTCGACCGGGCCGAACTCGGTGAGACCACGGCCAACGACCCCGAACAGGTCTACGGCCGAACCATCGAAACGACGCTCGGCGACCTGAAGGACGACGCCGGCGAGAACAGCACGAAACTCACGTTCAAGATCAACGACGTGGGCTCGGACTCGGCGTACACGGAGTTCGTAGAGCACGCGCTGACCCGCGACTACCTCCGCAGCCTCGTGCGCCGCGGCTCCTCGAAGGTCGAGTCGTTCGTCACCGTCCTGACGACCGACGACTACCGCGTGCAGGTCCAGCCCGTCGCCTTCACGACGAAGAAGGCCGACCACAGCCAGGAGCGCGCCATCCGCAAGCTGATGACGGAGATCGTCGAGGAGGCCGCAGAGGAGCGGTCCTTCGCCGACCTCGTCGACAGCGTCGTCGAGGGCCGCCTCTCGTCGGCCATCTACGGCGAGGCGAAGACCATCTACCCGCTGCGCCGCGTCGAGATTCAGAAGCTCTCCCTCGAAGCGCGACCCGACGAGGTCGCCGAGGAGGAGGAGACCAGCGTCGACGTCGACGAGGAAGACGCCGAGGTCTGATTCGGCCACACGCCGCACCACGGCAGCTTTCTTCACGTCCGCCGCGCCCGAGCGGCGCGACTCGGAGCGGTCGGACTACTCCTCGACGGTGATGCTGCCGACCATCCCGCCGCGCAGGTGGGGGATGCAGTAGTAGTTGTACGTCCCGGCCACCTCGAAGACGTGTTCGTACGTCTCGCCGGGCTGGATGCCGCCGCCGTTGGGCCATGCGTCGTCCGCCGCCTGCTGGGAGTCGTAGCCGCCGGAGGCGAAGTACGACGCACCCTCGGGGAGGCCGTCTTGGAACGCAGTTACGGTGTGCGGGCGCGATCCGCTGTTGCCCCAGACGACGGCGTCGCCCACCTCGACGGTGTACTGTTCGGGCCGGAAGGCGTTGGTCTCCATCCCGACGTCGTACTGACTCGCCGAGAGGCTACTCCCGATACATCCAGCGAGCGAGACGGTGGAGAGGCCGGCGGCCGTCGCGAGGAACGTTCGCCGCTTCATGCGTGCGCGTAGTCGGGTCGGACGTATAGCCGCCGCGATTCTCCACTCCCGTCAGTTCGAAGTCCCGAACCGAAACGACCTAACCCGCCGTCGTCCGAGTGCCGACACATGATGCCCCGGTTCGTCGGGCGACTCGGTCCCGCCGACGCGGTGACCGTGGCGAACGCCGCACTCGGCTTCGCCGCCGCCGCGGCCGTCCTCGTCGACCCGGGACTCGCGGCGCGACTCGTCTTGCTCGCCGCCGTCGCCGACGGTCTGGACGGAGTTCTCGCCCGCGAGACGGGGGGCACCGAAATCGGTCCGTATCTCGACGCACTGGCGGACGTGGCCTCCTTCTGCGTCGCGCCCGCGCTGTTCGTCTTCGCCGTCGCCGCGGACGCGTGGGGGGCCGCCCCGCCCGCCGTCGTCGCCGCCGTCGCGGTACCCGCGCTGTTCGTCGCGATGGGCGTCGTCCGCCTCGGGATGTACACCATCCACGACCCGGCGGGACCCGTCACGGTCGGAGTCCCCACGACGCTCGCCGCGACGGTCCTCGCCGCGCTCTACCTCGCGGGCGTGACGAACCCGACCGTCCTGCTCGGTCTGACGGGCGTGTTCGCCTACCTGATGGTGACGAGCGTCGAGTACCCCGACCTCTACGCCCGCGACGCCCTCGTGATGGGTGCGGTGCAGGTCCTCGCCGTCGCCGTCCCGGGCGTCCTCGGGCGTGCGTTCCCCCGAATCCTCCTCGCGGGCGCACTCGGCTACCTCGTCCTCGGGCCGCGGTTCTACTGGCGGGACGTCCCGACCCGGTCCGAGTCGGGACCCGCCGACCGGTCGCGGGCGGAGACGCACGGTCCCGGCGAGGGCACCTGAAAGGAAACGCTCTTGACTCGCACTGCCGGAGTCTCCCACATGAGCGACGGGGATGACGAACCCGAGGAGACGCCCGAGGAGTCGGCCGACGAGGCCGAGTCCACGGAACCGGCGGCCTCGCCAGAGGAACTCGACTCGCAACTCGACGAGGTCGAGGCCGAACTGGAGGACGCCGAGACCGAGGACGACCTGGACGAGGTGGAGTCGCAGGTCGAGTCCATCGAACGCCGCGTCGAGACCCTCCCCGAGGCCGAGGAGGACGACGAGGAGGACCCGCGCGGCGACCTCGAGGACCGCATCGAGGAGGTCCGCGCGACCATCGAGGACCGGCGCGGCCCGTACGCCGAGGACGTCGCCGAACTGGTGACGGAGGCCGCCGGAACCGTCCGTGACACGCGCTGGACCGACACCGGCGAGGTCGAGGTCCGCGCCGCCGTCGAGGACTTCCTCGAGACGGCCGACGAGACGGTCGACCAGGACGTGGGCTTCGACGGCACCGCGCCCGAGGACCTGGAGGACCACGCCGCCGCCCTCGAGGACGCCGCAGGAGCCATCGAGAGCGCGGGCTACGACGCCGACGAGGACGCCGAGACCATCGCGACGCTCCTCGAAGCCGCCGAGACCCTCCAGTCGGACCTCGACGACGCCCAGGAGTGGTCCGACCTCACCGTCGTCGAACAACTCGACTACCAGGGGTTCTACGACCAGTTGACCGGCAAGACCCGGAAGGACTTCCCGCCGGAACTGAGCGTCGTCCGCATCGCGGAGTCCGAGCGCAACGCCGAGCGCATCCTGCTGGCCCTCGACAACCTGACCTCCGACTTCATGCAGGAGAACTGCATCGCCGCGCTCCGACGACTGGGCGCGCCCGAGGCGTTCGACGAGATGAACGCCCGCGCCCAGAAGCGCAACAAGGAGCCCATCAAGGTCCTCGGGAAGATCGGCGACCCGCGCGCGCTGGAGACGCTCCTGCCGTACATCGACGGCGACTCCGACCCCGCGCTCCAGCGGGTGACCCTCCAGACCATCGGCGAGATCGGCGACGACGAGGCCACGCAGGCCGTCGCCGACCGCCTCGTCGCCGAGGAACCCGAGGTGCGGACGAACGCGGCCCGCGCGCTCGGTCTCATCGGCGACACGCGCGCCGTCGACCCCCTCGCGAACCTGCTCGCGGACGACGAGGACGACTCCGTCCGCACCAGCGCCGCGTGGGCGCTCAACCAGATCGGGACCGAGAAGGCCCTGGAGACCGCCGCCGAGTACGACGACGACCGCTCGTTTATCGTCCAGAACGAGGCGCGGAAGGCCCGTGACGCCCTCGGCTCCGACGAACCCGAGCCCGAGGCGACGGCCTGAGTCCGGACGTTCCACGGACCTCACCCCCGAGTCCGACACCGGGCGTCTCCTGACCTTTTTACCCGAGGACGGGACCACCCCGCCGTGTGTCCCACAGGGTCCTCACCGTCGCACTCCTGACGCTGTTGCTCTGTGGCCCCGTCGCGGGCGGGGCCACGGCGCTCGACGCTTCGGCCGCCGGGGTGCCCGCCGACGGGTCGGCCCTATCCACCCCGGCACCGACCCTCGTCGGCCTGTACCCCAACCCACACGCGACCGATGACCGCGGCGAGTTCGTCGTCCTCGACGTTCGTGGAGGTGCGGAACTGGGCGACTACCGCCTCTGCGACGGCGAGCGGTGCGTCTCCCTCCCGAACCGAACTGCCGAGACGGGGAGGGTCGTCCTGTCGGCCGCTCCCGACCGGGTCGGGAATCTGACCGACACTCCCGTCACCAGCCTCCCGACCCCACTCGACCTCGCCAACGGGGGCGAGACGGTCCGACTGCGCCGAGGCGACACCACCGTCTCGACCGCCCGCTACGAGGACGCCCCCGAAGGGGAGGTGTACGCGCGGACGACCGCTCCCGGAGCGCATCCCCGGTGGACGTGGCGACCCATCGGTTCGACTGACCGCCCCGTCGTGGAGAGCGGGCCGGCGAGCGTCGAGGCGTTCGTCCTCCCCGACGCGCCCGGGGTACCCCTCCGGACCGTCGAGTCCGCGGAGGAGCGACTCCTCCTCGCCGGCTATACCTTCTCTTCGGAGCGAGTCGCGGACGCCCTCGTCGCCGCCCACGACCGGGGGGTCGCCGTCCGGGTGCTGGTGGAGGGGAGTCCCGTCGGCGGGACGACGACCCGGCAGGCGGCCGTCCTCGACCGACTCGTCGCGGCCGGTGTCGAGGTCCGCGCGGTCGGCGGGCCGTGGGCGCGCTACCGCTTCCACCACGCGAAGTACGCCGTCGCCGACAACCGGGCGCTCGTGCTGACGGAGAACTGGAAACCGTCGGGCGTCGGCGGGCGGTCCAGTCGCGGGTGGGGCGCGGTGGTGGACGACCCGACCGTCGCCGAGGGACTGGCGGACACCTTCCGCGTCGACTGGAGGTGGCGCGACGCCGTTCGCTGGGCCAAGTTCCGTCGCGGCCGGTCGTTCGTCCGCGAGCGGGCGGCGAACGGGACGTTCCAGACGCGCCACCCGCCCGAACGGGTCCGGGCGGAGTCCGTCCGCCTGCTGGTCGCCCCGGACAACGCCGAGTCGGGCGTGGTCGGCCTCGTCGACGGCGCGAACCGGTCGCTGGACGTGCTACAGGTGTCCCTCGGCGGGCCGGACGGCCCGTTCACCCGGGCGCTGGTTCGTGCCGCCCGCCGCGGCGTCGAGACCCGAATCCTGCTCTCGGGGGCGTGGTACGTCCGCGAGGACAACCGGGCGCTGGCCGACCGTCTGAACGCACTGGCCGACCGGGAGGACCTCCCGCTGACGGTCCGACTCGCCGTGCCCGGCGAGCGCTTCGGGAAGGTCCACGCGAAGGGCCTCGTCGTCGACGACCGTCACGCCGTCGTCGGGAGTCTGAACTTCAACGCCCACAGCGCCCGCGAGAACCGCGAGGTGGTCCTCGTACTGACCGGCGAGGCTGTGGCGGGGTACTACGGTGACGTGTTCGCGGCCGACTGGAAGGGTAACGATGCGGGGCCACCCGGGGGCGTCCCGGTCGGACTGGTCGGTGCCCTCGGCGTCGCCGGCCTCGGGGCGATGGCACTGGCCAGGGGCATCGAGTTCGAGGGCGGAACGTGAGTCGGAGGAGCGACGCGGGCCGAAAGGCGAAGGCGGCTATCAGTCGTCGCGCAGGAGTGTCGAGCGCAGGTCCTCGTCGATTTCGGCCTCGCTCATCTTCTCGACGAGGGCGTCGAGGACCGCCTCGCGCTTGCCGGGGACGAACTTGATGGACCCGACGACGAGGTGGCCGCCGCCGCTGACGCCCGCGCCGGGATGCTCGTCGGTCAGTTCCGTCACCATCTCGGGGATGTCCAGTCGGACGCCGTCCGAGCGGAGGACGGCGAAGTCCGGGCCGTAGCCGATGGTGATGACGGGGTCGCCGTCGTGCTCGCGGACCTTGTGGTCGTGGACCGCGCCGGTCGTCTTCCCCGGTGCGGGGTAGGTAAAGCGGTGGGCGTGGTTCTCCACGTCGATTCGATAGAGGTTCGCCCCGTTGTCGAGCGTCTCCGCTTCCAGGTGCGGGAGGGTGACGTCGAGTTGGCGGTCCCGGTCGCGTTCGGCACGCGTGGCGAGGAACTCGACGAGTTCCTCGTGGCGCTCCCTGTCGTCGCAGGCGACGTTCAGCACGTCGTTGACGAGGTCGGTGCCGTCGTTGTAGCGCAGGCGGAAGGCGAGGTAGTCGAGGGCCTCGCCGACGTCGTCGAGGGCGTCCTCGTCGTAGCCCTCCTCGGCGGCCAGCGCGAGGTAGTCGTCCATGACCTCGGCGCGCGAGCGGTCACAGAGGCCCGCGACGGCGGGGACGTGGCGTACCTCGTCGGTGATGTCGGGGTCGATCATCCGCGCGAGTTCGACGCACATCATCCCCGTGGTGATGCGGTAGTCCTCGCCGTGGAGGTACGGGTTGACGTGTTCGGCCACGAGGGGTTCGACCGCCTCGGGGTCGGGGTGGTGGTGGTCGACAACGACGATGGGGATGTCGTACTCCGCGAGGGTGCGGTAGGCGGGCGTGTCCTCCTCGGTCGACCCGTTGTCGAGCATCAGGAGGAGGGGGAGTTTCTGGCCGTGGCGCTCCTCGTCTTCCAGCGCGTAGTTCAGGTCGCGCGTGACGTCCTCCATCTCGTAGAAGGGGGCCTTCGACGGGAGGCGACGGAGGTGGTGGCGCGGGGCGCCGACGTCCGCGTGGACGCTCTCGATGTAGCGTTCCAGCGCGTGCTGGAGGGGGACGCTGGCGCACATTCCGTCGCCGTCCGCGTGGTGGCGCATCCGGATTGGTCTGCCGTCGAGGACGGCCCGGCGGAGGGCCTTCGCCACGGTCCGGAGGTCCTCGAAGACCGGCTCGAAGGCCTCCCACTCGACGAGGGGGGCGACGTCGTGCGGTTCGGCGGCCTCGTCGAGGGCGGCGTCGAGGCGTTCGCGGACGGCCCCGGGGTCGTCGACGGGGGACATCGACTCGACTTCGACCTGCACCGAACCGTCGTGTTTCTCCGCCTCGCCGACGAGGGTGACGAGGTCGCCGACGTCGAACTCGGGGTACGTGCGGACGCCTGCCTCCTCGAAGGCCGCGCTGGGGGCGATGCCCGTCTCGTCGCGGACCTGGAAGATGGTCGGGCCGCCCGTCTGTCGGATCTGGACGATTTCACCCGTCAGCCGCACGGTCCCGCCCTGATGGTCGGCGAGGGCGTCGACGGTGACGTCGCTCTCGTCGGATATCGCCTCGGTCTGGTAGTCCTCGAGGGTGGCCTCGCTGAAGCTGAGGTCGCCGTTCTCGCGCACCTCGTCGAGGCGGACGATGAGCGAGTCGCCCACGCCGTACTCGCCCTGCAGGACCGACTCGTGGACGAGTCCGGAGACGTGGTCCGAGACGTCCACGAAGACGCCGTAGGGGACGACGCCGTTGACCGCGGCGTGGTAGTGTTCACCGACGTCGACCGACTCTGTTGTGCAGTCGGGAGCGAGGTCGTAGACCGTGGTAGTAGAGACCGTGCCGGAACTTCCGGCATGCGATGGAGACATTTGCCAACTCTCGGTCCCGCCCGTTTTTAACTTTTGGCAAGCAGTCCCGCCGGGGGCCCGCCCCGCGGTTCCGGAACCCTTAGATGGAAACCGCGACTCTCCCAACACATGCGGCTGTTCCGTTCCGGCGAGGTCCTCGGCATCGCCGAGGCGACCCTCGAGTTCGTCATCGAGGCCTCCGCCCGGACCCACCCCAACGAGTACATGGGCCTCCTGCGCGGCGAGGACGCCCGCTCGCTGGGCCTCGACGAGGAGGGGACGGTCATCACCGACGTGCTGGTTATCCCCGGCACCGAATCGAACCCTGTCAGCGCCACGGTCAAGACGAGCATGGTCCCCAACGACCTCCGTGCGGCCGGGTCGGTCCACTCCCATCCCAACGGCGTCCTGCGCCCGAGCGACGCCGACCTCGCCACCTTCGGCTCCGGGAAGGTCCACATCATCGTCGGCGCGCCCTACGGCCGCGACGACTGGCGGGCGTTCGACCGCGAGGGGGAGCCCCGTGACCTCGACGTGCTCTCGGTCGGCCTCGAGGACCCACAGGAGCGCTTCTTCGACTTCACCCAGGAAGACATCGACGAGGAACTCGAATCCGAGTCCCCCCACGACCGCGGGTGGGAACGGGAGGGCCCATGAACGGGGACGAGTCCGCCGCGGACGGTCCGGACGTCGAGGCGGTGGACCCGGAGACGCGGCGCGTCGTCGCGCAGGGCACCTTCGACCTGTTGCATCCGGGCCACCTCCACTACCTCCGCGAGGCCGCCCAGTTGGGCGAACTCCACGTCATCGTCGCCCGGCGGGAGAACGTCACCCACAAGCCCAAACCCGTCCTCGCGGACCGCCAGCGCCGTGACATGGTGGCCGCCCTCGACTGCGTCCACGACGCCCACCTCGGCCACCTGGAGGACATCTTCGTCCCCATCGAGGCCATCCGCCCCGACGTCATCCTCCTCGGCCACGACCAGCACCACGACGAGGCGGCCATCGAGGGCGCCCTCGCCGAACGCGGCATCGACTGCGAGGTGCGCCGGGCCTCGGGTCGGGAGCCGAACTTCGAGGGCGAACTGTACTCGACGGGCGCCATCATCGACCGCATCTGCGAGGAGCGCTGCCCGCCCGGGGAGTGAGGGCGGCACCCGGTAACGCCTAAGGGGGCCGTCCACGCACGTCGTGGCATGTCGGAGCAGTACCCGCTCGAAGCCCTCGCCAGCCTCCCGTCGTTCTATCATCCCACCGTCTCGCCGGACGGGCAGCGAGTCGCGTTCTACTACGACGGCTCCGGGCGAAACGAACTGTACGTCCAGGACCTCGCGTCGGGCGAACGCACGCGGGTCAGCGACGGGACCGTCCCCCGCGACGCCCGCCACGGCATCGCGTGGGACGCCGACGGGGCGGGCGTCCTCTTCCACAGCAACGAGGGCGGCGACGAACAGACCGACGTCCACCGGATGGACCTCGACGGCACCACCGAGGCACTGGTCGAGAGCGACGGACAGAACACGCTACAGGGCGTGACCGACGACGGCCGCTGGCTCTACTTCACCAGCACGGACGGCGGGCGCTACGACCTGCACCGACTGGACCGCGCGTCGGGCGAGCGCGAGCAGGTGACGGCGTACGACCAGCCGGTGTGGGCGGCCGAAGTCGCCCCGGACGGCGAGCGAATCGCCTACGTGACCAACGAGTCCGCAGACCGGGAGAACCGCGACGTGTATCTCGCGAGCGTCGAGTCGCGCTCGACGGACGACCGGCCGCTGGCCGGTCGAGACGGCTCCGACGCCCGCCGCCTCGACATCGGCGAGGCGGGCGCGGAGGCCTCCGTCGCCGACTGGTCGGCGGATGGCGCTCGACTGCTTGTCGGGGACAACTCCCCCGACACCGACCGCGTGGGCGTCTACGACCTCGACGCGGACACCGTCGAGTGGTTCGGGACCGAGGAGTACGAGGAGCGACCCGTCGCGTTCGCGGGCGACGGGTTCCTCGGTATCAGGTTCCGCGAGTCCGCCGTCGTGCCTGTCGTGTTCGACACTGACGGGGCGAGCGAGGGTCGGGAACTCGACGCGCCCACGGGCGTCGCCGCCTTCCCCGGAGACGAACCCGTCGTCGGCGACGGCACCGTCCTCCTGAGTCAGTCCACCCCGGCGACGCGGGCCGAACTCCTCCGCTACGACCTCTCGACCGACGAGTACGAGCCGCTCGTCGAGGCGGAGTATGGCGCCATCGACCCCGGGGCCTTCGTCGACTGCGAGTTCGTCACCTACGAGTCGACGGACGGCCTCGACGTCGAGGCGCTCCACTACGACGCCCGCGGGGGGCCGGCGTACGACTCCGACGACCCACCGGAGTCCGTCCCCGCCGTCGTGATGGTCCACGGCGGGCCACACGGCGCCGCCCTGCGCTCGTTCGACCCCTACGCGCAGTTCCTCGTCTCGCGGGGCTACACCGTCTTCCAGCCCAACTACCGGGGCTCAATCGGCCGCGGGCGCGAGTTCAAGAACCGCATCCACGGCGACTGGGGCGGGATGGAACAGGTCGACATCCGCGAGGGGGCGCGCTGGCTCGCGGGACGGGACGGTGTCGACGCCGACCGAATCGCCGTCTTCGGCGGCTCCTACGGCGGCTACTCGGCGTACTGTCAGCTCACGATGCACCCCGAGCCGTGGGCGACGGGCGTCGCCAACGTCGGCATCACCGACCTCCCCCTCCTCTACGAGGAGTCGATGCCGCACTTCAAGGCCACCCTCGAAGAGCAGATGGGCGACCCCGAGGAGAACGCGGACCTCTGGCGCGAGCGCTCGCCCGTCACCCACGTCGGAGACATGACCGCGCCCATCTTCGTCATCCACGGCGTCAACGACCCGCGCTGTCCCGTCTCGCAGGCCCGGCGCTTCCGCGAGGCCCTCGAAGACCGGGGCTGGGTCGCGGGCGAGGACTTCGCCTACGAGGAACTGGGCGAACAGGGCCACGGCTCCTCGGACATCGACCAGAAGACCCGCTCGTACCGCCTGCTCGCGGAGTACCTCGCCGAGCGACTGCCCGTCCCGACGGGCGGGGAGTGACGCCGGGACCCGACCCGGACACCGCGACCGGTCGCCCGCAGATACTGCCACGGGGACGGGGGTTTTTCTACACGGTCGTTGATGACCGATTATGGACGACGTGTCGATAGAGTACTGCGCGAACTACGGGCAGCTCTCGAAGGCGACGACGACCCAGCGACTCCTGCTCGACTGGCTCACCACCGACGAGTGCGGCGTCTCCCTCCAGCCGTGTCCCGACCCAGCGTTCCGCGTCCGCGTGGGCGACGAAGTAGTGTGGTCGGTCGACTCGTCCGACCACGTCGACCCGGTGGCGGCCGTCAACGCCGTTCAGCGGGCCGCGAACCGCGGATAGCGGTCGGGGGAGACCTCAGAGGAAGTCGTTCTCGGCCAGTCGCTCGACCGCCTCCCGGAGTCGCTCCTCGCTCGCCGCGTAGGAGAGCCGGGCGTAGCCGGGCGCGCCGAAGGCGCTCCCGGGCACCATCGCGACGTGGGCCTCCTGAATCGCGTCCTCGCACCACTGCTGGTCGTCGTCGTCCACCGGGACCATCATGTAGAACGCGCCGTCACCGACGGGCACGTCCACGTCGTGGTCGGCGAACAGGTCCGCGAGCATCTCGCGTCGGTCGGCGAACGCATCGCGCATCTCGGCGACGAACTCGTCGCACTCCCGGAGCGCGGTCACGCCCGCGTGCTGGACGAAGTTCGTCGCGCACGTCACGGAGTGGCTCTGGAGTTTCCCCGCCTCGTCGACGATGTCGTCGGGCGCGGCGATGTAGCCCAGTCGCCACCCCGTCATCGAGTAGGCCTTCGAGAAGCCGTTGAGCGTGACCGTCCGGTCTTCCATCCCGTCGAGCGATCCGAGGCTGGTCGCCTTGACGCCGTCGTAGGTGATGCGGTCGTAGATCTCGTCGGAGATCACTGTGATATCGTGTTCGACGGCGAGGTCGCGCACCCCTTCGAGGGCGGCGTCGGAGTACACCGCGCCCGTCGGGTTGCTCGGCGAGTTCACGACGAGCAGTTGCGTGTCGTCGCTCACGGCTTCGGCCAGGTCGTCGAGGGCGGGTTCGAGCTGGAACTCGTGGTCCGTCAGGTCGACGCGGGTCAGGTCGCCGCCGGCGATCTTCGCCATCGCCTCGTAGGACACCCACGCGGGGTCGAGGAGGACGACCTCGCTCCCCTCGTCGACGAGCGCCTGGAAGACCTCGAAGAGTCCCTGCTTGCCGCCGGGCGTGACGATGATCTGGTCCTCGTCGTACGGCAGGCCGCGCTCGCCGAGGCGGTCGACGATCTCGGCGCGGAGTTCCGGGATGCCCTTCGAGGGGGCGTAGCCGGTGTGGCCCGCGTCCATCGCGTCCTTGGCGGCCTCGACGACCACGTCGGGCGTCGGGAAGTCGGGTTCGCCGACCGAGAGGTCGACGACGTCCACGCCGTCGGCCTCCAGTTGGCTGGCGAGGTTGCTGACGGCGACGGTGGCACTGGGTTCGATTCTGGTGACGCGGTCCGCGAACTCGCGGTTCATAGCGCACTCACCATGTCGACCGCCCCCTCGACGGCCTTCCCGGCGTTGCCGACCCGTTCGCGGGCCTCGGCGGCGCTCATCCCCGGCCCGGTGATGCCGAGCATGACGGGGGTGTCGCGGTCGAGGCTCACGTCGGTCAGTCCCTGTGCGGCGGCGCTGGCGATGACCTGGTCGTGGTCGGTGTCGCCGGTGACGATGGCCCCGACGACGGCGACGGCCTCGATGTCCTCGCGCCGTGCGAGTCGGTCGGCGGCGAGCGGTGCGTCGTACGCGCCCGGCACGTGGACCGTCTCCACGACGTCCGCGCCCTGTTCTGCGGCCGCGTCGAGGGCGGCCTCCTCCATCTCCTTGGTGACCTCGCGGTTGAACCGCGCGACCACCAGTCCGAGTGCTACCATACCCGCGGCGAGGCGAGCGCACTCCAAAGAAGTACCGTTGTGGGCCAGATTCCGCGGGGACGGCCCGGGGCCGGCGGTCCGCGAGGGTCCGTCGTGTGACACGAACCACAAACCTTCTACCCGGGCACATCGCTCTGTGGGACAATGACAGCAGACCGTCCGGACCGACTGCGGGCCACCCTCGCCGTCGTCGGTGCAATCGCCCTCCTCGCGCTCCTCGCGCGGTTCCTCTTCCTCGGCCACCGGGTCGCCCACTGGGACGAGGGGCGGGTCGGCTACTGGATACTCGACTTCATGCGGACCGGGGAGTTCTCCTACCGTCCCATCATCCACGGTCCGTTCCTCCAGCACGTCAACCGCGCCGTCTTCTCCGTCTTCGGCGCGACGGACGCCACGATGCGCTACGTCCCCGCCCTCGCCGGCGGCCTCCTCCCCCTCACGGCGCTGCTCTTCCGCGACCGACTGGACCGCGTCGAGGTGGCCGCCCTCGCCTTCTTCCTCGCGGCCAACCCCATCTTGCTCTACTACTCGCGGTTCATGCGCGGGGACCCCCTCGTCGGCGCGTTCATGTTCGCCGGGTTCGCCTTCCTGATTCGCCTGCTCGACACCCGGAACCTGCGCCACCTCTTCGCCGCCGTCGGGTTCGTCGCCCTCGGGTTCACCGTCAAGGAGAACGCCCCCGTCTACGTGGTGTGCTGGCTGGGCGCGGCGGCCGTCGTCGGCTACCTGAAGGTCGTCGTCGCCCGCGCACACGGGGAGTACCCTCTCACGGGACTGCGCGCGCGGCTCCGAGGGACCAGCGTCCAGAGGGGAGGCCACGACTGGTCGTCCGCGCCGCAGGCGAACGGCGGCGCGTCGCCGACGGTGACGCCCCGGACCGTCCTCCTCGCCGCCGGCGTCCTCCTGCTCGCGGTCGTCGAGTTCTTCGCGATAATCGTGTTCTTCTACGCGCCGCGGGGGACGGCCAAGAGCGGCCTCGAACTCGTGGAGGCGGCGACCGTCGGGTCGTTCAACGAGTTCTACTCGCTGTGGGGCGACGGCGGCATGTCCGAACACGCCTACCTCCCCTACCTCGGTGACCTCCTCCAGACGCTCGGGGCGGGCGCGGTCGTCCTCTGTCTGTTCGCGCTGCTCGGGTTCGCCCTCGAGAGCTACCGGGAGGGCGGCCCCCGACCCCTCGTCTTCGGGGCGTTCGCGTGGGGTGTCGCCTCCCTGCTCGGCTACCCCATCATTACCGACATCAAGGCGCCGTGGGCGGCCGTTCACGTCGTCCTCCCGCTGGCGATTCCCGCCGCCGCGGGAGTCTCCCACCTCGTCACCGGCGGGTGGGCGCGCTACCGGAGCGCGGACGACGCGATGGCGACGGTCGGCGCGCTCGCACTCGCGCTCGCCGTCGTGAGCGCGGGCTTCGTCGGCTTCACGGGCTACCAGACCGTCTACGCGAACCCCGCCTCCCCCGACAACGAACTCGTCCAGTACGCCCAGCCCTCGGGAGACCTGCACGGGACCATCGCCGCGATGGAGGCGCTCGCCGACCGGAACGAGGGGACCGACGTGGTGCTCTACGGCACCTTCCTCGTGCAGGGCGACCCCATCAGACAGCAGCCCTCCTGTGCGGGCAGCGACGGCTGGTTCAACTCCCTCCCGCTCCCGTGGTACCTCGAACGCAGCGACGCGGAGGTGGCCTGCGCGTACAACACCTCCGCGCTCTCGCTCGTCGAGGAGGAGGGGGACCCGCCGGTCGTCATCACCACGCTCGAGAGCCGGTCGCTCATCGCGGAGCGCTACCCCAACTATGATGTGGTCGTCCAGAAGCTCCGGACGACCGACACGCGGGTGGCGTTCTTCTACGACCCGTCGCGCCTGCCCGCGGACTTCGACACGAGTCACATCCCGACGGCGACGCCGGTCCCCCGGAACACGACCGGGAACGGGAGCGAGAACGGGACAACCACCGCCGCCCTTCGGAGCGGTTAACCGCCCGCGGTAGCACACCCCGCGTATGGAACTGACGACGCCCGGCCCGACCGTCGGCGTGGTCGGCGCGGGACAGCTTGGACGGATGCTCGGAGAGGCCGCCGGTCCACTCGGAATCGAGGTCGTCGCCCTCGACCCGACCGAGGACCCGCCGGCCGCACCGGTCGTCCGGGACACCATCGCCGCCGACTTCGACGACCGGGAGGGACTGCGCGAACTCGCCGAACGCGCGGACGTGCTCACCTACGAGATAGAACTGGCCGACGCGGACCTACTGGACGAGGTGAGCGAGGCGACGGACACGCCCGTCCACCCCGACACCGACACCCTGCGGACGACGCAGGACAAACTCCGCGAGAAGGAGTGGCTGGACGGGGCGGGAATCCCGGTGCCCGCGTTCCGACGCGTGGACGACGCCGAGGACCTGCGCGAGGCCGGCGAGGAACTGGGCTGGCCGGTCATGCTGAAGGCCCGCGAGGGCGGCTACGACGGGCGCGGGAACCTGCCCGTCGAGGGACCCGACGAGGCGGAGGCCGCGCTGGACGAACTCGGCGGGCCAGCCCTCGCCGAGGCGTTCGTCCCCTACGAGCGCGAATTGGCCGTGATGGGCGTCCGCGGCGCGGACGGGACGACGACGTTCCCCGTCACCGAGACGGTCCACGAAGAGGAGATACTGCGGGAGATGGTCGCCCCACCACGTGCCGAAAGCGACGTACTCGCGCGCGCACGCGAGGTGGCGGAGGACGTACTGGACTCGCTGGACGGACGGGGTATCTTCGGCATCGAACTGTTCGAGACGGAGGACGGTGAGGTGCTCGTCAACGAGATCGCCCCGCGCCCGCACAACTCCGGGCACTGGACCATCGAGGGCGCACACACCTCGCAGTTCGAACAGCACCTCCGCGCGGTGCTCGGGTGGCCCCTCGGGTCCTCCGACCCTCGTGGCCCGGCGGTGACGACGAACCTCCTCGGCGACGTCGACGCGCCGGAACCCGCCGTCCTCTCGGGGGTCGAATCCGTACTGGAGACGGCGGGCGCGTCGCTGCACTGGTACGGCAAGCGCGAGGCCCGCCCCCTGCGGAAGATGGGCCACGTAACCGTCGTCGGGACGGACGACGAGGACGCGGACGGACTCCTCTCGCGGGCGCGCGACCTGCGGAAGGGTGTGACGTTCCGCTGATATCGAGCATCGCTGGAGACCGCAATCCCGAAGCGCCCTCCCCTCCCGCCCTCTTGCATGACGCCAGCGCTCCCCGAGGAAGTCCAGTCGCTCGTCGACGACCTGCACGCCGAGGCCGACCGAGACCGGCCGACCGAGGACACCCCCGAGGTGGGCATCGTGATGGGGTCCGATTCGGACCTCGACACGATGTACGGGGCCTACGAGGCCCTGACGGAACTCGGGTTCGCGGAGGTCACCGACGACGACGACCCGCCGGAGGCGCGTTTCACCTTCGAGACGTACGTCGTCAGCGCTCACCGCACCCCCGAGTTGATGTACGCGTACGCGACGACGGCGCGCGACCGAGGTCTGGACGTAATTATCGCCGGTGCGGGCGGGAAGTCGGCGGACCTACCGAACATGACCGCCTCGCTGGCCTACCCGCTCCCGGTCGTCGGGGTCCCGGTTCAGGAGAAGTCGGTCGACTCGGTCATCGGGATGCCGACGGGCGCGCCCATCGTCGCGGTGGACGCGGGCAAGTCGTTCAACGCGGCGCTGTCGGCGGTCCAGATGCTCGCCCGAGAACACGGCGAACTGGAGGACCGCCTCGTCGACTACCACGAGGACCTCCAGGCCGACGTGGGGCGAGTGTCGCGGGCGCTCCACGAGTCGGGGACGGCGGCGTTCCGCGAGGGTAGGGAGTGAGCGACGGCGGGCCGCCGCCGTCGCGCGTGAGACGGTCGCATCCCCAGTGTATCCGGTCCCGAGGGTGTGGACCCGGCAACGCGCACGAAACCGACCGAAGACTGCCTGACGCGCAAGAATCAAGTCTTATATGCGGCCCCATCTAACCCGCAATACGATACAAGCACAATGAGCAACCCGTGGATAGCGATCGGCGCGCTGGGGCTCGTGGCACTCCTCGTCCCACTCGGGATGATGGCGGCATCGAGCCTGCTGCGTCCCACCGTGCCGGAGCAAGGGAAAGCCGCCGTCTACGAGAGCGGCGAGGTCCCGACGGGGAACACGCGCATCCGGTTCAACATCCAGTACTACATGGTCGCGCTGTTGTTCGTCGTCTTCGACATCGAGACGGTCCTCATCTTCCCGTGGACGGTCATCTACCGTGATGCCGTCGCGCAGGTCGGTCTCGCGAAGGCCCTCGTGCCGATGTTGATCTTCATCGGCGTCCTCGTCGTCGGTCTCGGCTGGGCGTGGCGCAACGGAGCGGTCCGCTGGGTGCGGCCCGCAGCAACCGAATCGAACCCGCAAGAAACATGAGCAGCGACAAGCAGCACACCGGCGCACCGAGTACGCAGGAAGCCCGGATGGGCGAGGGAGTGGACAACCGGTTCAACTCCAAACTCAGGGAGGCGTTCGGCTCCTCCCCGTTCATTCTCACCAAGTTCGACAAGTTCATGAACTGGGTGCGGGGTTCCTCGATGTTCATGCTGCAGTTCGGCATCGCCTGCTGCAGCATCGAAATGATGCACACCTACGCGGTCAAACACGACCTCGACCGCTTCGGCGCGGGTGTGCCGCGGGCCTCCCCGCGACAGGCCGACGTCATCATCGTCCCGGGGACCATCGTCTCGAAGTTCGCCCCGCGGATGAAGCGCGTCTACGACCAGATGCCCGAGCCGAAGTTCGTCGTCGGGATGGGGTCGTGTACCATCTCCGGCGGTCCCTTCCACGAGGGGTACAACGTCATCAAGGGCGCGGAGGAGGTCATCCCGGTGGACATCCACGTCCCCGGCTGTCCGCCCCGCCCCGAGGCGCTCATCTACGGCGTCGCCAAGTTGCAGGAGCGAATCGCCAACGGCGAGACCTCTCCCGTGACGGTCAAGCCCTACGAACTGGAGCAGTTCGGGGACCTCGAACGCGACGAACTCGTCCAGCACCTCGCCGACCAGATCGACGAGGAGGACCTCGTCATGCGCTACGACTGGGCTGAGTCACCATGAGCACGCTAAGACGTTCCTGCTCGCGCTGCTGCGCGGGCTGCGACTCATCTGCTCACACTCGACACCGGAGGTGTCTCGCATGAGTCTGGAAGAACCCGAACCGGGCACACGAGAACAGGTCGGCGTCACGAGCGACGGCCTCGACCACGACGCCCTCGCGGACCTGCTCGGCGACCACGTCATCGGTCGCGAGAGCCACGTCAACGCCGAAGGGTTCGTCGTCCGACCCGAGGCGGTCGCCGACGTGCTCACGACGCTCAAACAGCGGGCGGGCTTCGACCACCTGTCGTGTGTCACGGCACAGGAGTACGACGACCGCTTCGAGAGCATCTACCACCTGAAGAAGTACGCCGACCCGACACAGGAACTGAGCGTCGTCGTCCCCGCGGCGAAGGACGACCCGCGCAGCCAGTCGGGCAACGCGGCCTTCCGGACGGCGGACTGGCACGAGCGTGAGGCCTACGACCTCCTCGGCATCAAGTACGACGACCACCCGGACCCGCGGCGGATCCTCCTGCCCGAGACGTGGCAGGGCCACCCGCTCCGGCTGGACTACGACGTCGAGCAGCCACAGATCGCCACGCTCCGCGAACACGCCAACCCCCTGCAGGACGACACGCGCAGCGAGGACGACCCGGACACGATGTTCCTCAACATCGGGCCGCACCACCCGGCGACCCACGGCGTCCTCCACCTGAAGACGACGCTCGACGGCGAGACAGTCGCGGACGTGGACCCCGACATCGGCTACCTCCACCGCTGCGAGGAGCAGATGTGCCAGCAGGGGACGTACCGCCACCAGATCATGCCGTACCCCGACCGCTGGGACTACATCTCGGCGGGCCTGCTCAACGAGTGGGCGTACGCGCGGGCCGCCGAGGACCTCGCGGACCTCGAGGTGCCCGAGTACGCGCAGGTCATCCGGACCATGTCCGCGGAACTCTGCCGGATGGCGGCGCACTTCCTCGCGCTGGGGACGTTCGCGCTCGACGTCTACGGGGACTTCACGGCCATCTTCATGTACAGCACGCGGGACCGCGAGGTCGTCCAGAACATCCTGGAGGACCTGACGGGCCAGCGCCTGATGTTCAACTACTTCAGGCTGGGTGGGGTCGCGTGGGACCTGCCCGAACCCCGCGAGGAGTTCTTCGACAAGACGCGGGACTTCCTCGACGGCCTCCCGGCCAAACTGGAGGAGTACCACGACATGATCTCCTCGAACGAGATCTTCCAGCTCCGGTGTGTCAACACGGGGGTCCTCGAACCCGACGTCGCCAAGAGCTACGGGGCGACGGGGCCGGTCGCCCGCGGGTCGGGCATCGACTACGACCTGCGCCGCGACGACCCCTACGGCTACTACCCCGAACTCGACTGGGACGTCGTCACCGAGGACGGCTGTGACAACTACTCGCGCGTCCTCGTCCGGATGAAGGAAGTCGAGGAGTCGGCGAAGATCGTCGAGCAGTGCGTCGACCTGCTCGAAGACTGGCCGGAAGAGGAACGCGAGATCCAGTCGAACGTCCCGCGGACGCTCAAGCCGGACGTGGACCGCGAGATCTACCGCGCCGTCGAGGCCGCCAAGGGCGAACTCGGCATCTACATCCGCTCGGACGGGACGGACAAGCCGGCCCGGTTCAAGATCCGGAGTCCGTGCTTCTCGAACCTGCAGACGCTCCCCGAGATGGCCGAAGGCGAGTACATCCCGGACCTCGTCGCCTCGCTCGGCAGTCTCGACATCGTGCTCGGTGAGGTCGACAGATGAGCGGGGCGTTCTTCCAGCAGGGCAACGCGACGAACGGGTCGAACGCCACAGCGGGGAACGCCTCGGCGAACGCGTCGGCGAACGGGACCGCGACGGGGACGCTCCCCGACACCATCGGCGGACTGCTCGGCTTCGGCCAGATGGGGCCGTTCGAGACGTTCGTCGCCGCGGTCATCGGCGCGGCGCTCGTCGCCACCTTCCTGCTCACCCTCGTCGCCGTCTCCGGCATCTGGGGCAAGCGGAAGATCACCGCGGCGTTCACCGACCGCATCGCCGTCAACCGCATCGGGCCGTTCGGCCTGCTCATCATCGTGGCCGACGCGGTCCGACTGCTGTCGAAGGAACTCATCATCCCCGAGGGGGCCGACCGCCCGGCGTACGACATCGGTCCCATCGTCATGGCCAGTTCGGCCGTCCTCGGCTTCGCGGTCATCCCGATGGGCAACGGCATCCACCTGGCGGACCCCGAGACGGGACTCGCCTACGTGTTCGCCGTCTCCTCCATCGCCAGCCTCGGCATCCTCATGTGCGGGTACTCCTCGAACAACAAGTACTCGCTCCTCGGCGGCCTGCGTGCCGTCGCACAGAACATCGCCTACGAGATTCCCCTCGTCATCACCGGCGCGTCGGTGGTGCTGTTCGCGGGGAGCCTCCAGATGAGCGAGATCGTCGCCGCACAGACGGAGCCACTATTCACCATCGCGGGCCTCTCGATTCCCGCGTGGTACGCGTTCGTCAACCCGTTCGCGTTCGTGCTGTTCATGGCGGCGAACCTGGCGGAGGTCGGACGCAACCCGTTCGACGTGCCCGAGGCGCCGACCGAAATCGTCGCCGGGTACCAGACCGAGTACTCCTCGGTGTACTTCGTGTTGATGTACCTCGCGGAGTTCCTGCACATCTTCCTCGGTGGGGCCATCATCGCGACGGTGTTCCTCGGCGGCCCGGCCGGACCCATCCTGCCCGGGTTCGTCTGGTTCGTCATCAAGATGCTCGCGGTGTACCTCTTCACGCAGTGGGCCCGGTCGGCGGTGCCCCGCGTGCGCATCGACCAGCTCATCGAGATCGGCTGGAAGGGGATGCTCGTGCTCTCGTTCGCCAACCTGCTGCTGACGGCCGTCATCGTCGGGGTGATCGTCTGAACCCGGCCGCCGGGACCGCCCGGCGTTACACCCCCATCAGACCACAACAATGATTGGAATCCTCAAGGGCATGGCGACCACCATGAAACACGCCCTGGACGGCTCGACGTTCACCGTCGAGTACCCGGACGCCGCACCCGAGGTCAGCCCTCGGTTCCGCGGTATCCACAAGTTCAGCCAGGAGCGCTGTATCTGGTGCCGCCAGTGTGAGAACGTCTGCCCGAACGACACGATACAGATCGTCACGGACGACCAGCGGAACGGCGAGCAGTACAACCTCCACGTCGGCCAGTGTATCTACTGCCGACTGTGCGAGGAAGTCTGCCCCGTCGACGCCATCCTGCTCACCCAGAACTTCGAGTTCACGGCGGACACGAAAGACGAGTTCGCCTACAACAAAGAGCAGTTGAAGAACGTCCCGTGGTACAAGGACATCGACCCGCTCGCGTCGCGCGAACCCGACCGGGGTTCGTGGATCGGCGAGGGCGAGGGCGAAGTGGACTACCAGTAGTACCTTTTTCCACCCCGGGTGCGCCTTCGGCGCACCACTCGGCGCAAAAAGCTACGCTAAAAGCTGCCGTGAGTCACGCGTGGCGCGACTCACGGGGAACCGCACTCACTCGCTTCGCTCGTTCGTGCGGACGCTGTGTGTTCTACGGACCTGATGAGGAGACGGCCAGCCCCCGAGTGAGTAACGGTGGGTGAGGGACCCTCCTCGGCACCGTGCAACCGTGGGCGGTAGCGTCATCGTCGACTCTCGACGAGGCGCGCCCGAGCATCAGCCCCGCCCACCAACCCCCGAACCGGGGTCGTTCGTTCACGACAGGCGATACGAACTGGTACTATTCGCCGCTCGGACCGGGGTGGCGCGTCGAGCCGCGGCGGAAATCCCACTCACGCACGCGCGCTCGCGGACGGTTCTCGAAACGTTGAAACCCGCCGCGAAAGGAGAGCCACCAATGGCAGTCGCAGAAACACTAGCGTTCGCCCTGTTCGCCATCATCACGGTGGGGAGCAGCCTCGGGGTGGTGCTGGTGCGCGACACGTGGCACGCGGCGCTCTTACTCGGCGTCGCGTTGCTCTCCGTGGCCGTGCACTACGTCATGCTGCAGGCTGAGTTCCTGGCGACGATGCAAGTCCTCGTCTACGTCGGCGGGGTTCTCATCCTCATCACGTTCGCCGTGATGCTGGTCCGCAACCCCGACGCGGACGTCGACAAGGAGGTAATGACCTGATGACCTCCCGCCCGCGACTCAAGACCGAAGGGAGCTTCCTCCCCGGGCTGGCGGCCGTCGCACTGTTCGTCGTGATGGCGCTCGTCTTCGTCACCTCCCAGTGGGGCCAACCTGCCGGGTTCGGCGAGGGCTCGATCACCGCGTCCATCGGCTACGCGATGTTCGACCTCGTCGGGCAGGCGTCCCACGAGTCCGAACCGTTCCTCGTGGTCTTCGAGATCATCGACCTCGTGCTCGTCGCCGCGCTGGTAGCGGCCGTGATGCTCGGGACGCGCGACGAGGATAGCCCGTTCCGACAGCTCAGCCAGCGCGTCAAACGGCGCGTCGCGACCGACGGCGGTCGCGTGCTGGGGCGCAGCGAGGACGAAGCGGAGACGGAGGACGAGCACTGATGGTCCCCGTCCAGTACTACCTGCTGCTCTCGGCGGCGGTGTTCTGCATCGGGCTGTTCGGCGTGTTGACGCGCCGCAACGCCCTGTTCTTCCTGATGAGCGTCGAGCTGATGCTGAACGCGGCGAACGTCAACTTCGTCGCGTTCTCCTACCAGACCGGCAACCTGACGGGACAGGTGTTCAGCCTGTTCACGATGGCGCTGGCGGCCGCCGAGGTCGCGGTGGGTATCGGCATCATCCTCGTGCTGTACCGCAACTTCAAGGACGTGGACGTGACTGACGCGACGACGATGAGGTGGTAACTATGGCAGAAGGCGCATTCGCATTCGCACCGGCTATCGCACTGCTCCCGTTCGCCTCGTTCGTCGTGGCGCTCTTCGCGGGGAAGTACCTCCCGAAGCGCGGTGCCCTCGCGGGCATCACCGCCACGCTCGGGTCGCTCCTGCTCTCGCTGTGGGTCCTGTTCACCGTCTACACCGGTGAGACCTACAACGAGGTCATCTACCAGTGGGTGGCCGCGGAGGACCCCGTCGGCCTCCAGTTCGGCCTCCTGCTCGACCAGTTGAGCGCGCTGATGCTCGTCATCGTCTCGCTCATCGCGGTCCTCGTCCACGTCTTCTCGCTCGGCTACATGAACGACGAGGGCGAGACGGGTCTGCCCCGCTACTACGCCGAACTCGGCCTGTTCACGGCGAGCATGCTCGGGTTCGTCATGAGTTCGAACCTGCTGATGGCGTTCATGTTCTTCGAACTCGTCGGCCTCTGTTCGTACCTCCTCATCGGCTTCTGGTTCCGCGAGGCCGGCCCGCCGAGCGCGGCGAAGAAGGCGTTCCTCGTCACCCGCTTCGGGGACTACTTCTTCCTCGTCGGCGTCGTCGCCGTCTTCGGGACCTTCGGGACGGCGGCGTTCGCCGGTCCCGAGAGCTTCCCGCACCTCGCCGAACAGGCGCTCGCGGGCGAGGGCGAGATTCGAACGTTCTTCGGACTGGACCCGCAGGCGTGGTTCAGCGTCATCGGACTGCTCGTCCTCGGCGGCGTGATGGGCAAGTCGGCGCAGTTCCCCTTCCACACGTGGCTCCCCGACGCGATGGAGGGTCCGACCCCCGTGTCGGCGCTCATCCACGCGGCGACGATGGTCGCGGCGGGCGTCTACCTCGTCGCCCGGATGTACGGCTTCTACGCGCTCTTGCCGACCGTACTCGCCGTCATCGCGTTCGTGGGCGGCTTCACCGCCCTGTTCGCGGCGACGATGGCCGTCGTCAAGCGCGAGATCAAGCAGGTCCTCGCGTACTCCACCATCTCACAGTACGGCTACATCATGCTCGCGCTGGGGACCGGTGGGTACGTCGCGGCGGTCTTCCACCTGACCACCCACGCCATCTTCAAGGCGCTGTTGTTCCTCGGCGCAGGGTCGGTCATCATCGCCATGCACCACAACGAGGACATGTGGGACATGGGCGGGCTGAAAGAGCGGATGCCCGTCACCTACTACGCGTTCCTCTCCGGGTCGCTGGCGCTCGCGGGTATCGTCCCCTTCGCCGGCTTCTGGTCGAAAGACGAGGTGCTGTTCGAGGCGCTCGTCCACGGCCTCGGCTCGCCGCTCCTGCTCGGCGCGTGGGCGATGGGTCTGCTCGCCGTCTTCCTCACCGGGTTCTACACCTTCCGGATGGTCCTCCTGACCTTCCACGGCGAACCCCGGACGGAGACGGCGCGCGACCCCCACGGCGTCGGCTGGAACGTCAAGGGGCCGCTCGCGGTGCTCGGTGTGCTGGCGGCCACGATCGGGTTCATCAACATGGTCCCGGTCGCCAAGCTCACCGGCGCGCACATCGACTTCCTGCACACGTGGCTTCTCGGCACGCCCGAGGAGCTGTTCACGGGGCTGCACCACTACGAGGTGCTCCTCGAGGAGTCCGCCGGCTACGAGGCGGTGTACCTCTTCGGCGAGGTCGGGACGATGCTCGCCTCCGCCGCGGTGTCGCTCGGCCTCGCTCTCGCGGGCGCGGGCCTCGCGTGGGTGCTCTACAGTGGCCCGTCGCCCGAGGAGCACACGGACAAACTCGGTTCGGCAAAGACAGTGCTGTTCAACAACTACTACCAGGACGAGTATCAGGTGTGGCTCGCGGAGGGCCTGACGGCCAACGTCGCCCGCGGCGCGGACAAGTTCGACCAGGGCGTCGTCGACGGCGTCGTCAACGGCATCTCCTCCGTCTCCCTCTTCTCGGGGAGTCGCGTTCGCCGCATCCAGACGGGTATCGTGTCTAACTACGCGGCGCTGCTGACGCTGGGCCTCGTGACCCTGCTCGTCGTCGTCGGCGTCCTCGGGGGGTGGTTCGTCTAATGCTCGTCGAGGTCCTCATCGCGCTCTGTCTGCTCGGGGCGGGAATCGTCTTTCTCGCGCCCGACCGCGTCGCCGGGAAGCTCGCGGCGGCCATCAGCCTGCTCCCGGTCCTCGGGAGCCTCTACATGTACGCCACCTTCGACGGGCAGGGCAACGCCCTGCTCGGTGGGACGCTGGCGTTCGAGACCACCGTCGAGTGGCTCACGGTCGGCGGCTATCAGCTGATGTACCACACCGGCCTCGACGGCATCTCGATGCCGCTGGTCGTGCTCTCGACGGTGCTCACGACGCTCGCCATCCTGAGCGCGTGGACACCCATCGACGCGCGCGAGAGCCAGTTCTACGGCCTGATGCTGTTCATGGAGGCGAGCCTCATCGGCGTCTTCGCGGCGCTCGACTTCTTCGTCTGGTTCGTCTTCTGGGAGGCCGTCCTCATCCCGATGTACTTCCTCGTCGGCGTCTGGGGCGGCCCCCGCCGGAAGTACGCCGCCATCAAGTTCTTCGTCTACACGAACGTCGCCTCGCTGATCATGTTCGTGGGCTTTTTCGCCCTCGTCTTCGGTCTCGGCGACTCCATCTCCAGTCTCGGGCTGCCCGAGATCGCACAGGCACTCAACGACGGCCAGCTCGGGTCGCTCGCGGGCCTCGCCCCCGACACCCTCGCGCTGGTCGCGTTCGTCCTGATGTTCTTCGGGTTCGCGGTGAAGGTGCCCGTCGCGCCGCTGCACACGTGGCTGCCGGACGCCCACGTCGAGGCGCCCACGCCGGCGTCGGTCATGCTGGCGGGCGTCATGCTGAAGATGGGGACGTACGCGCTGCTCCGATTCAACTTCACGATGCTGCCGAACGTCGCGGCCGACCTCGCGCCGTTCATCGCGGCGCTCGGGGTCGTGAGCGTCATCTACGGCTCCCTGCTCGCGCTCGCACAGCAGGACCTGAAGCGCATCGTCGCGTACTCCTCCGTCTCGTCGATGGGCTACGTCATCCTCGGACTCGTCGCCTACACGCTGTACGGCGTCGGCGGCGCGACGTTCCAGATGGTCGCCCACGGCCTCATCTCCGGCCTGATGTTCCTCTGTGTCGGCGTCATCTACAACACGACGCACACGCGGATGGTCGGCGACATGTCCGGCCTCGCCGACCGGATGCCCTACACCGTGGGGGCGTTCGTCGCCGGGTCGTTCGCCTACATGGGCCTGCCGCTGATGGCCGGCTTCGCGGGCGAGTTCTTCATCTTCAAGGGCGCGTTCGCCTCGACGGTGCTGGAGGGTGCGCCCATCTTCACGGCCGTCGCGATGTTCGGCATCGTCGTCGTCGCCGGCTACCTGCTCTTCGCCATGCAGCGCACGCTGTTCGGCGACTTCTTCTCGGCGACTGACTACCCGGTCGAGCGCGCGGCGGTCCACGACCTCGTGCCGCTGTTCGTGCTCGTCCTGTTCATCATCGCGCTGGGCACCGCCCCGGACATCTTCTTCGCGATGATCCGGGACGCCTCGGACCCCATCGTCCAGCTGGTCGAGGGTGAACAGGCCGGACTCGACTCCCTCGCCTCGGTCCTCGGAGGTGTTCGCTAGATGTTCCAGTCACTCCAAGTCAGCGGGACGCTCGCGCTCGCGCCGACCATCGTCCTCGGCGTGGCGGCGCTGCTCGTCCTGGTCGTCGACAGTATCGACCCCGACTCGTCGCGCCCGACGCTCCTCGCCGGCCTCTCCGTCGGTGGAGCGCTCGTCGCGCTGGTCGCGACGGGCGTCGTCCTCGTGACCAACGCGGGACAGGCCGTCGACCTGTTCGGCGGCCAGCTGGTCGTCGACGGGATGAGCCTGTTCTTCACGCTCATCTTCACGAGCGTGACGGCGCTGGTCTGTCTCGCCTCGTACGACTACCTCGCCGGCCAGCGCTACAAGGCCGAGTACTACAGCCTCGTCCTGCTGGCGGCGACGGGGATGTCGCTGATGGCGGCGGCGAACTCGCTCGCGACCATCTTCGTGAGCCTCGAACTCGCCTCGCTCCCGTCGTACGCGCTCGTCGCGTTCCTCAAGGGGAACCGCGGGAGCGTCGAGGCGGGACTGAAGTACTTCCTCATCGGCGCGCTGTCGTCGGCGGTGTTCGTCTACGGCATCTCGCTGGTGTACGGGGTCACGGGCCACCTCTCGCTGCCCGCCATCGCGGAGGCGCTGCAGGGTGGCGTTGACGAGGGGCTCGTCGGCGTCCTCGGCATCGGCGTGCTGATGATCATCGGCGGATTCGCCTACAAGACCGCGAGCGTCCCGTTCCACTTCTGGGCGCCGGAGGCCTACGAGGGCGCGCCCGCGCCGATCTCGGCGTTTCTCTCCTCTGCGAGTAAGGCCGCCGGGTTCGTCATCGCCTTCCGGGCGTTCACCGTCGCGTTCCCCCAGGGGGCGCTCGGCGGCGTCGACTGGGTGCTCACCTTCCAGATTCTCGCGCTCGTCACGATGACGCTCGGGAACTTCGCGGCGGCGACCCAGGAGAACGTCAAGCGGATGCTCGCGTACTCCTCTATCGGGCACGCGGGCTACGTGCTCATCGCACTGGCGGCGCTCACCGGGAACGCGGACACGGCGCTCGTGCTCGGTGCCGGGATGATTCATCTCGTCGTCTACGGCTTCATGAACACCGGCGCGTTCCTGTTCATCGCGCTAGCGGAGTACTGGGGCGTCGGGCGCACCTTCGAGGACTACAACGGTCTCGGGTCGAAGGCACCGGTCGCCAGCGTGGCGATGACGGTGTTCCTGTTCAACCTGGCCGGCCTGCCCATCGGGGCGGGCTTCCTCTCGAAGTACTTCCTGTTGCTCGGTGCGGTCAGCGGGGCGACGGTGGGGACGCTCATCCTCGCCGCCGCGCTCATCGTCAACAGCGCGCTGTCGCTGTTCTACTACTCGCGCATCGTCAAGGCACTCTGGTTCGAGGAGGCCGCGGGCGAGTTCGCCATCGACGGCTACCCGACGGGCCTGTACGCGGCCATCGTCGCCGCGGCCGTCGTGACGGTGCTCCTCCTGCCCGCCCTCGGGTTCTTTTCGGACACGGCGTTCGAGGCGGCCGCGACGATGGTCGGCGCGTAACGCCGACCGGTACGCTCGTTTTCGGTTCGAAGTCTCCGCCGACGGCGACGGCCACCCGGAACCGACCGCCGCCGCCGGTTCCGACAGAGGAGAAGCTTTAGCTGTCCGGGTCAGAAAGGTGACGTATGACGACTCGGCTCGTCCTCGGCTGTGGGCCGCTCGGGCACACGCTCATCGACGAGCTACGGGAGGTGCCCGGCGAGATGCTGGTCATCACCGACAACGAGAACCGAGTCGAAACCCTCCGCGGGGAGAACATCCCGGCGCAACTGGGCGACTGTACCGACCCGGCGGCCATCACGCGGTCGCACGGGGGCGACGACCCGTCCGTCGAGAGCGTCGTCGTCGCGGGGCGCGAATCCGACCAGAACCACCAGGCGGCCCTCGCCGCGAAGCAGGCCTTCCCCGACGCGGTAGTCCTCGTGTGCTTAGGGGAGGACCCAACGGACGACCAGCGCGCGGCCATCGCGTCGGTGGCCGACACCGTGGTCGACCCCATCGCGCTCGTCGCCGACGAGGTACTCGGGACCGCCGGGCGGGGAAACCTCCGCCTGCGCCAGCTCCGGCGGGTCCTCCGGGGGCTCGACGGCCCGCTGGCGGTCGTGATGCACGACAACCCCGACCCGGACGCCATCGCGAGCGCGACGGCGCTGGTCGCCATCGCGGCCGCCGCCGGGTGCGAGGCCGAACCCTGTTACTACGGCGACATCACCCACCAGGAGAACCGCGCGCTGGTCAACTTACTGGAGTACGACCTGACGAACCTCGAAGCGGACGACGACCTCTCGCGGTTCGCCGGGTTCGCGCTGGTCGACCACTCCCGCCCCGGCGTCAACGACCAGTTGCCGGAGGACACGCCCATCGACATCGTCATCGACCACCACCCGCCGCGCGAACCCATCGAGGCGACGTTCGTCGACCTCAGGAGCGACGTGGGGGCGACGAGCACCCTGCTCGCGGACTACCTCGACGCCTTCGGTCTCACACCGTCCCAGTCGGTGGCGACGGGCCTCCTCTACGGTATCCGGGTGGACACCAAGGACTTCAGCCGCGAGGTGTCCGTCGAGGACTTCGAGGCCGCCGCCTACCTCCTCCCGTACGTCGACACGGCGACGCTCGAACGCGTCGAGTCACCGAGCATCAGCGTCGACACCATCGAGACGGTCGGTCGGGCCATCCGCAACCGGCAGGTCCGGGGGAGCGTGCTGACTTCCTGTGTCGGTCGGCTCCGGTCGCGCGACGCCCTCGCACAGGCCGCAGACCGCCTGCTCGACCTGGAGGACGTGGCCACGACGCTCGTCTACGGCTACCGCGACGGGACCATCTACGCCTCCGCGCGGACCCGCGGGACGGACCTCGACGTCGGCGAGACGCTCCGCGAGGCGTTCTCGCAGATCGGCGACGCGGGCGGGCACGCCGACATGGCGGGCGCGCAGATCTCCCTCGGGTTGCTCGGGAGCGTCGACGACGAGAGCGGCGAGGAACTCACCGGCATCATTGAGGACGTGATCAACGACCGCTTCTTCGAGACGCTCCGGTCGCGGCCCGACTGGGACGTGACCGAGTTGTACCGGGAGGGCATCGGGGGGTTGCCCGTCGGGGCGAACGAGGACAGGGAGACCTGAGGCCGCAACGCGGCTGAAGGTCTCCCGATTCCGAGCGACGACCGAAGGGAGCCGCGAGGACAGGGAGACGTGAGCGAGCGAAGCGAGTGAACGGCACCGACCAGTCGAACGGCTCCGAACGGCCGAATGCCGCCCTGACGACCCGTGGGCGCGGACGGTCACCCCCACCGGGAGGCTTTTGCCCGGCAGTTCCCTCCACAGAGTAATGGCCGAGGGCGAGCACAAGCCGCGCGTCAAGGACTACATGACCCGCGACGTGGTCACGGTGGGCGTCGACGAGACGGTCGACGACGTGAAGCGTCGCATCTCCGAGAGCAAGGAGCACTCCGGGTTCCCGGTGTGTGACGGGCGGCGCGTCCACGGGTTCGTCAGCGCCCGCGACCTCCTCCTGGCGGAGGACTACGAGCCGATGTTCAAGGTGATGAACGACGACCTCATCGTCGCGCACCCGGACATGGACATCACCGACGCCGCGCGCGTCATCCTGCGGTCGGGCATCCAGAAACTCCCCGTCGTCGACGACACGGGCAACCTCGTCGGGATCATCTCGAACGCCGACGTGGTGCGCTCGCAGATCGAGCGCGCGACGCCGAGCAAGGTGGAGAAACTCATCGAGACTCTGCGGAACATCCACGGGGTCGACATGCGTCAGGAGCGCCGCAAGGTGGCGCTCTCGCGACTCACCCCAACGCAGTCGCGCGTCTACACGGACGAACTGGAGGGACGCTCGTACGAACTCCAGAACGGGCTGGCGGAACCGCTCGTCGTCATCGACAACGGCGGGGACCGACTGCTCCTCGCGGACGGCCACCACCGCGTGAAGGCCGCCAACCGGCAGGGCATCGAGGAGATGGACGCCTACGTCATCGTCCTCGACGAACGGGTCCCCCTCGGCATCGCAGAGACCGCCCGCAAGGAGAACCTCGTCGACATCGACGACATTCAGGAGGTCGACTACGCCCACCACCCCCTCGTGGAGACGACCAAGCGCCTCCAGAAACAGGACCGGGACTGACGGCGCGCGGAGACGTTCGGCCCCGAGGGGGTGAACCCCCGCGAGAGAACTCGAGGCGGGGATTGTAGCAACCGGCGAACTTTTGGAGTCCGGTGCTGTACCTGTGGTACTTGGTACCACCCGACAGATGCGTCTGACAACGGCCAACCGGGAGCGACAGGAGCCACCGACAGCCGTGGCCGTCGACCGCCTCGTGAAGCGCTACGGGGAGGTGCGGGCCGTCGACGGCGTCTCGTTCAGCGTCGACCCCGGGTCGGTCGTGGGACTGCTCGGGCCGAACGGCGCGGGGAAGACGACGCTCATCAAGTGCGCCCTCGGCCTGCTGGTCCCCGACGAGGGGACGGTGCGCGTCGACGGCGTCGACGTCCGCGACCCGGCGGTCTACCGCCACGTCGGGGCGATGCTCGAGGGCGCGCGCAACCTCTACTGGCGGCTCACGGTCCGCGAGAACGTCCGCTTTTTCGCCAGCCTGCAGGGCATCGACTCGCGCGAGCGCCGGGAGGAACACGCCCACCTGCTGGACTCGCTGGGACTCGGCGCGTACGCCGACACCGCGGTCAACGACCTCTCGCGCGGGATGAAACAGCAGGCGGCGCTCGCGTGCACCCTCGCGCGCGAGACGCCCGTCGTCTTCCTCGACGAACCGACGCTCGGTCTGGACGTCGAGGCGTCGTACGCCCTCCGCCAGCGACTCCGCTCGCTGGCCGAGGAGGAGGGCCGGACGGTCCTCGTCTCCAGTCACGACATGGACGTGCTCCAGGAGGTGTGCGACCGCCTCGTCGTCCTCAACGAGGGACGGGTCGTCGCCGACGGGAGCGTCGACGACCTGACGGGGGCGCTCCGGACGCGGGCCTACCGCGTCACGCTTGCGGGGCCGCTCGCCGCGCGCGAACGTGAGCGACTCGCCGCCGACCACGGCGTCGAGCGCTGGCAGTGGCTCCCCGAGGGCGTCCGCTTCGAGGTGACGCTCGACGACGCGGCGGCCTTCTACGACCTCGTGGACGCGGTCCGCGCCCTCGACACCGACCTCCTGTCCGTGACCGCCGTCGAACCCAACCTCGAAGACGCGTTCCTTCGGCTGACGAACGACCGGGGGGCGGCGTGAGCCTCGGGACTCCCTCCCGGCGTGCGGTGCGGGAGACGGTCGTCCTCGCCCGGGCCGTCGCGTACAAGTCGCTCGTCTTGCGGGTGCGCTACGCGTTCAACACCGTGACGAGCCTCGTCACCATCTACGTCTTCTTCGCGCTGCTGGTGTTTGGCGGGCGGGAACTCGCCCCGCAGGCCATCGCGAACACGCTGGACGGCATCGTCGTCGGGTTCTTCCTCCTCCTGATGGCGACGGTGGCCTACGCCGACCTCTCGTGGGACCTCACCCGCGAGGCGCAGTGGGGGACGCTCGAACAGTTGTACATGTCGCCACAGGGTTTCGGGCGCGTCGTCGCGGTGAAGACGGGCGTGAACCTGCTGGTGAGCTTCGGCTACGGGGCCGTGTTGCTCGCGCTGATGGTCGCCACCACGGGCGTCTCGCTCGCCCTCGACCCGCTGACCGTGGTCCCGCTGGGACTGCTGACGCTCGCCTCCGCCGTCGGCGTCGGGTTCGCGCTCGGCGGCCTCGCGCTGGTGTTCAAGCGCATCGAGAACCTCTTTCAACTCGTCCAGTTCGCGTTCGTCGCCCTCGTGGCCCTTCCCGTCGAGGAGGCACCGGTCCTGAAACTGCTCCCGCTCTCGCTGGGGAGTCACCTCCTCCGGCGGGCGATGGGCGAGGGGGTGGCGCTGTGGGACCTCCCGACGGGTGACCTCGCACTCCTCTGTCTGACGGCGGCGGGCTACCTCGGCTGTGGCTACGTCCTCTTCCGACGCCTCTCACGGGAGGCGCGCAGGCGCGGGACGCTCGGGCAGTACTGAGTTCGGCGGGGAACGGCCCGGAATCTTCATGGCGCGGCGCGGCAAGGCTTGTGGTATGTTCGACGAGGACGACCTCCGGGAGATACGCCAAGAGCGCGAGCGCTGGGAGGACGACACCCTCGACCCGGTGCTCGACGCCCACGGCGAGCGGAAAGACCGGTTCGCCACCGTCTCGAACCACCAGGTCGACCGCCTCTACACGCCCGACGACGTGGCCCCGGAGGACTTCGACGAGGACCTCGGGTTCCCCGGCGAGGAGCCGTATACCCGCGGGCCGTACCCGACGATGTACCGCGGGCGGACGTGGACGATGCGCCAGTTCGCCGGCTTCGGCACCGCCGAGGAGACCAACGAGCGCTTCAAGTACCTCGTCGACGAGGGCCAGACCGGCCTGTCGACGGCGTTCGACATGCCCTCGCTGATGGGCCTCGACTCGGACGACCCGATGAGCCTCGGCGAGGTGGGCAAGGAGGGGGTCGCCGTCGACACCCTGCGGGACATGGAGATTCTCTTCGACGGCATCGACATCAGCGAGGTGTCGACGAGTTTCACCATCAACCCGAGCGCCATCGTCATCTACGCGATGTACGTCGCCCTCGCCGACGAGCAGGGCGTCCCCCGCGACCAGATTCGGGGGACCTTCCAGAACGACATGCTGAAGGAGTTCATCGCACAGAAGGAGTGGGTCATCCCGCCCGAACCGTCGGTCGATATCGTCACCGACACCATCGAGTTCGCCGTCGAGGAGACGCCGAAGATCTACCCCGTCTCCGTGTCGGGCTACCACATCCGCGAGGCCGGGTCGACCGCGGTTCAGGAACTCGCGTTCACGCTCGCCGACGGCTTCGCGTACGTGGAGGCCGCCGAGGAACGCGGACTGGACGTCGACGACGTAGCACCCCTCCTCTCCTTTTTCTTCAACTCGCACAACTCGGTGCTGGAGGAGGTCGCGAAGTTCCGGGCTGCCCGGCGCATCTACGCGAACGTGATGGGCGAGCGCTACGGCGCGGAGAAACCCGAGTCCAAGCGCCTGAAGTTCCACACGCAGACGGCGGGGCAGTCGCTGACCGCCCAGCAACCGCTCAACAACATCATCCGCGTCACCCTGCAGGCGGCCGCCGCGGTGATGGGCGGGACACAGAGCCTCCACACCAACAGCTACGACGAGGCGCTCGCCCTGCCCAGCGAGGAGGCGGTCCGGATCGCGCTCCGGACCCAGCAGATACTCGCCGAGGAGTCGGGACTCGCCGACACCGCCGACCCGATGGGCGGGTCCTACGCGGTGGAGGCGCTGACCGACGAGGTCGAGGAGGAGACGATGGCCTACATCGACCACATCGCCGAGATGGGCGACGGCTCCATCCTCGACGGTGTCCTCCGGGGCATCGAGGAGGGGTACTTCCACCGCGAGATTCAGGACGCGGCCTACGAGTATCAGGAGCGCGTCGACGAGGGCGAGGAGGTCGTCGTCGGGGTCAACAAGTACACCTCCGGCGGCGACGCCGACGACACGGAGATTCTCAAGGTGGAAGACGAGGTGAGCGACCGCCAGTTGGCCCGCCTCGAATCGGTCAAGGAGGAACGCGACGACGACCGCGTCGAGGAGACCCTCGCGGCCCTCGACGAGGCCATCCAGAACGGCGAGAACACGATGCCGTACGTCATCGACGCGGTGAAGGCCTACGCGACGATGGGCGAGATCATGGAGGTCTACGAGGCCGAACACGGCAGCTACACCGAGACGGCGAGCGTCGCCTGAGTCCGGAACTCGCCTTCTCTCGCCGACCGCATCCGATTCCGTCCTCTCGGCGGTAACGCTATTACGACCCGTGAGAACACGCCACGTGGTGAGCTGACCTCATGAGCGATTCCGACGAGGACGTCCAACTCGAGGCACGACTGCGCGAACAGGAGTACTTCCGACCCCCGGCGCGGTTCGTCGGGCAGGCGAACGTCTCGGACCCGGCGGTGTACGACCGGTTCGACGAGTTCCCCGACGGGTTCGAGGAGTACGCCGTCCTCCTCGACTGGGACGACCACTGGGACGCGGTCCTCGACGCCTCGAACCCGCCCTTCTTCCGGTGGTTCACCGGGGGGCGGCTGAACGCCTCGTACAACTGCGTGGACCGCCACCTCGCAGACCGGAAGAACCAGGCCGCCCTCGTCTGGGAGGGCGAGCACGGCGACCGGCGTACCCTCACGTATCGGGACCTCTACCGCGAGGTCAACGAGTTCGCGGCCGCCCTCCGGAGCGAGGGCGTCGACGAGGACGACGTGGTGACTGTCCACTTGCCGATGGTGCCCGCCCTCCCCATCACGATGCTCGCCTGTGCCCGCATCGGCGCGCCGCACTCGGTGGTGTTCGGGGGGTTCTCGGCGAGTGCGCTGGCCGAACGGGTCGACGACGCCGGGTCGGACTTCGTGGTGACCATCGACGGCTACTACCGGCGCGGCGAGTTCCTCGACCACGTCCAGAAGGCGGACGCCGCGATGGAAGAGACCGACCGCGACCCCGAGGTGCTGGTCTGGACCAGACACGACGAGGTCCACGAGTCGGTGAGCATCAGCGACGACTACACCCTCGTCTCCGAGGTGCTGGCCGACCACGAACGCGAACGGGTCGAACCGGTTTCGCGGGACGCCGAGGACCCCCTGTTCCTGATGTACACGTCGGGGACGACGGGCAAGCCGAAGGGCTGTCAGCACCGCACCGGGGGGTATCTCGCGTACGCGGCGGGCACCTCGAAGTACGTCCTCGACATCAAGCCCGAGGACACCTACTGGTGTGCCGCCGACATCGGCTGGATAACGGGGCACAGCTACATCGTCTACGGCCCGCTCGCACTCGGGACGACGAGCGTGATGTACGAGGGCGCGCCCGACTTCCCGCACAAGTCGCGTATCTGGGAGCTAGCCGAGAAGTACGACGTCGACATCTTCCACACCTCGCCGACGGCGGTCCGCCAGTTCATGAAGTGGGGCCCCGAACACGTCGAGGGCTACGACTTCTCGTTCCGGCACATGACGACGGTGGGCGAACCCATCCAGCCGGAGGCGTGGCTCTGGTACTACACGCACATCGGGCGGGAGAAGGCGGTCATCGTCGACACGTGGTGGCAGACGGAGACGGGCGGCCACCTCATCACGAACCTGCCCGCGCTGGCGGACATGAAACCCGGGAGCGCCGGCCTCCCCGCGCCGGGCATCGACCCGGCCATCGTCGACGACCGGGGCGAGGAGATCGACCCCGCATCGGGGCGGGCGGGCAACCTCGTCATCCGGAAGCCGTGGCCGGGGATGCTCCAGACGGTGTACGGCGACGACGACCGGTTCGTCTCGACCTACTGGGAGGAGTTCTCCGACACGGGGAGCGACGACTGGCGCGACTGGAACTACAAGGCGGGCGACGGGGCCGTCCACGAGCGCGACGGCTACTGGCGCATCCTCGGGCGACTGGACGACGTGATGAACGTCGCGGGCCACCGGTTGGGGACGATGGAACTCGAGTCGGCCGTCGCCGAGGTGGAGGACGTCGCGGAGGCGGCCGTCGTCGCCCGCGACCACCCCGAGAAGGGCGAGGTGCCCGAGGTGTACGTCGTCCTCCGGGAGGGGGTCGAGGCGAGCGACGAGGTCCGCGGGCGCATCGTGGAGGCGGTCGAAGACGAGATCGGGAAGTTCGCCCGCCCCGCGAACGTCGCCTTCGTCGACGACCTGCCGAAGACGCGGTCGGGGAAGATCATGCGACGCATCCTCGAGAACATCTCGAACGACGAGGACCTCGGGGACACGACCACCCTGCGGGACCCCGACGTGCCCGAGCAGATTCGTCGGCAGGTTCAGGGAGACTGAACGGGCGCCGGGTTTCTCCCCCTCCTGGTCGCAGTCGGGACCGACGACGACCGGTCTCCGGGGAAACCGGCGCGTCGAGCGTCCTCGGCCCAAATAGCGGATTCGTACATCTCTCGAGAGGTGAGGAACAAACTACCATCCGCGAGAGCGATGTCCGGACAATCGGGCGATGGCGTCGTGAAACGACGACACCGTTTAACGATGCTTTTAATCACAACAGTTAATGTAGTCGGCTACTCGTGGTGTGTTAGTATGTCAGACGGTAGCAACCGACTAACGAGGCGGGACGTTCTGAAAGGCGCAGGGGTAGCGGGAACGGCGGGACTCGTCGGCCTCGCCGGGTGTACGACCGAGGACACCGCCGGTGGGGGTGGTGGCGGTGGTGGCGGAGGCGACGGTGGCGGCGGTGGCGGCGGTGGCGACAACGGGTCGGGCGGCAACGGCTCCGGCGGTGGCGGCGGGGACGACTATCCCGCCCTCGGCAACTACCCCATCGAGGGGAACACGGCGCTGTTCGGGTTCAACGTCCCGACCACGGGACCGTACTCCTCGGAGGGCGAGGACGAACTTCGGGGGTACGAGATGGCCGTCAAGCACCTCAACGAGGGCGGCGGCTGGGTTGATTCGCAGTTCGACGATCTGTCGGGCGACGGCGTCCTCGGCTACGAGATCGACTACGTGGAGGGCGACACGGCGACCGATCCCAACACGGCGACCCAGTCGGCGAACCGGATGATCAGCCGCGACGGCGTCATCATGTTCAGCGGCGGGTCGTCCAGTGCGACGGCCATCGCCCAGCAACAGGTCGCACAGGACAACAAGGTGCTGTTCATGTGCTGTCTCACCCACTCCAACGAGACGACGGGCATCGAGTGTCGCCGGTACGGCTTCCGGGAGATGTTCAACGCCTACACGACCGGACAGGCGCTGGCACCCGTCCTCAAGGAGGAATACGGTGAGGGGCTGACGTTCTACCAGTTGTACGCCGACTACTCGTGGGGCCAGACCCAGCAGGAGTCGATGAACCAGTTCCTCACGGAGGTCGCAGGGTGGGAACAGGCCGACAGCGTCCCGACGCCGCTGGGAACGGACGACTACGGCTCGTACCTCTCGCAGGCGGCTGACTCGGGGGCGGACGTGCTCGTCCTCAACCACTACGGGCTGGACGGGGCGACGTCGCTCCAGCAGGCAATCGACGCCGGCCTCGACCAGAACATGGAGCTGCTCGTCCCGCTGTACAACCGCCCGATGGCGGAGGCCGCCGGGGGTGCCATCGAGGGCGTCTTCGGCACCGCCGCGTGGGACTCCCAGATAGACAACACCCCCTCGAAGGAGTTCACCGAGGCCTTCGGTCAGGAGTTCGACGGGCGCATCCCGTCCGGACCGGCGCAGTTGGCGTACGCCCAGACGCTCCAGTACGCGGCGGCCGTCGAGCGAGCGGGAACGTTCTACCCGCCAGAGGTCATCCGGCAACTGGAGGACTACGAGTACGACAACATCGGGATGGGCGCGGAGACGATGCGCGCCTGCGACCACCAGGCCATCCGGGACGTGCCCGTCGTCCGCGGCCTCCCCGCCGACCAGCAGTCGAAGGGGTCGTACTTCGAGATCGTGAACATCACCAGCCGGGACGACCTCTGGTACGCCTGCGACGAGGGGCCGGCTGCCGAGTGCGAACTCGGCCCGTACGGCGACGAGTAGTCCACGACATCCCCCACCACACCACGTTCGACACGATGCATCCACGACACATCCACTCGCAAGACAGCGAACCGCGGAGGCCCGGACCGTGACCCTGCCCGTCGTCCCCCTCCAGGTCGCCGGCGACCTCGTCCGACTGGTCATCAACGGCATCACGACCGGGTCCATCTACATCCTGCTGGCCGTCGGTCTCTCCATCATCCTCGGGACGCTCAAGTTCGTCAACTTCGCCCACGGTGCGCTCTACATCGTCGGCGCGTATCTGGGGCTCATCATCGCACAGCAGCCCCGGTTCGGCGGGAAGCTCCCGGAGTGGCTCCAGGACCTCGGACTCATCGACGGGGCCACCGTCGGCCTCGGCTGGGGCTACCTCGCGGCGCTGGTCGTCGTCCCCGTCGTCGTCTTCGTCGTCGGACTGTTGATGGAGCGCTTCGTCGCTCAGCCGTTCTACGACCGGCCCGACACCGACCAGATTCTCCTCACGTTCGGCCTCGCGCTCATCCTCCAGGAGCTGTTCCGCGTGCTGTTCGGCGGACAGAGCCAGTCCATCGCCCAACCGCCGTGGGCAGAAGGGTCCGCACTCGGCCTCCCGCTGGTCGGGGACGTCCTGCGCTTTTTCGGCGTGAGCGGGGTCTCGACGTGGCGGCTGGTCATCATCCTCATCACCGCCGTCCTCGTCGGTATCGTCTACCTGCTCATCGAGTACACCGACTTCGGCCTGACGGTGCGCGCGGGGACGGTGGACGCGGAGATGGTCGAACTGCTCGGCATCCGCCTCTCGCGGCCGTACCTCGTGGTGTTCGGTATCGGCGCGGCGCTGGCGGGCGTCGCCGGCCTCGTCGGCGGCCCGCTGGTCAACTTCAACCCGGACTACGGCGGCAACATCCTCGTCCCCGCCTTCCTCACCGTCGTCGTCGGGGGCGTCGGGTCGATACGCGGGGCGGTCCTCGGCGGCCTCCTGTTCGGCCTCGTCCAGGCCGGACTCATCCAGTTCGGGTTCGCGGCGTGGTCCGAGGTGGGCATCTACGCGATGGCCGCTATCGTCCTGCTGGTGCGTCCCGAGGGACTGCTCGGTGACGAGGTGGTCGCGTGAGCGACGAGACGCGGGTCGAACGCGAGGGCGTCGCCACCGAGCGGGAAGGACTGCTCGCGACGTGGGCCGAACTGCGAGAACGGGAGAGCGTCGTCGTCGCGGGGACGGCCCTCGCCGTCCTCCTGTTCCCGTACCTGTTCGCCCGCGCGCCGGTCGTCAGCGACGCGCTTCAGGGCTACCAGTCGCTGGCGGAACTCATCCTCATCTGGGGCATCTTCGTCATCGGGTACGACCTCTTGCACGGCTACACCGGCCTGCTGTCGTTCGGGCACGCCGCCTTCTGGGGCGGCGGCGCGTACGCCGCGGGCGTGTTCGCCGCGAACGTCTCGGGGTCGCCGCTGGCGATGCTCGTCGTCGGCACCGTCTTCGCCGCCCTGCTGGCGTGGGTGCTCGGCTTTCTCTCACTTCGGCGCGGGGGTATCTACTTTGCCATCCTCACGCTGGCGTTCGCCCAGATGCTGTACTACATGGCGCTCCAGCCGCTCGCCTCGATTACGGGCGGGGACAACGGCCTCGGCATCGGTCGAAGGACCATTGACCCGCTGCTGGGGTTCATTCCCCTCGAGGCGGGCGTGCCCGTCATCACCGAACTGGTGAGCACGTGGATGTACATGCTCATCGGCGGGGCGATGGTGTTCACCGTCGCCGTCGCCTACCGCGTGCTCAACTCACCGTACGGGATGGTGTTTCGCGCCATTCGCGAGAACGAACAGCGCGCGGAGTTCGTCGGGCTGAACGTCTGGCGCTACAAGCTGATGGCGTTCGTCATCTCGGGGGCCATCGCGGGCCTCGCGGGTGCGCTGTTCGCCATCCACAACGCGCGCGTGCCCGTCGAGTCGCTGTTCTGGACGACCAGCGGCGAGGTGGTCATCATGAGCGTCATCGGCGGCGTCGGGTCGCTGTTCGGCGCGCCACTCGGCGCGGCGGTGTACCTCTACATCGCGAACGTCATCCCGGGGATTCGCGAAGTGATGCTGTTCACGCAGATCGACAAGCTCTTCCCCGGTCCGCAGGCCGTCGTGCTCCCCGAGTGGGCCAACCCGGCGCCCTACTGGCACCTCATCCTCGGGGTGCTGTTCGTCGCCATCGTCGTGTTCTTCCCGCGCGGCGGAGTCTGGGGCGGTATCAAGGACCTCCGACGGACCGTCGCGGAACGACTGCGAGGTGACCGCTGATGGCGTTGCTGGAGACGGAGAACCTCGTCAAGCGCTTCGGCGGCCTCGTCGCGACGGACGACGTGACGATCGGCATCGAGGAGAACGAGCGCGTGAGCCTCATCGGCCCGAACGGGGCCGGGAAGTCCACCCTCATCAACCTCATCACCCGACGGCTGGACCCCTCCGAGGGCGACATCCGCTTCAAGGGCGAGTCCATCGTCGGGTTGAAACCGCACGAGGTGGTCCAACGCGGGGTGAGCAAGTCCTTCCAGACGGCCTCCATCTTCCCGCAGTTGAGCGTGCGAAAGAACGCCCAGATAGCGGCGCTAGCGGCCGAACACGGCTCGTTCCGGTTCAACTTCCTGCGCCACCGCAACCGCTACCCGGAGGTGAACGAGGTGGCCCGCGAGACCCTCGAATCGGTCGGCCTCTGGGACCAGCGCGACGTGGAGGCACAGGACCTCCCCTACGGCGACAAGCGCCGCCTCGAAATCGGCATCGCGCTGGCCGCCGAACCCGACATGCTCCTCATGGACGAACCGACTGCTGGGATGTCCCCCGAGGAGACGGAGGCGACGGTGAACCTCATCGAGGCGGTCAAGGAGGAACGCGGGCTGACCTTCCTGCTGGTCGAACACGACATGGAGATCGTCTTCAACGTCTCGGACCGCATCATCGTCCTCAACCGGGGGGCGGTCATCGCGGAGGGGACGCCCGACGAGATACGCGAGGATCCGACGGTCCAGGAGGCCTACCTCGGAGGTGCGGACCTGTGAGCCGGAGCCAACTCGAGCTGGACGCGGTGGACGCCTCCTACGGCGAGAGCCACATCCTCAGGGACCTCTCGATGCACGTCGAAGAGGGCGAGATTTGCGCCCTGCTCGGACGCAACGGCGCGGGCAAGACCACGACCCTCCGGTCGGTCGCCGGGACCGACGAACCCGAGGTGCGCGACGGGCGCATCACCTTCGAGGGCGAGGACATCACCGACCTCCCGCCCGAGGACGTAGCGGTACAGGGTATCTCGCTCGTCCCCGAGGAGCGACGGGTGTTCCCCGACCTCACCGTCGCGGAGAACCTCCACATCGCGGAGGTGGTGCGCAACTCCTCGAACACGATGGGACGGTCGCTCTCGTTCGAGCGCGACCAGATGGACGACGAGGAGGTGTACGAGGTGTTCCCGCGACTGGACGAACGCCGGGGGCAGAAGGCGGGGACGCTGTCGGGAGGCGAACAGCAGATGCTCGCCATCGCCCGCGCGCTGAAGCAGAACCCCACGCTGTTGATGCTCGACGAACCCTACGAGGGACTCGCCCCGCAGATCATCCAGGCGGTCGAGGACGTCGTCGAACGCATCCGCGAGGAGGGGACCACCATCCTCCTCGTCGAACAGAACGCGGTGGCCGCGATGAAGATCGCAGACCGGTGTTACGTCGTCGACCAGGGCGAGGTCGTCTTCGAGGGGAGCGCCGACGACCTCCGCTCGGACGAGGAGACCAGACAGCGGTACCTCGGCGTATGACGGGCGACGACGCCACCGCCGACGCGCCCGACCTCACGGAGGCCGACGTGGACGCCCTCGTCGACTCGCTCGTCGAGGGCGGCGTCCTCACGGAGCGTGCGGACGGCACCCTCGCCACGACGGCCGAGTTCGAGCAGACGCGGGGCATCTACTACGACACGTACGGGAACGCGACCGACACGGTGTTCCGCGAGTCCGTCGCGAGTTCCTTCGACCTCTCGACGGAGGACGCCGAGGCGCGCATCGAGCGAGAGGGCGTCACCCGCGAGATGTTCGTCGACTACCTTTCGGTCACCTCCCACCTCGACGACGGCCACTCGCGGGTCGACCGCGCCCGGATGGCGATGCTCGTCGGCGAAGTCGCGCCGGACACCCCCGTCCCCGAGGGCATGGCGGAACTGGACGACGAGGGCTACGGCGAGTTCCTCGCAGAGCACGACCGGGCGGCCATGTTCGTCTGGAAGCGCAACTGCGCGCCGTGTGACTCGCTGAAGCGCGACCTCGACGAGATTCTGGCCGATCTGCCCGAGTCGGTCGCCGTCGCGGGCGTCGACGGGGAGTCCGTGGACGCGTTCCGCCGCGAGTTCGAGGTGGAGGCCGCGCCGTCGATACTCCTCTTCGCCGACGGCGAGGCGCGCGAGGGCCTCCGGGGGTACGTCTCGCCGGAGCAGGTCGCCGCGGCCGCCGAACGGGCCTACGGGCCGGACTGACCGCCCGGTCCCGCCCCGCCGTCGACGTAGCGCCGCGAGACGAGGACGACGGCACCGACGAACACGCCGAGAATCGTCGCCAGCGTGATGGCGCCGAACGCGGCCATGCCGAGGGGCGTCGGCGGGAGCTGGATGAACCCGAACAGTACGGGGTCCACGTTCGAGTTGAACACGCCGAGGAGGTAGCCGACGACGCCGGTGATGCCGACGACCGTCAGGTAGAGGATGAGGACGAACCAGCGACCGCCGAGTTCGCGCGCGTTCTCGCTCACGGCCGGGCTAGGGACGCGCGGACGATTACCCTTTTGTCTCGCGGTCCCCAACCCGAGACATGGAGGAGAAAGAGCTACTCCTGCTGATTCTGACCGGGGTAGCGGCGCTCATGTTCGTCACCGGTATCGTCCTCGTCATCAGTACCATCTCCTGACCGGGTCAGGAGTCGCCCTCCGAGATCACGCGCCGCCGAGCGACGGCGTCGTCGCGTCCCCGCGTCGACGTCGGGCCGGCGCGACCGCTCGTCAGTCGGAGGTCGTGAGAACGCGAACGTTCGTCGAACCGAAAACGAGTCGGACGCGAGCGGGTAGCGAGGTGAGTGAGAACCGCGGAAGACGAGGGCTGCGAGGTTACTCTTCGTTGCCGCCGTCGGTCACGACGTCCTCCTCACCACCGTCGGCGACGGCGGTCCGGAGGCGGTTGCGGTGCCACTCGAACTCGCGGCCGTACAGCGTGCTGTCCTCGAGGCCCCACGGGTCCTCGCCGACGTCGGGGCCCTCGTACCACGACTGGACGAAGTTGAACACCCAGACGATGGTGCCGAAGGCGATGAGGAACGCGCCCAGGGTCGCCACCTGATGGAGCGCCGTGATGACGTCGAGGTTCACGATTCCTGCGTCGAAGGTGTAGGTGGCGTACCGGCGAGGCATCCCCTCGTAGCCCAGCAGGAGCATGGCGAGGAACGTGAGGTTCGTCCCCACCATCCACAGCCAGAAGTGGGCCTTCGCCAGCGTACGCTGGTACATCTTCCCGGTAAAGATGGGATACCAGTAGTAGAGGCCCGCGAACCCGGCGAACGCGATGGCCCCCATGACGATGTAATGGAAGTGGCCGACGACGTAGTAGGTGTCGTGGAGGACGAGGTCGATGGGGATGGCGGCGAGGAAGACGCCGGTGACGCCGCCGATGATGAAGTTACTGACGAAGCCGATGCAAAACAGCATCGGCGTCGTCAGGCGAATCTTCCCGTTCCACATCGTCGTGATCCAGTTGAACGTCTTCACCGCGCTCGGTATGGCGATGGCCATCGAGACGGCCATGAACGAGGCGCGGACGCGGGGGTCGATGCCCGTACTGAACATGTGGTGGGCCCACACGCCGAAGGAGAGGACGCCGATTGCGAGCGTCGAGTAGACGACGAACTTGAAGCCGAACAGCTTTCGGCCGGAGAACTTCGGCAGCACGTAGCTGACGATGCCCATCGGGGGCAGGACGAGGATGTACACCTCGGGGTGGCCGAAGAACCAGAACAGGTGTTGCCAGAGGATGGGCGACCCCCCGTCGACGGTGAAGAACGTCGTCCCGAAGTTGCGGTCGAGCAGGAGCATGATGAGCGCGCTCCCGAGCAGGGGGAACGCGAACAGGATGAGCCCCGACTGCGTGAGGATGGTCCACGAGAAGATGTCGAGGTTCGCCCAGTTCACGTCGTCGCCGCGTTCGGTGAAGATGGTCGCGATGAAGTTGATGGCACCCATCGTCGCGGAGACGCCGGTGAGGTGCAAGCCGAGGAGCATCAGGTCCGTCGCGGCGTGGGTCTGCTCGATGGACAGCGGCGTGTACATCGTCCACGACGTCTGGGACGGTGCCATCCCCGGGATGAGGAAGCCGGCCCAGATGAGCAGGGCACCCGGCGGCAGGAGCCAGAACGCGATGGCGTTGATGCGCGGGAACGCCATGTCGTCCGCGCCGATGAGCAGCGGGACGAAGTAGTTCGAGAACGCGGCGATGATGGGCGTCCCGAAGAGGAACAGCATCGTGATGCCGTGGCTCGTCAACAGCCCGTTGTAGAAGCCGGCTTCGATGAGCGTCGCCGCGGGGTCGGCCAGTTCCGTCCGCATGATGAGGACGGCCAGTCCGCCCCAGACGAACGCGATGATGGCGTACGCGCCGTACAGCATCCCGATGTCCTTGTGGTCGACCGTCGTCAGCCAGCGAGTGATCCCGGAGGGCTTGTGCTGGACGGCGTGACCCGTCTCGTCGCCGTAGACGCCGCCGCTCGCGAGCGGCGTGTACGAGCGCCAGTCCTCGACGCGGGTGAGCAACACCGCGACGCCGACGAGGAACACCCCCATGAGGACCGTAAGCGCCAGTTGTCCCGACAGGTCCATGCCGGCTCCCTGGGCTGGCATCCCAGCGAGCAACTCTCTTGATAGGTCCATGGTACCCCTCCGGGTTGGTCCGTTAGAAAGGTTGTGTTCGCGTCTCGAGAGAGGAGGCGTCGGGCGGTTCGTGCCGGAGGCTCGGGGTCAGATTCCGCGGCCGCGACGGTGGCCGGGGACGGGCGGTCGGTGGTGCTGTCGTCAGTCCTGGTCGGAGGTCGAGCGGGTCTCGACGGCGCTCTCGGCGTCGCCCTCCGTCGCGTCGGGCGCGTCGGGCGCGTCGGGCGTCGACTCGCCCGCGTGTGCGCCCGGGGTGTCGTTCTCGGCGTGCGCGAGGTCGCCGCGCTCTTCCATCTTCGCCTCGGCCTCGGCGATGGCCTTCCCCGAGAAGTACGTCAGGATGGCCAGCCCGATGAACGGGATGACGAGCAACGCCATCTGAATCGTCGTGTCCACGAGGCTGTAGCCGAACGGCGCGACTGCCGCGAAGAGGACGATGAAGAACAGGATGATGAACAGCGGGATTACGTTGACCGAGAGGTCGAGCATCGTCTCCCGGTCGAACACGTCCGGTGCCATATCCGACCGTTACGGGGCAGCGATAAATAGGCTGTCCATTTGCGCTCGCCACGCCGTCGTCCACCTCGCTTCCGCGAGGGACCGCGAGGTGCCTCAGACGAGCGTCTCGGGCCGGTTGCCGAGGTAGTCGAAGACGGCGCCGAGGGTGAAGCCGTAGGCGAGGTGCGCGACGAACGTCAACACGAGGTAGAGCACCAGCGCGATACCCGACTGGGAGGTGTAGAACGCCATCGCGAACCCCGTCCAGAGGACGGCCCCGTACGGGAGTCCCTTGAGCGCGTAGGTCCTGCCGGGGAGGTACGCCCCCGTCGCGGCGAACAGGAGCGGCCACGTTATCATCCCGCCCGCGAGGAACATGAGGAACCCAACCGCGGGCGCGTTGGCCGGGAACACGACGTCGAGCGCGACGATCTGGGCGATCTCGGAGAACGCCTCGAACTCGAAGGCCCCGACCGTCGAGGCGACGAACAGTCCGACGGTGAGCGCGGCGGTCCCGACGAGGCCCCCGACCGCACCGATGAGACCGTCCGTGACGATGCCGGCCAGGTGGTCGAAGTCGGGTTCCGCACCCTCCTCTACGTCCACGTCGACGTCGGCGGCGAGCTCCGAAGGACTGTCTACCATGATACATGGTACCAAATAAAGTGACAAAAGCCTTGCTGGTCCTGTCACCTCCCGATACTGTTGTTCCGTGCGGTGGTACCGACGTTTGGATGACGGTCGGCGTCCCGTTTCACTCACGAGTGGACGAACGTCGTGTGGATTGGGACCGAGAACCGTGGTACACCTGCGCAATGTATAAGGCCCATGAAAGTTAATGAGCAACGTCGATAGCGATGTACGGAACTGACGTCTTCGCCGTGCTGGTGCAAGCCGACGGGTTGATTCCTCGTGGCTCCCGCGCCGAGGTGTTCGAGGAGATCTACTGGGTGTTCCTCGTCCTCGGGACCCTCGTCGGCGTCGTCGTCATCAGCTACATGGTGTACAACGCGTACAAGTACCGCGCGCGCGCCGGCGTGGACGCGGACAGCGCCGACCGGCCGAGCCTCGGGGAACTGCCGAGCGGGGGGGGCAAGGGCCGCAAACTGTTCCTCTCGCTGTTCATCAGCGCCATCATCGTCATCTCGCTCATCACGTGGACCTACGGGACCCTGCTGTACATCGAGTCGCCCGCCGACGACGCCTTCCAGGACGACACCGAGACGATGAACGTCACCGTCACCGGGCGACAGTTCATCTGGCAGTTCGAGTATCCCAACGGCCACCGCTCGACCGGCGAACTCCGCGTTCCGAAGGGCACCCGGGTCCAACTGTCCGTGACCTCCGCTGACGTGTTCCACAACTTCGGCGTGCCGGGACTCCGGGTGAAGACGGACGCCATCCCCGGCCAGACCACCGACGCGTGGTTCCTCGCCGACGAGGTCGGGACCTACACCGCCCAGTGTTACGAGCTGTGCGGGGCGGGCCACTCCGCGATGAACGCGCAGGTCGTCGTGATGGAACCGGAGGCGTTCGAGGAGTGGTACGCGGGGACGGGTAACGGGTCGAGCGACGGGTCCGGAAACGGCACGAACGCGACGAACGGCACGGCGAACATCGGGGTACCAGCATGACCGACGAGCACTCACGGACGGACGGCGGGACGGCGAGCGTCGACGGGGACCTCCCCGTCGGGACGGGCGACCGGACGGAGACCGACCACGGCCTCCCGCCGGTCACCTCGATACGCCGGTGGCTGGTCACGACCAACCACAAGGACGTCGGCATCCTCTACGTCGTGACGGCGCTGTTCTTCCTCGTCTTCGGGGGCGTCCTCGCCCTCCTGATGCGCCTCCAGTTGTGGACGCCCGGCGCGACGTTCCTCGCGCCCAACGCCTACAATCAGGCCGTCTCCCTGCACGGTCTCATCATGGTGTTCTGGTTCCTCTCGCCCTTTGCCTTCGGCTTCGCGAACTACGTCGTCCCCCTGCAGATCGGCGCGAAGGATCTCGCCTTCCCGCGCCTGAACGCCCTCTCGTTCTGGCTCTACCTCGCCTCGGGCGTCCTGCTGGGTATTTCGTTCTTCCAGGGGGGCACCTTCGCCGGCGGGTGGACGATGTACGCGCCGCTCAACATCCCCACCTACACGCCGAGTCTCGGCGGGTCCACGGCGATCCTCGCGCTCCTGTTGTTCGTCGTCTCGGTCACCGTCTCGTCGGTCAACTTCCTGACGACGATGCACCGCATGCGCGCGGAGGGGCTGACGCTCCGGCACCTCCCCCTGTTCACGTGGTCCATCCTGCTGACCGTCTGGATGATGCTGTTCGCGTTCGCGGCACTGCTGGCGGCGCTGATGATCCTCTCGGCGGACCGCCTGCTCGGGACGACTTACTTCGCCGCGACGAGCGAGGGCGGATCGCTGCTGTGGGCGCACCTGTTCTGGTTCTTCGGGCACCCCGAGGTGTACATCGTCTTCTTCCCGGCGCTGGGGGCGATGGCCGAGATGTTCCAGACGTTCACCGGGCGGCGCATCGTCGGGCGCAAGTGGTTCATCGCCGCGATGGTGCTCGTCGCCCTGCAGTCGTTCGTCGTCTGGATGCACCACATGTTCCTGACGGGCATCAACCTCCAGGTGAAGACGCTGTTCATGGCGACCACCATCGGCATCTCGCTCCCCTTCGACCTGATGGTGTTCTCGCTCATCTACACCATGATAAAGGGGAGAATCCGCTTCGACACGCCCTTCCTGTTCGCGTTCGGGGCGCTCCTGTTGTTCATCATCGGGGGCATCACGGGCGTCTTCCTCGGGGCCATCGTCCTCGACTACGAGTTCCGGGGAACCTACTGGGTCGTCGCGCACTTCCACTACGTGATGGTCGGCGGCGTCACCGGCCTCGTCGGGGCGCTGTACTACTGGTACCCGAAGATGACCGGGAAGATGTACGACGAGTTCCTCGGGAAGGTCCACTTCGCGCTGTACTTCGTCGGGTTCAACCTGCTCTACTTCCCGATGTTCGTCGCGTGGGAGACCCCCCGCCGGGTGTTCGACTACGCGCCCGAACTCGCGCCGTGGCACCAGTTGGCGACGGTGGGGGCATTCGTCCTCGCCGTCTCCTTCGCGGTGATGCTCTGGAACATGCTGACGAGTCTCTGGGCGGGCGACCCCGCCCCGGACAACCCGTGGGAGTACTCGACGACGGCGGAGTGGGCCGTCTCCTCGCCGCCGCCGCTGGAGAACTTCCCCGGGTCGCCCACCTACGGCGAGGGGTCGCTCTCCTTCCGTCAGCCGCGGGCCGCAGACGGCGGCGAGGGGGCGAGTCGGACCGACGGCGGCGTCGTCCACGCAGAGGGTGGAGCGCACGCCCACAGGGAGGAACACGCCAGCCACGCGAGCATCTGGCCGCTGGTCGTCGGCGTCGGGGCGCTGTTCACCTTCCTCGGTCTCTCGGGCCTGCAGGACGCCGCGTTCCCCGCCGGGATGGAGGGGATGTTCTACACGACGTCCCTGCTCGTCGGGTCGGTGGTCACCTTCGGGGCGCTGTTCTCGATGGCCCGCGAGCGGTTCCACGGCCCGGAAGTGGAGGAGGCCGGCGAGAAGTGGCCGTTCGCCGGCATCGAGAACATGAAACTCGGGATGTGGATATTCCTCGCCTCCGACGTGGTGCTGTTCGGGGCGTTCATCGGGTCGTACGTCTTCATCCGGGTCGCCTTCGGGTGGACCGAGTGGCACACCATCGCGGCGAACCCGATACCGGGGCTGATGAACACCTACATCCTGCTGACGAGCAGTTTCTCGGTCGTGCTGGCGCTGGTCGCCGCCGAGAAGAAGAACAAGTGGGGCGTCGTCGGCGGCCTCGCGGTGACGTTCATCCTCGGGGTGGGCTTCCTCGCCAACAAGGGCATCGAGTGGCTCCACCTCTACCACGAGGGCCACTGGCTGTCGACCGACATCCAGTCCTCGACGTTCTTCCTGACGACGGGCCTGCACGCCGCCCACGTCATCGCCGGCCTCGTCATCACCCTGTACCTGATCGCCCGCGCCCTCCGGGGCGCGTACCTGGAGGACAGCAGACCCGTCGAGTACTTCGGCCTGTACTGGCACTTCGTCGACATCGTCTGGCTGTTCCTGTTCCCGCTGTTCTACATCCTGTGACCATGGTATCCACGAAATTCTACACCGCCATCTTCGCCACCCTGTTCGTCTCCGCGACCGTACAGGTCGGCGTGGAGTTCGCCGGTCTCGACTACTGGACCGCCTTCGGAATCATCGTCGTGCTGTCGTTCGCGAAGGCGTTGCTCGTCGCCGCCTACTTCCAGCACCTCAGGTGGGAACCCCGGTCGCTGTCGTACCTGATGGTCATCGGCCTGCTGGCGGCGCTCGCACTGACCACCGCGGCGTCGTACTCCATCCTATGACGTCGCTCACGCTCCTGCCGTCGCTGACGCCGCTGGACTGGGGGCTGGTCGCGCTCGTCGTCATCCCCCTCGTCCAGATTCCCTGCGTGATCTACCTCTCGCGGTACGTCGACCGTGACGAGGGGGCCGTCGCCCCCACGCCGGCCCCGACTTACGGCCTCACCCCGTATCCGGGCCTCGCCGGAGGTGCGGAGTCGACGGTCCGGCCCCGGTGTGCCGACGGCGAGGGTCGGGTCGCCTGTCGGTTCTGCAGCGTGTGTAACGACGCGGCCTACGCGTTCTGCAGGGCCTGCGTCGGGAGGCTCCCGATGTGACGGCGGCGGACGGCACCACCGCCGACCGGCAGTCCCGAGACGGGGACGGTGGCGCGGTAGACCACCGAGGCCTCGACGCCCCGACCCGGACGAATCCGCTCTGGTACGTCGTCCTGTTCTCCGTCCCCCCCGGCGTCGGGATGGCGGGGTTCGTCGCCAGCGTGACCGGCGAGACGGTGAGCGCACTCTCCCTCGCGACGGGGCTGGTGACGACGCTCGCCATCGCCCTCTTCGTCCTCCTCGCCCTCCGGAGCGGGGAGGGCGCGGCGTAGGTCGCTGCGAATCGGGATCCCCGGTCGAACCGACTCGAAGGTTTATCATCGTGTGGGGTGATACCACGTCTATGGAGCAGGGTGCCTCACTCGTGGCGATGGTCGTCCTCGGCGTCGTGGCGGGGTTGCTCGTCCTCCTCTACGGGGAGGCTACGGGCGGGACGGAGGTGTTCGTCGTCGGCGGGGGCGTCGTCGTCCTCGTCTTCGTGGGCGTGTTGACCGCACAGATCGCGCGAACCGGCGAGTTGCCGGAGACGGAGACGCACTGACTCACCCGCTCACCGCGAGAACGACCATGTAGAGGACGACGAACGAGGCGTACAGCACCGTGAGCGCCGCGACCACCTTCAGGTGGAAGACGAACAGGTCGTCCTCCTCGTCTTCCCGCGCCGCCTCGTAGGCCTCGCGTTCGTCGGCCGTACAGGCCGCCACGTGACGCTCGCCGACGTGGAGCCACAGCGTGCGCTCGACGCGGAACGGACGTTCGCAGTACGGACACCGGACGGGGGCCTCACCGGCGTCGACGGCCGTCTCGGGGGTGACGTGGTGACTCATACGTAGGGTGGGGCGACGTAGGGTTGCGAGACGATCCACATGCTGGTCATCGTGTAGAAGACCATCACGAGGATGAACGGGTACTGGCTGCGGATGGGCTGGAGTCGTCCGGCGAACACCGCGAAGGCGAGCGAGTGAGCCACCCAGACGGCGACGAGGTGGCCGAGGACGACGAACCCCAACTGGAGCGTGCCGAACCACCCGGGCAGGACGAGCAGTCTGAGGTCCGGGGCGACGGCGAGGGGCGTCGCGAGCGACGCCGCGAGTGCGGGGACGAGCGTCAGGAAGTACCCGAGGAAGTGTGCGAGGTGGTAGCCCGCCGCTATGGGGAGGAGCGAGGGGACGAACCACCCGGCGATGAAGCGCGCCGAGACGTACGTCTCGGCCGTCTCGCGGGCGCGACGGGCGGCGAGTCGGTAGGCGACGAGGAACCCCGTGAACCCGACCACCAGCGCCAGCGCGTAGACGAGGAGTGCGGGGACGCCCGCATCGACGACCGGTCGGGCGAGCGACCGCCACGCGGGGGTGGAGACGAACCCGTCGAACGTCGTCACCCAGAGGAGGGCGACGACGAACGCCGTGTCGTCGCTCGATTCGGGGGCGTTCGCACGCGTGAGCGCACCGCCGGGGACCGTGAGTTCGACGCCCCGGTCGGTGCGCTGGAGGGGCGCGAGTCGCCCGTAGAACCGGAAGACGCGCGCGACGGGGTCCACCCGGTCGAACCAGACGTCCCGACCCACCGCGACGGCCCCGAGGACGGTGACGACGGTGTAGGCGACGACCACCCACGCGAGCACTCGGGGGCGTTCGGCGACGGGGCTGACGACCTCTAGGAGGACGAGTGCGAGGAGGCCGGCGACGCTCGGCCACGCGCCGAGTCGCTCGGGGTAGTCGACCCGAGGGAGTCCGGTCCCGAGGCGGTCGCCGACCCACGCGACTCCACCCGAGAGGGTGCGCCACGGGTCGAGCGCGGGCCACGTGTCGCCGACGAGGTAGACGCTCATCGTGTACCCGGCCCACCACCCCGCCCACACGAGCAGGACGGCGAGGTTGGCGACGGGGTTCTCGGGGCCGAACAGGCCGCTGACCACGACGAGTGCGAGGCCGACCACACCGAGCAGCCGGATGGCCCGGCGCGTAGCGGCCCGGAGGAGCGCGGGCGAGGGGAGTCCGAAGCGCCGGTCGTTGAGTTCCCGAATGAGGGCGTGGTCGGTCACGAGCGTCGTGAAGAGAAAGGAGGCCCCGATGAGGCCGCCCCCGGAGAGGACGACGAGCCACGAGGGGACGGGCACCGACTGGAGCGACCCGCTGAGCGACCCGGCGTGGAGGACGAGGGCCGGTGCGGGAACGAGGGCGACGGCGGTGGGGACCGAGACCGTCATCGGGTACCGGGCCGCCAGTAGAGGAGTGCGATCCCGGCGAGGAAGGCGGCCGTCGAGAGGTCGACCGAGTAGCCGGCGGCGGTCCCGGTCAGCGCGGCGGACCCGCCGACCACGCCGCCGAGGAGGGGAGTGACCGCGGGGAACGCACAGCCGATACAGGCCGCGACCCCGAGGACGCCGGGGAGGGGGCTAGCGCGGGCGTCGAGCAGGGCCGCGTAGAGCAGGTACGACAGCGAGAGGTAGCCGACGACCCGATACGGGACGAACGCGAGGTGGAACGCCTCCCCCGCGTAGGCGATTCGTGGTCCCCATCCGGGTGCGGAGGGCGTGAACTGGAACCCGACGACGTGGCCGTGGGCGTGACCGCTCGCCGCGGTAAACTCGAAGCCGACGAGGCCCGAGAGGTACGCCAGCGCGAGGAAGTAGGCGGCAGCGAGGGCGGCGGCGGCCCACCGATGAGGCCGGACGGCCGTCGGCGCGGAGACGTGTATCGCCGCCCAGACGCCGACGTTCATCCAGACGAAGGGGTACAGCGCGTAGCGGAGGGTCGTCGGGCGGGCCCCCGTCACGCCGAAGTAGCCGGCGAGCAGGAGGAGTTCCGCGGCGACGACGGCGACCAGCCACGCCCAGGCGGGGAGACGCTCCGCTCGACCCGGAACCGACACCGAGACGCTCGTGAGACCCACGGGCTACCCCGTCGCCGTCAGCAGTTGTATCGACACCGCGAGGACGAACAGGAGGCCGAACACCCAGAGGGCGACGGCCGCCGCCATCGGCCTGTAGAGGCCCTTCACCCGCACGACGCGGTAGACGGCGACGAAGAGGAACCCGGCGAGGAGGACGCCGAAGAGGACTGCGAGGGCGATGCCACCCATCGACACCATCGCCGGCGACGCCTCCCACCCGCCGAGGTACGCGACGGCCGTCCCCCCCGCCGCGAGGACGACGGCGAGGAACCCAACGACCCAGACCCGCTGACTGCTCGCGAGTCGGGCGTACTGGTCGTTGACCACGTCGAATCCGGACCCGCGCGGTTTGTCTGTCCCGGGTGAGTACGCCCGGGGCCGACCGGACCTGACGATGGTCCAGACGACGGCGACCAACAACAGCGCCATCAACACGCTACTCGCCAGGATGGAGACGGTTACCATGACATGAGACACCACGTCACGTGACGTACCCGACAGTCGTCGTTATGAATTATTAACCTTTGCGCCGGTGGCGGAGGCCGAGCGGCGACTCGTCGCGGGGGCGTCAGGCGGTTCCCGGGTCGCGGCGGGGTTCCATCACGACCGCGACCCTGCTCGCGACGAGGGCGATGGCGCCCGCGAAGGCGACGGAGAGACCGCGCTGGACGATAGCGTTGGCATTCGGCCCCGAGAACGCCCCGGTGACGGTGTCCGTGACGGCGGCGACGCTGACCGCCGAGACCTGCGTGGCGACGAGGACGCCGCCGAAAGCGACGAGTACCGCGCCGAGGCCGCCGAGGACGCCCCACGGCCGGTCGGTGTAGCCCGCCTCCTGGACGATGCCGGCGGTGGTGCCGACGAGGAGGAGGAGGCCGCCGACCGAGAGGGGCAGGATGTTCAACACGACGCCCACCTCGGAGATGGCGAGGCCGAGCGCGACGAACAGTGGCCACGGGCTGGCCATGCGGTACTGGTCGCTCAGTCCCGGTTGGTCGTCCATAGTGGAACGAGGGGGTAGACCCTCAAAGGGTCGTCGGATTGCGGGGCCGGTGCGTGCCAGACGAGGCACTTCGCGGGGACTCGCCTCCCTCGTAGGAGCTCTGCTCGACTGATAGATGCGTGCTGCGTGTGTATCAGGTGGACCGGGGCTGAAAGAGATATGCCCCTGCTGCTGCCCCTATCAATAAACCGATAATCGCACCCGGGAGTCCGTCAGTGAAGAACACTGCATAAATCAGCCCGCCGAACAGAGAGCCGAAATTCGCCATCGCGATGGTTATGAGGTCATACGTGGAGAGCGACATCACCTATGTGTACAACAATGTCTCCAGAGATAACTACATCGTCTATCCGATAGACCCACGCTCTCTATCTATCACTGGATATGTACCGTGTGCGACAGTCAGTCAGACGCCGGGAGACCCGTCTTCGACAGTGAAACTCGAATGGGTCCGCATCGGCGACCCCTCTTGGTCGACGTAGTCGAGGACACGGTAGTCAGTGGTCCAGGAAGAAGGCGTCACCGTACAGTGGACGTAGCCACGCTGATTGTTGTAATACTGGACGTTCTCATTGTCTCTGAGCACTTGCCGCCCGAAGTCGTTCATCACCTCCCCGTTCCCGCCGGAGGTGATGGACGTCGCGACGAACTCCGTCGCCACCGTCTCGGCGTCGGGGTCCTCGAAGTCTCGGCTAACGTCGCTCGCGAAGTTCGCGTGGAAGTCACCGGTGATGACCACGGGGTTACGCGTGTGTTCGTCGAACGCCCGCAGGACCGTCTCGCGGTCGTCGACGTAGCCGTCCCACTGGTCCATGCGGTAGCCCTCTTCCTCACCGGCCTCGAAGTCCATCGAAGCGAAGGGGACCTGGTTCGCGAGGACGTCCCACGTTGCGTCGGATTCCTCGAGGTTCTCGACGAGCCACTGTTCCTGGGTCTCGCCGAGGATCGTTCGGGACTCGTCGAACCGCTCCTCACAGCCAACGACGCTAAACGCGTCCTCACAGGCTTGGTCGGTCCGATACTCGCGTGTGTCGAGGACATTGAATCGGGCGAGATCGCCGAACGTGAAGTCTCGATAGAGTTTCTGGTCGGGACCATCCGGGCGCTGAGCCTGCCGGAACGGCATATGTTCGTAGTAGGCTTTGAACGCCGCAGCCCGGCGCTCGAGGAACGCCGCTCGGGTCTGGTCGTCGGGATCCTGCGGGACGTCGCCGGCCCAGTTGTTGTCTACCTCGTGGTCATCACGGGTGACGAGCCATGGCGCGCTGGCGTGGGCAGCCCGCAGGTTCGGGTCGGACTTATAGAGCCCATACTGGAGGCGGTAGCGGTCGAGTGTCTCCGTCTGGGAGCGAAAGACTGGTGGAACAGATGTCTCCCGAGCGCCGCCGTTCGGCCCGATAGCGTACTCATAGAGGTAATCACCGAGATGGACGATGAAATCGAGCTCGTCATCAGCCATGTAGTCGTAAGCGGTGTAGAACCCGTCGTCCCACGCTTGACAGGAGGCAAAGGCGAATCGCAGCACTTCGGGACTGGCGGTGGGGGCGGGCGCCGTCTTCGTCCGCCCGACGGGGCTTTCGTGGCCGCCAGCTGTAAACTGGTAATAGTACTCCGTCGCTGGTTCGAGGCCTGTCGCGTCCACGTGGACAGCATGGGCCTTCTCAGGTCGGGCGCGCACTTCGCCGGCGCCTGCTATCTTCGTCATGTCCTCGCGTTTTGATATTTTCCACTGGACGGGCACTTCCTCGTTCGGCATCCCGAAGCCCTCCTGAAGGGGGTTCGGCACCAGTCGGGTCCAGAGGACAACAGCGTTCGCGAGCGGGTCGCCCGAGGCAACGCCGAGCGTGTAGGGGTCTGATTCGAAGCGCCCCTCATCGTCCATTTTTGCGCTCGCGGTGCCAGCTCCAGACGCACCCACCGCAGCCAGCGCCGTCGCGGCGCCGGTGCGTTTGAGAAAGCGTCGTCGGCTGTGTGCTGTCGGGTCGGGGGTCGCCGGGTTCTCTAATTTCATGCAACCTGTCAGAGTCGCCCCTTTCATTTCACCTCTTATATTTTTGGTATATTCAAGAAACAAATGAACTGATACCCCTGTGAGACTCGGGAGTAGTATGTCAATGTGCATAGTGAAAGACACCGGCGGGGACTGGTCCGACGGCGGACAGTGGTGTCGCGTTCCCCCGAGCGTATCGTATTCAGGTTTGGTCGCGATATATGGCGTGAACTACGCCCACAGAGGGATGGGGAGCGTTGCAGACAGCAGTCGAGTGGGAGTACTCCGACGTATCACGACGGTCGAACTCGACGAGAAGGTAAGTATCGCCGACCGAAACCTCTCGAAACTGCTTCGGCGGACGACGACCAAATACGGCCGCTGGGAGACGTACCATTCGGACACGACAATTCCGTGGGTCGGCGAGTAGATACGAGCGACCTACCACTGCAAGACAGACGCTCTCTGTCTACCAGTAGGGGAATCTGCCGAGCAACCACACCTGAGGAGGAAACTACACGCGCTCAACGAGACCTCGAACGATAGACGGCTCGGTGGCCGGGAGTGCGTGTCCGAGCGACGCGAGGACCGCGCGACCCGGGGAAGGGCAGGGCTGTCGATGACCAGCAATCGTACCGCGAGTGAGTGAACCGAGTGAACGAACGAGCGGCACTCGAAGCGTGTCGCGCCGACTGGCGCGACCGCGCAGTTGGCCTGGTGGAATTGAAAAGGGCGAAGAACCGCTGCCAAGTGTCGGGAGCGCTCCGCGCTCCCGATGCGCGCTGCAGGCGCGCAGTTCTGAGGGCTTTCAGGCGAAGGTCTTGGACACGTCCTCGTCCTCGCCCTCCTCGTGTTGGATCTTCTCCCAGGCGGCCTCGAAGTCCTCCATCTTGACGGTGGTGCGGTCGTCGCGGATGGCGAACATCCCGGCCTCCGTGCAGATGGCCTTGATGTCGGCACCGGACGCCTGGTCGGCCTCCTCCGCGAGCGCCGCGAAGTCCACGTCCTCGGAGACGTTCATGTTCCGGGTGTGGATTTTGAAGATCATCTCGCGGCCCTCGGGGTCGGGTTTGGGCACCTCGATGAGGCGGTCGAAGCGACCGGGCCGGAGGATGGCGCGGTCGAGCATGTCGAAGCGGTTGGTGGCGGCGATGATGGAGATCTGCCCGCGCTCGTCGAAGCCGTCCATCTCGCTGAGCAACTGCATCATCGTGCGCTGGACCTCGGCGTCGCCCGACGTCTTCGAGTCCGTCCGTTTGGAGGCGATGGCGTCGATCTCGTCGATGAAGATGACGGCGGGTTCGTGCTGGCGGGCGAGTTCGAAGAGGTCGCGGACCAGTTTCGCGCCCTCGCCGATGAACTTGTGGACGAGTTCGGAGCCGGCCATCTTGATGAACGTCGCGTCCGTCTGATTGGCGACGGCTTTCGCCAGCATCGTCTTGCCCGTCCCGGGCGGCCCGTACAGCAACACTCCGGACGGCGGGTCGATACCGACCGCATCGAACATCTCGGGGGAGGTCAGGGGCATCTCGACGGTCTCGCGGACCTCCTCGATCTGTTCGTCGATGCCGCCGATGTCGGCGTAGCTGACCTCGGGCTTGCGCTCGACCTGCATGACGCGGGCGCGAACGTCGGTCTCGTTGGAGAGGCTCTTGACGATAGAGAGGGAGTTGTTGACCGCGACACGGGCGTCCGGTTCGAGTTCCTCGCGCATCTCGTCCGTGACCTCGGTGAGGGCCTCCTGGTTGTTCCCGTGCTGTTTGATGATGACGCCCTCGTCGGTGATCTCCTGGACCGTGGCGACGAACAGGGGGGACTGCTTGAGCTTCTTGTTCTCGTGGGTCAGTCGCTCCAGTTTCTGCTGGTACTTGTTGTTCTCGGCGTTGGCGTCCAGCAGTTTGTCCCGCATCTCCTCGTTCTGACGCTCGAGGATCTCCAGCCGTTCCCGGAGGGCTTCGATCTTGTCTTGCTGTGACGCGTCGTCGTCGTACGGCAGATCGACGTCGTCAACAGTGTCGGTCATTGCGGACCAGTAGCACGTGAATTCATAAGAGGTTTCGGGTCAGACTCCGGCGGAGGCCGTGTTCACGTGGCGCCCGGCGTCCGCGACACGGTTATTCACAGCAGTAATCTCTATATGGGAAATATTATCCCGTAGCATCCTGTACGGTGGAGCATGACCGCGGCCTGCCGTGACCCCGACGCGTCGCCGACTGACCGCCTCGCGGACCTCCCGCCGAGTGCGAAACTCGTCGCGAAGGTCCTCGAGTACGACGGGCCGCTGACCCAGTCCGACCTCTCGGAGGAGACGCTCCTCCCGACCCGGACGGTCCGGTACGCCCTGACCCGTCTGGAAGAGGTCGGCGCCGTGGAGTCGCGCGTCTCGTTCACCGACGCGCGCAAGCGCATCTACTCGCTGCCCGACGAGTAACCCGCTCACCGACCGAACGTTCAAGGGGGAACGGGGACCCACCGGCCCCATGGCCGACCCCGCCGCCGTCAAACGCGCCCTCGCCCGCCTCGCACGGGGCGAAGCGTCACCGCAGGAGCGACCCGTCGTCGCGCGCGCCGTCGCCGCCGTGGAGGACCTCCCCGCGGCCGCCGCGTTCGCCGAGTCGGGCGGCGTCGAACGCCTCCGGGAGACGCTCGCGGCGCAGTCCTCGCCGGACCCCGCCGGTGAGCGCGCCCTCCGAGCGTTCGAGCGCTATCGCGCCGCCTGCCACTTCCACTCCGGTCACGGAAGGGATTTACGAGGGCACCGGAAAGAGAAGGGCGACTGAAATGACGCGGGTCATCCACACGGGCGATACACACATCGGCTACCAGCAGTATCACCGACCCGAACGACGGAAGGACTTCCTCCGGGCGTTCGAGCGAGTCGTCGCCGACGCCGTCGACGCCGAGGTGGATGCCGTCGTCCACGCCGGGGATCTCTTTCACGACCGGCGACCCGACCTGCAGGACATCCTCGGGACGCTCTCCGCGCTCCGGACCCTCGCGGACGCCGACATCCCCTTCCTCGCCGTCGTCGGCAACCACGAGACGAAACGCGACGCCCAGTGGCTGGACCTCTTCGCGTCGCTCGGCCTCGCGGTTCGTCTCGGTCCCTCGCCCCACGTCGTCGGCGACACCGCCTTCTACGGACTGGACTTCGTCCCGCGCTCCCAGCGCGACGCGCTCGAATACGACTTCGAGTCACACGACGCCGAGCACGCCGCCCTCGTGACCCACGGCCTGTTCCAGCCGTTCGACTACGGCGACTGGGACGCCGCCGAGGTGCTCCGCGAGTCCTCCGTCGCCTTCGACGCGATGTTGCTCGGCGACAACCACAAGCCCGGCCGCAAGCAGGTCGAGGGGGCGTGGGTCACCTACTGTGGTTCCACCGAGCGCGCGAGCGCCGACGAGCGCGAGGACCGGGGGTACAACATCGTCGGCTTCGGCGACGGCGTCTCCATCTCCCGGCGGGGCCTCCCCACCCGCGAGTTCGTCTTCGTCGACGTGGAGCTGAACGCAGGCGAGGGCGCCGAACGCGTCCGCGAGCAGGTGGGTCAACACGACGTCGAGGAGTGCGTCGTCATCGTCGGTATCACCGGCGAGGGTGAACGCGTCGCGCCCGCGACCGTCGAGTCGTTCGCCGCCGAGCGCGGGGCGCTGGTCGCGCGCGTCACCGACCACCGCGAGTTCGAGGACACCGCGGACATCGAGGCCAACTTCGCCGACCCCGACGAGGCCGTCCGCGAGCGGGTCCGCGAACTCGGCCTCTCGGCGGCCGCACGCGACATCGACGAGACCATTCGGGCGAGCAAGGTGGCGGACTCGAACGTCACCGAGGCCGTCCAGTCGCGGGTCGCCGAACTCGTCGAGGATGCCGAGGCGTTCGCCCGCGCCGACCCGGAGACGGACGAGGAGACCGCTGAGGAGGAGCCTCCGGGAGCGTCCGACCCCGCACCACCGGACGAACCGGAGGGTGGCGACGAGGACCCGCCCTCCGCGGCGGCTCCTTCCCCGGCGGCGACGGCCGAAGCCGACGGCGGGGACGTCGCAGGCGACGGCGACGACGGTGAGGGTGACGGCGACGGGCAGGCGACGTGGGGTGACTACTGATGCGCTTCGAGCGGGTCCGACTGGAGAACTTCAAGTGCTACGCGGACGCCGACCTCACCCTCGGCCCGGGCGTGACGGTCATCCACGGCCTGAACGGGAGCGGGAAGTCCTCGCTCCTCGAAGCCTGTTTCTTCGCGCTGTACGGGGCGAAGGCGCTCGACACCACCCTCGACGAGGTGGTCACCATCGGCGCGGAGGAGGCCACCGTCGAACTCTGGTTCGCCCACGGCGGCGAGGAGTACCACATCGAGCGTCGGGTGCGCAACACGGGCGAGCGGGCGACCACCGCGAAGTGCGTCCTCGAGACGCCCGGCGACCCCGTCGAGGGGGCGCGCGACGTGCGCGGGTACGTCGCCGACCTCCTGCGGATGGACGCGGGCGCGTTCGTCAACTGCGCGTACGTCCGGCAGGGCGAGGTGAACAAACTCATCAACGCCTCGCCGAGTCAGCGACAGGACATGATCGACGACCTCCTCCAGCTCGGGACACTGGAGGAGTACCGCGAGCGCGCCAGCAACGCCCGCATCGGCGTCAATCGCGTCCTCGACGGCAAGCGGGAACTGCTGGACGACACCGTCTCGCGAATCGAGGAGAAGGAGGGGAAGGACCTCCACGCCACGCTGAACGAACTGGAGACCGAGCGCAACGAACTGGCCGAGAAGATCGAGGCCAAAGAGGAGAAGCGCAAACAGGCCGAACGGACCCGCGACCACTACGAGGGGGTCCTCGAGGAGGCCGCCGAGAAGCGCGAACGACTGGAGGAGGTCGAAGAGCGAATCGAGTCCCTCCAGTCGAAGATCGCGGAGACCGAACGCGAGCGCGACCAGCAACGGGAGCGCCTCTCGACGCTCCGCGAGGCGATCGAGGCGAAGGCCGACGAGCGCGACGATTTGCTGGCCGAGACCGGCCTCGACGCGGCGGACCCGGACGCCGCCGCCGACCGTCTCGCCGACCTCCGCGAGCGCACGGACGACCTGCGCGACCGCATCGAGGACCTCCGCCTGACCGCCCAGGAGGAGAGCGGCCGGGCCGACCGCCTCGTCGACGAGGCCGACGAGCGCGAGGAGCGCGCGGCGAGCAAACGCGAGGAGGCCGCCGACCTCGAATCGACCGTCGAGGACACCGAGGAGCGACTGGTCGAGGAGCGCGAACGGGTGGCCGACCTCGAGTCGACTCTGGAGGCGAAGCGCGAGGCGTTCGAGGACGCCCCCTGCGAGTTGGGCGCGGCGAGCGACCACCGCGAGTCGGTCGCCGAGACGGTCAGCGAGCGCCAGCAGGCCGAGGCGACCCGGAAGACCGAGCTGAAGAACGCCCGCGAGTCGCTGGAGGAGGCCGAACGCCTGAAAGCCGAGGGGAAGTGCCCCGAGTGCGGGCAGGCCGTCGAGGGGTCGCCGCACGTCGAGGCCATCGAGGAGCGTCGAGAGGCGGTCGCGGACCTCGAAGCCGCGCTCGACGACGCCCGCGAGGAGCGCGAGACCGCAGAGGCGCGCCTCGAACGCGCCGACGAACTGGTCGAACTGGAGGGCGAAATCGAGCAGGCGGCGTCCGACGTCGAAGCACGGCGCGAGCGCATCGCCGAGCGCGAAGCGACCGTCGAGAGCCAGCGCGAGCGCATCGCCACGCTCCGCGAGGAGGCTGAGACGCTGGAGACGGCGGCTGCCGAACGGCGTGAGACGGCCGAGGAAGCCGAGGCGGCCGCCGCCGAGGCGCGCGCCGCCATCGGGGAGGTCAACGGGGAGCGCATGAGCGTCAAGGAACGCGTCGAGACCCTCGAGTCGCTCCGGAAGGTCGTCGACGACATCGCTGATCACGAGGCCGAACGCGAGCGTCTGCGCGAGGATCGGGCGAAGGCCGACGAGGTCAACGAGGAGCGCCGCGAGCGCCTCGGCGAACAGCGCGAGCGCCGCGAGCGACTGGCCGAGGAGTTCGACGAGACGACGGTCGAGGAGGCCCGGGCGAACAAGCGGGGCGCGGAGGAGTACATCGAGTACGCCGACGAGGAACTGCTCCCGAAACTGCGAGGACGGCACGACGAGACACAGAGCCGCATCGGGGCGATTCGCAACGAACTCGACGCCCTCGCGGATCTCCGCGAGCGCCGGGAGGAACTCGCGGCCACCGTCGAGCGTCTCGAATCGCTGTCCGAGGAGACCGAGGAGCTACAGGCGATGTACGCCGACCTCAGGGCGGAACTCCGCCAGCGCAACGTCCGCAAGCTGGAGGCACTGCTCAATGAGACGTTCTCGCTCGTCTATCAGAACGACTCCTACGCGCGCATCCAACTCGACGGCGACTACGCGCTGACCGTCTACCAGAAGGACGGCGAGGCGCTCGAACCCGAACAGCTCTCGGGCGGCGAGCGGGCGCTGTTCAACCTCTCGCTGCGCTGTGCCATCTACCGCCTGCTGGCGGAGGGCATCGAGGGGGCCGCGCCCATGCCGCCGCTCATCCTCGACGAACCGACCGTGTTCCTCGACTCGGGGCACGTCTCGAAGCTGGTCGAACTCATCGAGTCGATGCGGCAGGTCGGCGTCGAACAGATCGTCGTCGTGAGCCACGACGAGGAACTGGTCGGGGCGGCCGACGACCTCGTGCAGGTCGAGAAGGACCCCACGACGAACCGCTCTGCGGTCACGCGGAGCGAGGCGGCGGCGGTGCTGACGAACGCGGACTGAAGGGGAACTACTCGTCCGTCCCGTCCTTCCCGCGCAGGTGCGCCAACCCCTCGCCTCCGAGGGGCGTCGTGTCGTAGCCGCGCTGACCGGCCACCGTCGCCTCCTCGACCAGCCCCGCGGCCCGGAACTCCGCCAGCAGGCCGTGAACGTCGCTCTCGCAGTAGTCGTAGTCGCCCATCAGGTCGACGGCGGCGAGGGGGCCGCGCCGGTCGAGTTCCAGCAGGAGGCCGAGCGAGCGGTCGTCGTGGACCGCGGAGAGGACTCGCCGGGCCGCCTCGGGGACCGCGCGGGCAGCCGTCTCCAGCGGTGACTCCCCGCCCGCGGGTTCGAGGTCGTCGTTCGGGAGGTAACGCTCCTCGCCGGTCGTCGGGTTTCGGACGAGCGAGGAGTCGCCGGACTGCTTGACGAGGAGGTAGCGCGTGCCGTCGGCGCGGACGCTTCGCATACCGGGAGGGACGGCCCGGCGGGGTTAGTCGTTGTCGTCCGTGGCGTCCGGCGTGTCGGCCACGTCGGGACCGTCCGACTCCGACTGTCCCTCCTCGTCCCCGCTCTGACCCTGGAATGCCCGGTAGCGCCGGTAGGTGAAGAGGAGGCCGAGGGCGCCGAGGGCGAAGACGAAGCCGCCGAGTTCGTACCGGCCCTGGAAGACGACGAGCATGAGGCCGAGGCTGGCGGCGAACAGGCCGAAGTTGGCGAGGAGGACCGCCGCCCAGAACGACTGGACCACGTCGTCGTCCGCGTCGCCGTCGAACGACGGTGCCTCGGGGATGTCCACCTTCGGCCCGATGCTGTCCGGGTCGAACTCCTTCGGCTCGTCGGGCCAGTAGTCGTCGCTGTCGTCCTCCTCGAAGGGACTCACGCCTCGTCTTCGAACCCCGGTGAAAAAAGTCTCCTCATCCGCGAAGTCGCTTACGCCGCGTCGTCGAGTCGCACCGCAGAGTTCGCCTGAATCCAGGCGAGGAGGTTGTCCCCGTCGAAGAGGACGATTCCGTCGTCGGTCTCGTAGGACTCCGTCGACGCGATGGCGTCGTCGGCCGCCTCGCTCGGTTCACCAAACGGCTCACCGTCCGACTGGACGTCTATATCGACCATTGTCGTCCCCACTGGTATGCTATCACATGGTAAAGGTCTTGTGTCTACTGCAACTCCCGCCACGGTGGGACGGGCCGCCGGTTCCACGCCCGCGGGCGGGGGCGTCGGTGGCGACCGCGGGGGTTTTTACCGGAGGAACCGAAGCCACCGTCAATGAACGCAGGACAGAGCAGCCTCTCGAATTTCGGGCGAGGGGAGCCTCAGGACGGCGACGACCGCCGCCCGACGGAGGCAGAAGCAGCGGAGGTCGCGGGCGACGGCGGCCTCGCCGCCGACGTGGTCGACACGTCGGACTACCGGTACCCCGACCCCGACGGCACCGTCGACATCGCCGTCACGCAGGTCGACTACACCGTCGAGGGGAGCGGTCGGAACGAACACCCGGTCCTTCACGTCTTCGGGCGGACGACGGACAACGAGGTCGAACACGTCCGGGTTCGCGAGTTCGACCCGTACTTCTACGCGCCCATCGACTCCTTCGACGGGTCCGGGTTCGACGAGGACCCCGTGACGCTCGACGACTTCGCCGACAGCCGTCTCCAGAACGACCGCCTCCGAGGGCTGGAGACCGAGGACGATGGCGAGACGGTCGTGCTCTACGAGGGCATCCGGGGCGAGCGACTCGTGAAGGTCCTCGGGCAGACGCCCCGCGACGTGGGCCAACTGCGCGACCGGTTCGACCACTACGAGGCGGACATCCTCTTCCCGAACCGCCTGCTCATCGACAAGGACATCACGAGCGGGATTCGGGTGCCCTGTCGGCGGTCCGACGACGGGGCCATCGACGTGCCCCACCAGGAGATACGGGCCGTCGACGTGGAGGCCGACCTCCGGGTGAACACCTTCGACATCGAGGTGGACGACCGACACGGCTTCCCCGAGGAGGGCGAGGAGACCATCATCTGCCTGACGAGCCACGACAACTACCGCGACGAGTACGTCGTCTGGCTCTACGAAGCACCCGACGGTGCCCCCGGCCCCGACGCCCTCGACGGCTACGAACCAATCGAGGACGCCGTGGACGTGGACGTCCGCCGGTTCGACACCGAGGAGGCGATGCTCGGTGCGTTCGTCGACTACGTCGAGGAGACGGACCCCGACGTACTGACCGGGTGGAACTTCACCGACTTCGACGCCCCGTACTTCATCGACCGACTGGAAGTGCTGGGCGGGGAGGGCGACCTCGACCCGGACCGCCTCTCGCGGGTGAACGAGGTGTGGCGCTCGGACTGGCAGGGGCCGAACGTCAAGGGCCGGGTCGCGTTCGACCTGCTGTACGCCTACAAGCGCACGCAGTTCTCCGAACTCGACTCCTACCGACTGGACGCGGTGGGTGAAGTCGAGTTGGGCGTCGGGAAGGAACGCTACCCCGGCGACATCGGCGACCTGTGGGAGGAGGAACCGGAACGACTGCTGGAGTACAACCTGCGCGACGTGGAGCTGTGCGTCGAACTCGACCGCAAACAGGACATCGTCGCCTTCTGGGAGGAAGTGGCCACGTTCGTCGGCTGTAAACTGGAGGACGCCACCACCCCCGGCGACGCGGTGGACATGTACGTCCTCCACAAGGCCCACGGGAAGTTCGCGCTCCCCTCGAAGGGCCGCCAGGAGGCCGAGGAGTTCGAGGGCGGAGCCGTCTTCGAACCCATCACGGGCGTCAAGGAGATGGTAAGTGTTCTAGACCTGAAAAGTCTCTATCCCATGTGCATGGTGACCATCAACGCCTCGCCGGAGACGAAGGTCGACCCCGCCGAATACGACGGCGAGACGTTCCACGCCCCCAACGGCCAGCACTTCCGGCGGGAACCGGACGGCATCATCCGGGAGATGGTGACGGAACTGTTGGACGAACGCGAGGAGAAGAAAGGTCTCAGGAACGAACACGACCCCGGCAGTCAGGCCTACGAGACCTACGACCGCCAGCAGGCGGCGGTGAAGGTCATCATGAATTCTCTCTACGGCGTTTCGGGGTGGGATCGGTTCCGCCTCTACGACAAGGAGAACGCCGCCGCCGTCACCGCGACGGGTCGGGAGGTCATCAACTTCACCGAGGAGTCGGTGAACGAACTCGGACATCAAGTCGCATATGGTGACACGGATTCGATTATGTTGGAGCTGGGGAAACAGGTATCGAAAGAGGAGGCAATCGAGCAGTCCTTCGAGATAGAGGAGGCGGTCAACGCCTCCTACGACGACTTCGCCCGCGAGGAGCTCGGGGCCGAGGAACACCGCTTCCAGATCGAGTTCGAGAAGCTGTACCGGCGGTTCTTCCAGGCGGGCAAGAAGAAGCGCTACGCGGGCCACATCGTCTGGAAGGAGGGGAAGGACGTCGACGACATCGACATCACGGGCTTCGAGTACAAGCGCTCTGACATCGCCCCCATCACGAAGGAGGTCCAGCAATACGTTCTCGAACTCATCGTCACGGGCGAGGGCGAGGAGTACCGCGAGGAGGCCAAGGAGTACGTCCACGGCGTCATCGAGCGGTTCCGCGACGGCGAGATGAGCGTCGAGGAGGTGGGCATCCCCGGCGGCATTGGCAAGCGACTGGACAACTACGACACGGACACCGCCCACATCCGGGGGGCGAAGTACGCGAACCTCATGCTGGGGACGAACTTCCAGCGCGGCTCGAAACCCAAACGCCTCTACCTGAAGAGCGTCCACAACGACTTCTACGAGCGCATCGAGGCGGAACTCGACATCGACGCCCGGTCGGACCCGGTCTACCGGGAGTTCCGCACGAAGGAGGACGTCATTTGCATCGAGTTCGCCGACCAGTTGCCCGAGGAGTTCGAGGTGGACTGGGAGGTGATGCTCGACAAGACGCTGAAAGGGCCCATCGAGCGGGTCCTCGACGCCATCGGCGTCTCGTGGGACGAGGTCCAGTCGGGGCAGACCCAGACGGGACTCGGCTCGTTCATGTAGGCGCGAGCGGTCCGCACGCCGGAACGACCCGTCGTCCCGACCCCACATCGACTTTGTCAAACGGCAATTTCAATTTCCGAACCGGGAAAACGAACGGGGTGAATACGAAACCATTAAACGGCCCACGACCCGAGTGATGGACGAACCCGACTGGTGCTCCTTATGGCACGATTAGAAATCAAGAACCTTCACGCGGAGGTCAACGAGGAAGACGGTGAGCAGATTCTGAACGGCGTGAACCTGGAGGTGGAGTCCGGCGAGATCCACGCGCTGATGGGTCCCAACGGCTCCGGGAAGTCCACGACGGCGAAGGTCATCGCCGGCCACCCGGCCTACCGGGTGACCGACGGCGAGGTCCTCATCCACCTGGAGGAGGGCGACTTCGGCGAGGACTTCGAGATTCCCGAGGACAAGCGCACGTGGAACCTGCTCGAGTTGGAGCCGAACGAGCGCGCCGCCCTCGGCGTGTTCCTCGCCTTCCAGTACCCCGCCGAGATCGAGGGGGTCACGATGGTCAACTTCCTGCGGACGGCCCTGAACGCCAAACTCGAGGAGCGCGAAGAGCTCTTTGAGGACGAGGAGAGCGAGGAGGCGGAGGCCGACGACGAAGAGGACTCGGGCTACGACACCTCACCGATGGAGGGGAACGTCGACGACGGTGCCGTCGGCGTCTCCGAGTTCCAGCAGCTGATGGCTGAGAAGATGGAGCAGCTTGACATGGACGAGAAGTTCGCCTCGCGCTACCTCAACGCCGGCTTCTCCGGCGGCGAGAAGAAGCAAAACGAGGTCCTCCAGGCCGCCATCCTCGAGCCGTCCATCGCGGTGCTCGACGAGATCGACTCCGGGCTGGACATCGACCGCCTGCAGGACGTCGCGACGGGCATCAACGCGCTTCGCGACGAACAGGGCACCGGCATCCTGCAGATCACGCACTACCAGCGCATCCTCGACTACGTCGAACCCGACCACGTCCACATCATGCTCGACGGGAAGGTCGTCAAGAGCGGCGGCCCCGAACTCGCCGAGCAGCTAGAGGACAAGGGGTACGACTGGGTCCGCGAGGAAGTGTACGAGACAGCCTGATAAGTCCACAGTCCCAACCCACATTACATCATGAGTTCCGAAGACCACCTCAAAGAGACGGACACCGAAGCTCGCTTCGAGTTCAAGAAGGAGCAGAAGTCCGCGTTCAAGACCGAGATGGGTCTCAACGAGGAGACCATCCGCGTCATCTCCGAAGACAAGGGCGAACCCGAGTGGATGCTCGACCGTCGCCTGCGCGCCCTCCGACAGTTCCAGGAGATGCCGATGCCGACCGACTGGCCGGGCCAGCCCGACCTGTCGGAAGTCGATATCGACGAGATCGTCCCCTACATCCGCCCGGACATCGAGACCCGCGGCGGCACCGACAACTGGGAGGACCTCCCCGACGAGATCAAGGACACGTTCGACAAACTGGGCATCCCCGAGGCCGAGAAGAACGCGCTCTCGGGCGTCGGTGCGCAGTACGAGTCCGAGATCGTCTACCAGAACATGCAAGAGCAGTGGGAGGAGAAGGGGGTCATCTTCTGTGACATGGACAAGGCCGTCCAGGAGCACGAAGACCTCGTCGAGGAGTACTTCATGACGAAGTGCGTCCCCCCGAGCGACAACAAGTTCGCCGCACTCCACGGCGCCGTCTGGTCCGGCGGGTCGTTCGTCTACGTCCCCGAGGGCGTCACCGTCGAGATGCCCATCCAGGCGTACTTCCGGATGAACTCCGAGGGGATGGGCCAGTTCGAGCACACGCTCATCATCGCCGAGGAGAACAGCGAGGTCCACTACATCGAGGGCTGTTCGGCCCCGCAGTACAGCAAGTTCAACCTGCACTCCGGCGGCGTCGAGGTGTTCGTCAAGGAGGGTGCCCACGTCCAGTACTCCACCGTGCAGAACTGGTCGAAGAACACCTACAACCTGAACACCAAGCGCGCCATCTGCGAGAAGGACGCCACGATGGAGTGGGTCTCCGGGTCGATGGGGTCGAAGGCGACGATGCTCTACCCCTGTACCATCCTCAAGGGCCCCGGCGCGACGGACAACCACATCACCATCGCGTTCGCCGGGAAGGGCCAGAACATCGACACCGGCGCGAAGGTGTACCACAACGCGCCCAACACGAAGTCGACCATCGAGTCGAAGTCCATCTCGAAGGACGGCGGCCGCACGAACTACCGCGGCCTCGTCCACATCGCGGACGGCGCCGAGAACTCCAGTACGAGCGTGGAGTGCGACGCGCTGATGTTCGACAACGAGTCCACCTCGGACACCATGCCGTACATGGAGATCGAGGAGTCGAAGGTCGACGTGGCCCACGAGGCCACCGTCGGGAAGATCGGCGACGAGGACGTCTTCTACCTCCAATCGCGCGGACTGGACGACGACGACGCCAAGCAGATGATCGTCGCCGGGTTCATCGAACCCATCACGGAGGAACTGCCCATCGAGTACGCGGTCGAACTCAACCGCCTCATCGAACTCGAGATGGAGGGGTCGCTGGGCTAACATGAGCACGCAGATACACGCCAACCTCACGGAAGAACAGGTGCGACAGATCAGCGAGGGCCTCGACGAACCCGAGTGGCTCCTCCAGACCCGTCTGGACGCCCTCGACGCACTGGCGGACCTCGACTTCCCCGACGTCATCCGCACGCCCGGTCGTCAGTGGACGAACCTCGCGAACCTCGACTTCGAGTCGTTCGTCGACCCGCTGAACGCCGCCGAGGAGAAAGACCAGGTCGGGCCCGACGACGTCGAGGTGCTCTCGATGGCGGAGGCCCTCGACTCCCACGAGGACCTCGTCAAGGAGCACTTCGGGAGCGTCGTCGACCCGCAGACGAACTACCTGACGGCGCTCTCGACGGCGCTGTTCTCGACGGGCACCGTCATCTACGTCCCGGAGGGCGTCGACGCGGAGGACGTCACCGTCCGGACGACGATGAACTCCCGGTCGCTGTTCAACTACACGCTCGTCGTCGCCGAGGAGTCCTCCTCGGTGACCATCCTCGAACGCCAGGAGACCGGCGGCGCGGCCGTCACGCCCGAGCGACGCCGGGCGAGCGACGACGACGCCGACTCGCGGACCGGCAACCGCTACTACTCCGGCATCGTCGAGGTCGTCGGCGGCGAGAACGCCTACGTCCAGTACGGCTCGTTGCAGGACCTCGACCGGACGACGTACAACTACCAGCTGAAGAAGGCGACCGTCGATACCTACGGGACGGTCAACGTCATCGACTGTAACATCGGCTCCCGGCTGACGAAGTCCTCCGTCGAGGCGAACCTCGACGGCGACAGTTCGGAGACGAAACTCATCGGGGCGTTCTACGGTCACGAGGACCAGCACTTCGACATCGACACGCGGGTGTGGCACAACGCCGAGCACACCACCGCGGACCTCGTCACGCGCGGCGTCATCGACGACCGCGCGCGCTCGGTGTACGAGGGCGTCCAGAACGTCGGTCGCGACGCCTGGGACACCTCCTCGTACCAGCGCGAGAACACGCTGATGCTGAGCGACGAGAGCGAGGCAGACGCCTCGCCGAAGCTCATCATCAACAACCACGACACGGAGGCCAGCCACTCCGCGACCGTCGGACAGGTCGACGCCGAGGACCTGTTCTACATGACCTCGCGTGCCGTGCCCGAACAGCTCGCGAAGAACATGCTCGTGGAGGGGTTCTACGTGCCCGTCCTCGAGGAGATCGAGGTCGACGAACTGCGCGAGGACCTGCAGAGTCGCATCCGCGACCGTCTCAAGGCCCGCGAACAGTAAGCGCCGTTCCGTCTGTCGTCGATTTTTCGCCCCGGACGCAACCGACCGACAGCGACCGCTTTTCGGCGCCGTGGTCGGACGAGGGAACGACTTAACTGTGCGCACGCGACAGTTCGAGTATGACCGAACCGTCCGCCGACCCCCCCGTCCGTCGCCCGCGATGAGCGTCACGCGACCGGTCGGGAGTGACCACCAACTGGCCCGACTCCTTCAGATCGGGATGGTCCTCGAGGAGGTGGTCGAGGCCCGGGCGCACAAGCACGCCCAGACGCTCGACGACGATGCCCTCGACGACGACGTGCGCGACCTCCTCTCGGAGGCCGCCGAGGAGTCCGCGGAGCACCGCGCGGCGCTGGCGTCACTGGTGGACGCCCTCGACGCCGAGCGGGTCCCCTTCGAGCAGATTCAGACACTCGTGGAGGCACAGTACGGCAAGACGAAGCCGGAGGACTTCGACGGCGTCCTCTACGACCAGTTGTGCAACGAGGAGACGGCGTACAAGTTCTACGACGACGTCATCGCCTCGCTCGAAGCTTCCGACGCGCAGTTCAGCGTGGACCGCGAGCGCGTCATCGAGGTGCTGAGCGACATCCGTGCGGAGGAGGCCGACGGCGTGGAGAAGGTGACCCGACTGATGGAGGAACGCGAATGAACACGGCAGACCAGTACCTCAAGGCCATCTACCTCGTCCAGGAGTCGGAGAACGCCCCCGCATCGACGGGTCGCGTCGCAGACCTGCTGGACGTGAGTCCCGCGAGCGCAAACGAGATGATCGGAAAGCTCGAGGCACGCGGCCTCGCGGACCACGAGAAGTACAAGGGCGTCTCGCTCACCAACGAGGGCATCGTTCGGGCGCGCGATGCCCTCCAGACGTACTGCATCATCGAGCGGTTCCTCTCGGAGGTGTTGGAAGTCGAGGAGTTCCGTGCGGAGGCCAAACAGCTAGAGAGCGTCATCGACGACACCGTCGCCGAGCGACTGGACACCATCATCAACCGCGAGTCGGAGTGCCCCGACTGCTTCGACCCCGAGGGCGACGTCTGCGCCCTCCTCGACGTGGAGTACCCGCAGGCGGCCGACTCGGAACTGGCGGACTGAAGCGGGCCACCTCGAAGCGTTGAAGTGCGACCCCCGGGTATCTCCCACTGCAGTCCCGTGATAGGAGCCGTCGCCCGGACGGCGAGGTAGACGGGACGAGCACCGCGAAGTCCCGTGGTGTAGTGGCCAATCATAGCGGCCTTTGGACGCGAGCGGTCACGAGCGCTCTCGAAAGAAAGCCGCTGACGGCGGTTCGAATCCGCCCGGGACTATGACAAATAAATTATTCATCTGCCCGACGCCGAACAGGAGTGCCGACGCGCCTACTGGCGTGACGGGGTGATCGCTCAGGGATCGGGTTCGAAAAGTCGGGTCGTTCGTCTCACTGTTCGTCGCTCCGGGCCGGGTCACGCGCTACAGGAGTAGCGAGATGACCGCGAGCACCAGGAACACGACGACGAACAGGCGCGCCGCGCTGGCGGAGATGCCGGCTACGCCGCGGAAGCCCACGAGGGCCGCGACGAGGGCGATGACGAAGAACACCACCGCCAAGTACAGGAAGTTGCCCGTGCCGAGTTGCATCGGGAGCGCCATCAACGCGTTCGTCATGGTCTGGAACATATTGTTCACCTTCGGGCGACCGTGTCGGGGGCGTCGCGACTCACGGTGGTGAGTCAGCCGCCATAACACGCGTTCGACCTGAGTCTCATAGAGGCGAGCCGAGGAGATAAACAGTGTAGCCGATTCGGCGTAGCGTCCGGCGGGCCGTCAGATTCCGGCGTCGGGTGGACTCAGAGGTACGCCGCGTCCCAGCGCGTCGCCTTGCTCGTGTTGCCACACTCGTTGCACTCGACGCGGCCCATCGTGTCGACGGCGACGTCGACGCCCTCGCAGTTCGTACAGTAGTAGCCGTAGCGCTCGTCGCGGCCGGCGTCCGCGTACACCGCGAGGAAGGGCGCGAGGGTGGCGCGGTCGGAGTCGTTGTAGTCGATGAACAGCTCCCGACCGTCGATGGAGATGGGTTCGAGTTCCTCGGGTTCGCTCTCGACGTAGACGTTCTCGACGTGTTCGGTGCCGTCGATGTCGATGGAGCCGTCCGCCACGCGGTTGAACCCCATGTGCTCGTAGAACTCGTTGCCGGCGGTGTTGTCGCGGAGGACGCGCCCGCGCATCCGGGCGGCCCCCTTGTCCATGAGACGCTCGCGGGTCGCGTCGAACAGGCGGCGAGCGATGCCCTCCCCGCGGTAGTCCGGGTCGACGTGGAGCCAGTTCATGTCGCCGTCGCCGTCCTCCGCGACGAGGACGGCCTCGCTGAACCCCCGAATGTCGCCGTCTTCCTCCGCGACGAGCAACACGGCGTCCGGGTCGTTCAGTTTCTCCTCGAAGGCCTCGTCGTCGTACCACTGCTTGACGGCCCCCTCGATGGTCTGCGGGCTGAGCGTGTACGACGCCTGCATGGACCGCAGCGACAGTTCGCGTACCGCCTCCACGTCGCGCTGCTCGGCTGCTCTGATTTCCATACCACGTCGTCACCCGCCGAGAAAATAAAGCTACGCGCGGCGGTTCCCGGCAGTCCCCTCACTCGAGGACGAACGAGAGCCGTTCGGCCTCCCGGCCCTGCGTGCTCCGCCCCGTCACGCGGAACCGCCCGAGGTCGGCGGTCGTCGTCACGTGCGTCCCCGCGCAGGCCGTCCGGTCGAAGGGGTCGTCGGCACCGTCCTCGCCGGCGATCTCGACGATTCGCAGGTCCGTGATGCTCTCGGGCAGGAGGTCGATTCGCGTCCGTTCGGAGTCGAGGGTCGCCTCCGCCTCCGCGCGGTCCGTCGTGTACCACGTCACGGCGAGGTCCCGCCCGACGATGTCGTTCATCCGGGTCTCGACGCGTTCGAGGTCCTCGGGCGTGAAGCGCTCGTAGCCCGCGTCGATGCGCGCGCGGTCGGCGTACAACTGGTTCCCGACGGTCGGCGCGTCGAACTGGTCGAGGAGAACCGCCGAGAGGAGATGCTGTGCGGTGTGATATCGCATGTGCGCCGCGCGGCGCTCCCAGTCGAGTTCGCCCGTCACCGTCGCCCCCTCCTCGGGGAGGCCGACGGTCCCGTCGACCGGTTCGAGGGTATGATAGATGGCGTCTCGCTTCTGGACGCTGACGACCCGCCAGCGGCCGTCCTCGGTGCTCACGGTTCCCCGGTCGGCGGGTTGGCCGCCGCCTTCGGGGTAGAAGTGCGTCCCGTCGAGGGCGACCCGGTCGTCGAGCGTTCGCTCGACACGCGCCTCGAAGCGCCGAACCGACGAGTCCGTGAGGTAGCGGGCCTCTGCCATAGTCGTTCGAGGATGTCGGTCCGTTTTTACCTGTCGTAAGCCTCAAGACTCGAACTGTAGTATTTACGGCCAATATGAACGAGCACGCCCTTCGGAGGTGGTACCGTGGGGGTTGAAATCCGCGAGTCGCCCGTCACGGATGCCGACTTCGAGCAGATGAAACGGTTCGTCCACGACTACCTCGCCGCCAGCGTCGAGAGCGAGGACGGCGGCGGTCGGATGCGCTGGTACCCGTGGCACTCCGCCGAGTACCGGTTCAACCACATCCTGAACGTCGTCGACCTGGCGACGCGCATCGCCCGCCGGGAAGGGGCGAACATGGACGTCGTCCGCGTCGCGGCCCTGTTCCACGACATCTCGAAACTGGAGGCCGACCAGGACGTCCACGCCGACGAGGGCGCGCGCGTCGCCCGCGAGTACCTCGAGGCGCACTGCGAGTACCCCGAGTCGTTCGTCGACGAGGTCTGTACGTCCATCGAGGAGCACTCCTATCAGGGACCGCTCTCGGACCTCCCCCTCGAGACGCGCTGTCTCATCGAGGCCGACCTGCTCGACAAGGTGGGAGCCAACGGGACGACGCTGATGCTCCTGCGGATGGGCTACGAGGCCCGCACGCACATGGACGCCTCCGAGATGGTCAAGCGCGTCCTCGAACGCGGCGAGGACGCCGTCCGGCGCATCGAGTCCGAGACGGCCGAGAGCATCGCCCACCAGCGCCTCAAGCGCGTACGCTGGTTCTGCGAGTGGCTGGAGAGCGAAGTCGTCGAGATGGAGTCCATCGACGACCCCACCGAGGACGAACGGTAACCTATAACACGGTCATCAGCGCGTCGTAGAGGAAGTAGACGCCGAACCCGCCGAGGACGACGGCGCTGACGCCCGCGACGACGGGCGCGAGGGCGTCCATGCGGCGCTCGGCGGCCACGAGCGCCGCGGGGAACCCGACCACCCAGACGGCGATGCCGCCGAACAGGCCCACGAGGAGCGCCGGGCTTCCGGTCCGTACCACGAGCAGGTCCGCCAGCGCACCGGAGAGCGGTTCCAGTACGTCAACGGTCCCCGGCGCGAGGAGGGCGACGCCGCCGGTCAGCCAGAAGACGACCTGATAGGGGTTGGTGATGGCGAGGACGAACGCCTTGCGAAAGCCCTTGCCGTCGGCCCCTTCGGCCCGGAAACCACTCTCCAGTTCTCTCGCCGCCCCGTAGCCGAAGTAGAGCATCAACACGCCGCCGACGCCGACCATCGCCCCCCGCACGAGCGGGTAACGCTGGACGAACGCGACGACGCCGAACAGGGCACCGAGGAAGAAACAGAAGTCCGCGAGCATCGCACCGAAGCCCGCACGCACGCCGGCGTCCCAGCCGCGGACGACGCTCTCCTCGGCGATGATGGCGTTCATCGGGCCCGGCGGGGCGGCGAGCGCCAACCCGAACACGACGCCCGCGAGCAAGGTGACGGCGACTCCCATTCACCCGCATTGCCGGGCGGCGGCCCGAAAAACACACCGAAAGCGTCGGGCGACGCGAGGGTTGAAGTACGGTTGCGGGACCACCCCCGCCGTGACCTGACGCACCGACGCGGGGCGGTCGCGGTCGGCGACGAGTCGACCGACAGCGACTGTGCGGCACGACGCCTCGCGAGCGGCACAGATACCCGCCGCCTGTTCGCCACACGACACCCACGAGCGACCGTTCCCGACTCAGAACCCCTGTCCCATCAGGTGACTGCGCAGGAGGTCCGCGTCCTTCGTCCCGGCGGAGGTGTTGACGAGGACGAGCGTGTCGTCGGGGCCGTACTCGTCGGCCACCGACCAGAGCGCGCTGGCCGCGCTCGCCGCCGAGGCGCTCATCTCGATTCCCTCCCGACTGGCGACGGCCGCCGCGCTCTCGAGGATGTCCTCGTCGTCCGTCGCGACGGCCCCGCCGTCGCTCTCGCGCAGCGCCGTCTGGACGAGTTCGCCGCCCGCCGGGTCGGGGAGTTCGATGCCGCCACAGACGGTGTCCGGGACCTCCCACGGGTCGTGACTCGACCGTCCCGCCTCGAACGCCTCCACGACCGGCGCACAGCCCGTCGACTGGCAGGCGTACAGCGGCGGCACGTCGTCGACGAGTCCCAACTCTCGGAACTCGCGTGCCCCCTTGTGCATCCCGACGAGGCCCGACCCACCCTCGAAGGGGTAGAAGACGGCGTCCGGGACCGACCAGTCCAGCTGTTCGAGGAGTTCGTACATCACGGGCTTCTGCCCCTCGTGACGGTAGGGCGTCGCGAACTCTTGCAGGGAGTACCAGTCCTCGTCGGCCGCCCCCTCCTCGAAGGCCGCCTCCGCGTCCGGGTAGCGCCCCTCGACGACGCGCATGTCGCCGCCGTGGACGTTTATCATCGCCTTCGTGACGAACGTCGACCGGGTCGGGACGAACGAGTGGCTCGTCAGTCCCGCGCGCGCGGCGTAGGCCGCCGCCGACTGCCCGCCGTCGCCCGTCGTCGCCAGCGCCACGTCCTCGGCGCCGTGCTGTCGTGCCGCCGCCACCGCGAGCGCTAGCCCCCGGTCCTCGAAGGTGCCCGTCGGGTTGCGCCCCTCGTCCTTGACGACGACGCGACCCACGCCGAGCGACTCCGCGAGCGCCGGTGCCTCGACCAGCGGCGTCGCTCCCTCGCCGAGCGTGAACCGCGCGTCCGGCGGGAACGGGAGCAGTTCGGCGTACTTCGCCGGCCCCGTGGGGCGCGATTCGAGTTGCTCGCGCGAGAGCGTCATCGAGTCGTAGTCGTACACCGCGTCCAGCGGCCGTCCCTCCGGGTGGTGGCTCGTCCCGGCGTCGAAGTGCTCGTCCGTCCCCGGACAGACCAGTCCCTCGAAGGCCGACGTCGTGTCCATACCGGCGCTAGCGCCGCGAGCGACTAAGCCGTGTCCGTCTCCGCCCGCGCCGCCCGCCGGTGTTTATACCCTCCCCGCGAGTGCTGTCGGCCATGACACGTGTTGCGGTCGTCGGTGGGGGACTCGCCGGGCTGGTGGCGGCACGGCACCTCGCGGTGGCGGGCGTCGACGTCCAGTTGTACGAACGCGAGGCGACGGTCGGCGGCAGGGTCAGAACCACCCACGAGGACGGCTTCACCTTCGACCGGGGGTTCCAGGTGCTGTTCACCGCGTACCCCGCCGCACGCCGGGAACTCGACTACGCGGCCCTCGACCTGCGGACGTTCACGCCGGGGGCGACCATCGCCCGTCCCGGCCACCGGAGCGTCCTCTCGGACCCCCTCCGCGACCCCGGCGCGCTGACCGAGACGCTGTTCAACACCGACGTGCGCCTCACCGACAAACTGCGGACGTTCCGCCTCCAGCGCGAACTCGAACACGAGGACGTCGACGCCATCCTCTCGGCCCCCGATACGGACATCCAGTCCTACCTCGCCGAGCGGGGGTTCTCCCGGCAGTTCGTCGAGAACTTCGCCGCGCCGTTCTACGGCGGCATCACCCTCGACCGCTCGCTCGGCACGTCGAGCGTCGTCTTCGAGTACACCTTCAAGATGCTCTCCGCGGGACGTATCGCGGTCCCCGCCGTCGGGATGAGCGCGATACCAGAGCAGGTGGGCGCGCGCGCCCGCGACTCGGGGGCGTCCATCGACACCGGCGTGACCGTCGAGGCGGTCCGCCCGGACGGCGACGGCGTGACGGTCGACCTCAGGGGCGAGACGGTCGCGTTCGACGCGGCCGTCGTCGCGACCGACCCCGCGTCGGCGGCCGAGTTGACCGGCGTCGAGACGCCCGAGGCGGCGAACGGCTGTGTCACCCAGTACCTCTCGCTGCCCGACCACGTCCCCCTCGACACCGGCAAGCGCCTGCTCCTCAACGCGGTCGACGACGCGCCCAACCAGGTCGCCCCGCTCTCGGACGTCGCGCCCGAGTACGCCCCCGACGGCCAGCAACTGCTCTCGGCGACGTATCTCGGGACGCCCGACGCGACCGACGAGGAACTCACCGAGCGGACCCGCGAGACGCTGGCAGCGTGGTTCCCGGTGCGGAACTTCGACGAGTTGACCCACCTGCGGACCGAGCGCGTCGAGTTCGCGCAGTTCGCCCAGCCACCCGGGTTCCGGGACACCCTCCCCGCCGTGGACGCGCCGGACGGACCGGTGTATCTCGCCGGCGACTACACCGAGTGGTCATCCATCAACGGTGCGCTGGAGAGCGGCAAGCGGGTCGCAGACGCGGTCGTCGACCGGGAGACGTAGCCCGGCGGCTCACTCGACGGGGAACCGCAGGAGCGCCCCGACGCCGCCGAAGCCGGTCTCGAACTGCTCGCCACGCTCGACGTCGGCGGGGACGACCACCACCTCGCCGCCGATGTCAGTGACGCGCTTCTCGTACTCGCCGAGTTCTTCGATGGAGAGCGACTCGGCGACGAGGAGCGTCTCGACGGCCTCGAACTCGATGGCCTGTGCCACGTCGTCGTGCCCGTAGACCACCGGGTCCGACTCCGTCCCTTCGTCGCCGCCGTCGTCCGTCGCCTCCCCCGACGCGCCGACCGCCGCGAAGAACCGGTCGAGCGTCTCGTGGGCGGCCCGTTCCTCGGGCGAGAGGAGGTGGCTCTCCCCCTTCTCGGCGAGTTGACGCAGCCCCTGCTCGGAGGCGTACTCGACGGGGAACGTCCCGCCAGCGACTCGCTCGCGCAGGCGGTGGTCGAGGAACTCGCCGGTCTGGAACTGGTCGACGGTCACGTCGGTCCCGCCGAGGAGGAGGGAGTCGACGGTCGGTTCGCCGCCTCGCTCGTCGTCGTCAGCGGCGGCTACGTCCTCCGTGGCGTTCCCGGTGGTCTCGGCGGGGAGGAACGCGCGGGCGGCGGCCTCGGCGACGGCCTCGAAGAAGTCCTCCTTCTGTTCCTCGCGCTTGCGCTCGAAGCGGTCGGCGGACTGCCCGCCGGCCCGCGTCTTCCCCATGACACCGCTCTCGACCGTCTCGACGTGTTCGACTCCGCCGTCTTCGAAGCGCCCGATCGCCCCGCCCCCGCGTTCGACCACGACGAGGCCGTGGGTTGCGTCGGGCGACGAGGCGGCTTCCAGCGGCCCCACGTCGAACGTGTTTGCCTGGGCGTACACCGAGGCGTCGACGGACCCGGGCAGGTCGTCGAAGATCCAGTCGGCCACCTCGCCGTCGACGACGCCCGCGTAGACGACGAGGCCGTTCGCGGGCGTTTCCTCGTACTCCCCCAGGACGCGCCGGACGCGTTCGAGGGCCTCGCGAACCGGCGCGTCGGTGCCGTCCGAGTCGATGTACTCCGCTTCGGCGTGTTCCGACTGGATGCGCTCGCGAGCCTCCGCGAGCGACCCGCCTGCCGGGAGCGAGAGCGTGACGAGTCGGTCCGTGTCCGCCTCGACGCCCGAGACCTGCTGGATGCGTTCGTGGAGTTCGTAGTCTGTGTGCATGCTGGTGTGCGTCGGCGGACGCGCGACGGGTCGTCGGGGACGTCGCGTCACGTCGCCGTTCAGTGGACCGTCGTACCGCGCCTTCGAGCGTGAAGCCGGCGCTTGCACAGGAAGCGTCCTCCCGGACGGGTCAGAGCAGGCGACGGAACTCCCCGAGCGGGGGGAACTCGTGGACCTCGTCGCTCGATTCGCTCGCGACCACCGGCCGGAGGACGTTCGCGTCCGTCACGAACGGCGACTGGAAGTCGCTCGCCCACATCCGGTTGATGACCACGCCCGCCGCGAGGCGGGTAAACGCCGGGAGCATCAGCACCTCGCTGCCTCGATGCTCGCCCCAGAGGTAGCAAGGGTGCGTGCGCCCCTCGATGGTGATGGTCGGGTGGTCGTGTCCGAGGACGTAGCGGGCGGCGTTCACGTCGGGGACCGCGTGGCCGTGACAGACGACGGTGTCGCCCTCGTCGCCGCCGACTCGGTGGGCGTCCGCGGTCGGGCCGTCCCACAGCGAAGCGAGCATCGTGTCGTGGTTCCCCGGCGTGACGACGAGGCGTGCGCCGGCCTCGCGGACGGCCCGCCGGAGCGCCGCCAGCGTCTCGGGCGTCTCCCGCGGTATCTCCGAGAACGAGTGGAGGACGTCGCCCGCGAACACGACCGTCTCGGGGGAGAACTGTGCCAGCAGCGCCTCGAGTCGCCCCGTCAGGTCGCGCCGCTCGCCGACGGGGAACGCGACGTCGCTCGTCGCGTCACGGCCGACGTGGAGGTCCGCGAGGACGAGCGTCGACGCCGGTTCGAGGTAGACGGCGCGGTCGCGGTACTGGACTCCCCCGGGCATCGCGTCACCCGGCGACCTGTTCGCGGGCGGTGGCGTAGGCCTCCTGAAGCTGTCTGAACTCGTCGGGGTCGCCCCCCTGGTCGGGGTGGACGGCCTTGACCTTCGCGCGGTAGGCCGCCCGCACCTCGTTCTCGCTTGCACTTGCCGGGAGGCCGAGGACGGCGAAGGCGGCCCGATCCCGGTCTACCTCGTCGTCCCGCTCCCCGTCGCCGAACCCGAGGTCCGGCGTCTCGAAGGGGAGGCGCGACCCGAGGAACATTCCCGGCATCTCGTGTTCGACGAGGACGGGGTACGTGTAGGCGGACCCGCGCTCGATGGCGTAGAACACCCGCGGGTCGAAGGTGATGGCGACGTCGCGTCGCGGCAGGTAGAACTCGACCGTCTCGCCGGCGACGACGTGGTCCTCCGCGAACGGTTCGTCGATGGCGCGGAGGTACTGGCGAATCTCGGCGCGACGACGCGTCTCGCCGCTCCGCCGGGGACCCGTCGACGGCGGGTCGGGGAACGCCCGCCGCCCGACGACGAACGCCCCGGCGACGAAGACGCTCAGGCCGATGCCGATGAGTATCCCGAGGAAGAGCCAGTTCGGCAGTACCGCCTGCGCCACCGTGTTCACACGCGAGGTAGGGATGGTACCCTCAAGAACCTCACGAAGGGTAAAGCGCTGGCGGCCCTCTCCTCACCCGTGCCAGTCATCAGGTTCGAGGCGGCTGACGGGGAGGAGTACACGGCCATCGGCGAGGGACTGACCCGACCCGCACGGGAGGCGGGACGACTCCGGACGGACGTGGAGGGCACGAAGTACGCCATCGACCACGCCGACGGCTGTGCGGTCTGTGGCGCGTCCGTCGGGGCGGGCGAAGCGTTCTACCTCGACAGCGAGGCGGGCGAGGTGCTCTGTGAGGGGGACGGCCGGGAACGGCGGGTGGAGAGGTCGCGGGACGGTCAGCCGATGTAGCGCAGGTCGTCGTCGCTCGGCGCCGCACCCTGTTCCATCTCCTGTATCTTCTTGACGACCTCTTCCATCTCCTCGGCGCGGTCCTCGAGGGAGTCGTAGCCCACCTCGAAGTCGACGATGTCCTGTAACACTTCGAGGACCGCGCGGGCACTCTTGGGGTCGACGAGGTAACCCGACGTCTCGCCCATCAGGCAGGCAGTCGGGATGCCACGACGCTCGCCGAGGCCGAGGAGAAGCCCCGAGACGCCGACGATGCCGCCGGCGGGTTCGTCCTCGCGGAACTCGACCATCGGTTCGAGTTCCTCCTTCAGGTCGGCGTCGGAGGCGGCGGCGATGACGTTGTACTCCTCGATGAGTTCGCCGGTGGGGACGCCGCCGAGCGCGAAGGCCCGCCCGACGCCGTGGTCCTCCGCGATGTCGAGAATCCGGTCGGTGAGGCGGTAGTGGCCGGCGTTGTCCTGGGCCTGATGGTCGCCCGTGAGGACGAGGAGGTCGACTTCGGGGATGGCGTGGAACTCGACACAGGCGAGCTGCGAGCGCCCCTCCTCGATGGTCACCTGCGGGGGGAAGTGCTCGGAGTAGAGGCGGGCCACGAGGTCGGCGTCGAACTCCTCGAGGAGGTGTTCCGCGGCGAGTTTCCCCACGTGCCCGACGCCCGGCAGCCCCTCGATGAGCACCGGCTCGTCGAGGTCCGGGTCGGCGACTCGCTCGATGTCGAACTCGTCCATACCCGCTACTCGCGGGTGCGGCGCTTAAGTGAACGTCGGTACTCGCCGTAGCGGTCCGTCGGGTCGAACGGGGCGGGCGCGCTGTTGACCGCCCGCCCCCCGCACTCGGGACAGGTGTCGGAGAGCGTGTACACGGGGCGCTCGTGGGTCTCGCGCCACTCCCCGCAGACCCGGATGTCGCTCTTCATCCGCTGACTACTCGTCTTCGAGCTGGCGCTCGCGGTGGAACTGGGCGGTGCCGCCGCGTTCGGCGATGGCGTCCCTCGCGCGGTCCGCGCTGGCTTCGAGGGCGTCCTCCGCCACCTTGTAGCTCGGGGCCTTCACCTTGATGCGGTACTCGGGGGCGCCGACGTAGGTGACGCTCAGTTCGACCTCGTCTGGCACCTCGCCGTTGCCCTCGGCGGCTTCGAGTGCCGCGCGGACGTCGTCGACGCCCTCGGGGTTCGGCGAGCGCAACTGGACGTAGCCCGTCACGTTGACGTACGGCACCGAGACGTTCTCGCGGGCCGTCGCGACGAGCGCCTCGATTTCCTCCTCCGAGAGGTCGGTCCCGTCGAGGGCCTCCTTGCCGTGGATGGCCGCCTGCTCGAAGCCGTCGTACAGCGACCCGTACTCGCCGAGCAGTCCGTTGGCGACGGTGGTGTACTGCTCGTCGCTCATGTCCTCGCCGAACGCGAGGCTCATCCACTTGTCGGCCTTGCGCTCGTTCTTCCAGTCTTGAATCTTGTCCGAGCGCTGGTGGTCGTTGACGTCCTTGATGGAGAGGTCGATCTGCTGGGAGCTCTCGTCGACCTCCAGCACCTTGCAGACGACCGTCTCGCCGGGGGTGACGTGGTCGCGGATGTTCTTGATCCACCCGCTCGCCACCTCACTGACGTGGACGAGGCCGCGTCGGTCCTCGTACTCCTCCAGGTCCACGAACACGCCGAAGTCCTCTATCTCGTCGACGTTGCCGACGACGAGGTCGCCCGGGTCGGGCCAACCGCTGTATTTCATAGGGTGGGGTAGCCGACTGGCGCGAATAAATCCACCGTCACGCCCGTCCGGGGAGAGCGCGGCCGCTGGTCGGGAGTAGCCGCGTCGAGAAGGGAGCGTCGCGCGGTTCAGGAACGCTGCTCGACGGTCTCTAAGACCTCGCCCTCGATGGTGGCCTTGCCGCCGCCGGGGCGGACGAGGACGTGACCGCAGACGGCACAGACGACCTCGGTGGAGGCCTTGCCGAAGACGACCTGTTCGTTCTCGCAGTCCGGGCACTTGACCTGGTAGAAGTTCCCTGCCATCGTCTTACTCCTGGAACTCCAGTCGGCCGGCGCGCCATCCCTCGCGCAGGTGGGCCTTGCCGCAGTCGCTGCACCGGTAGAGGAGGTTGGTCTTCTTGGTGGGCTTGTCGCCACCGGGGACCTTCGAGAACTTCCCCTTGTTACCGATGCCGGAGCCGCGACGGGCGCGCTGTCGGTCGTTGACCTTCTTCATGCCCGAGGAGCGCCCGGAGCGCACCTTCTCCACCTCGTGTTCGTGGTGGGTCTTGCAGTACGGACAGTACGTGTTGAACCGGCGTGGCATCTGCATGGTTGGTTGGTCGGTAGTATCGGACCGCGGCTTAAAACCGGTTTGGTTCGGAGGCCGTCGCCGTGCGGGAGACTGGCACGTCGCGCGCGAGGGACCCGACGGGCCTCCAAAACTCGAAGCGCTTAACCGGCCTTCAGTCCGAGTGTGTCGCATGCGCAACCTCATCATCAACGGGGACCCCGGCATCCGGAAGGACGCCGTCATCAAGTACGACGAGGAGGAGGTGACCTGTTTCTCGGTCAAGCGTCAGGGCGACTGGCACGGCCCGGACCGCGTCCAGTTGTGGTGTACCATCGGGACCGACGACGAGCGAGAGACCTTCGAGACGCGCGAGTACGTCCCGATGCACCTCCCGACGGACCACGTCGAGGCCGAGGCCATCGAGGTCGTGAAGGCGAAGGGCGACCTCGCCATCTGACGGCGTCGAGCACTCGACACCACTTCCGTTTTCAGTCGAACGTCCGCGCGAGGGCGAAGCACGAGCGCGGTTCCCCGACGGCGAGGCTCTGCCGAGCCGTCGGCCATTTTCAGCCTAGGTTTTTCGAGGAGCGGTGCGCCGGAGGCGCACCCGACGAAGAAAAAAGTGGAGTCGAAGCATTCAGTTAGCCCGGTTTCCAAGGGCCACCATGGACACAGATTCGGGCCTGAGTCGCCGTGGCTTCCTCCGTGCGGGCGGGGCGGGCGTCGCCGCCGTCGGCGCGAGTGCGACCGCCAGCGCACAGGAGGGCAACGGGAGCGGAAACGGGAGCGGAAACGGTTCGGGCGGCGGCGGTGGTGGCGGGAGTAGCGGTCCCATCGACTACGGTGGGTGGTTCTCGGACGTGCCCTACTGGGGCGGTCCCGGCAGCACGCAGGACATGACGGGCCAGTCGGAGGTGACCATCGAGGTCGGCGCGGACGCCAACGACGGCCTCTCCTTCGCCCCCGCTGCGGTCCAAATCGACGAGGGGGCGACGGTCATCTGGGAGTGGACAGGTGCGGGCGGCGCGCACAACGTCGAGGCCGAGTCCGGCGCGGACTTCGCCTCCGAGATCGTCGGCGAGGAGGGCCACACCTTCGAGTGGACCGCCAACACCACCGGCGTCGTGCCCTACTTCTGCAACCCTCACAAGGGCCAGGGGATGAAGGGCGCGCTCGCCATCGGCAGCGACCTGCCCACGATGGAACCCGCCAGCGGTGGTTCGGCCGAACCCGTCGTCGCCGACAGCGCGAAGACCCTCGGCATCGCGACGATGATCGCGATGGTCTCGACGCTCGGCCTCGCGTACTTCTTCCTGAAATACGGCGGAGACTACGAGTAACTCGACGCGGTCCCTCGCGTCGACTTTCGTAACATTTCGCCGTCCTTTCTTCCGGTTCGAACTGTCGAGCACTCGGGCGTTCAGCGGCGCCGACCGCGCTGAACGCGGCGAATACCGTCTGATTGTTGAGTGGTTTATCAGTTGCCACTTGTGCAACTGTGCGGCCCGATGTCCGCACTGCCACACGACGGGAACCCGCCCCCGTCGCGGGGTTTCGTCGTATCGTTGCTCCACCGTCTCGTCTTGAACCTCCGATTACTCGCGTTAGATGGCTCCTATTTCCGACCGTTCGGCACTGTACGCAATTCTCGGAGTGCGTCTCCGGAGTCGAAACCGTCACACGGAACAAATGACAACTATTCAGAGTTACAATTAATCATCTATTACACCCGCAGGTGACGTAATTACCAGATAACTAACCGTCGATGCGAGACATATAGCCTGAAACAACACTATGAGGGATGAGTGCGTATCTGTCAGCGAATCGAACGTTCCTTCGGTCGGGTTCGGTACCTACCAGATGGACCCGGAGGAGTGCGAGGCTGCCACCCGGGCGGCTCTCGAGACGGGCTATCGTCACATAGACACCGCGATGGCGTACGAGAACGAGGCCGCCGTCGGGCGGGCCATCAGGGACTCGGGCGTCCCGCGCGAGGACATCTTCCTCACGACCAAGGTCAAGGGGTACCCGGAGTACCTGACCCGCGAGGGGTTCCTCCGCGCCGCAGAGGGCTGTCTGGAGCGACTCGACACCGACTACGTCGATCTGCTGTTGGTCCACTGGTGGTTCCCGACGGGCGACATGGCGGGAGTGATGGACGCCCTGAACCAACTCGTCGACGAGGGGAAGGTCAGACACATCGGCGTGAGCAACTTCTCCATCGAACAGCTCAAACGGGCGATGCGGCTCTCGGACGAGCCCATCTTCACGAACCAGGTCGAGTACCACCCGTACTTCGACCAGGAGAAGATGCTCGCGTTCTGTCGGGCCAACGACGTCCTGCTGACCGCGTACAGTCCGCTGGCGCAGGGGCGCGTCGTCGACGACGAGGTGTTGACCCGCATCGGCGCGCGGTACGGAAAGACCGCCGCGCAGGTCGCGATTCGCTGGCTCGTCCAGCAGGAGGGCGTCGTCACCATCCCCAAGAGCGCCACCGAGCGCTACATCCGGGAGAACCGCGACGTGTTCGACTTCGCGCTCACCGAGCGCGAGATGCACGAGATAGACGAACTGGAGGGGCCGCTCCTCTACCGCCTCAACTCGGAGGGGGGACCCATCTACGAGTTCCGGGCGTTCGTCGGGCCGCTCCTCCCCTCGGGCGTCGTCGACGCGATTCGAACCGTCGGTGCCAGCGCCCTCACCCTGACACATCGGGGGCGCTAGCGAGAACGGTGTGACCGCCGGGCGAGTCGACGCCCGCCGGCCCGACGGCGAGTGGCGTCCCGACCCGGTTCAGATGGCGTCGGGCCGGTCGTGGACGACGATGTCCACCGGGCGCTCCTCGCCCTCCAGGTCGGCGACGATGCGCCGGACGATGTGCTCCGCCTCCTTCTTGATCTTCGGTTTGACCTTGTCGATGACCCACCCGAGCGAGACGAACGCGGGGAGGTCGATGGCGCTCCTGTTCGCCGACTCGGGACGGAACTCGACGTAGAACGTGACGCGGGTGGCGTGTTCCTTCCCGTCGGGGACCTCCTCGGGGACCGCGTCGATGAGCCACGCGCCCTCCGCGTCGATGTCCTTGACGATGGCCCAGTCGACCCGCTCGGGGGGGTCCACGCCCGTCACCTTCGACCGGGTCGTGTAGGTGAGCTTCCACCACGCGAAGGTGAGTTCGTACTCGGTGCCCGGCGACCCGTCGCCGTGACGGCGGACCTCCTGCAGGTGTTCGGAGTAGTTGGCGTAGCGCGGGAAGTCCACGAGGAAGTCGTAGACCTCCTCGGGCGGCAGGTAGACGAGGGTGCTGACTTCGACGGAGTCCACACCCGCGCTTCGCCCGCACGGTGGGTAAGTGTTCGCCCCCCGGCCGCGAACGCGATGCCTACCTTTGTAACCGGCGGGGGGAAACCGTCGGGTATGCCGAACGACGCGACAGACGGGCGGACCGACACCGAGACGACGGACGTACTGGTCGTCGGGGGTGGGGTGGGCGGACTGACCGCCGGCATCTTCACCGCGCGGGCGGGCCTCGACACCCTCGTCGTCCGGGCGGGTGAGTCCATCCTCCGGCGCAACGCCCACCTCGAGAACTACCCCGGTTTCCCCGCCGGCGTCAACCCCCGGACCCTGCTCGACATGACCGAGGCGCAGGCCGAACGCGCCGGGTGCACGGTCCGGGAGGGGACCGTCACGGCCGTCACCGAAGTCGAACGCGGGGACGGGGAGGAGCACGAAGCCGGATTCGACGTCTCCCTCGACGGCGAGAGCGTCCGAACCCGATTCGTCGTCGTCGCCACGAAGAACGACACGGGCTTTCTCGCGGACCTGCCGGACCTCGGCATCGTCACGCGCGGGTCGAAGACCTACGTGGACGCCGACTGGGAGGGCCGCACCGAGGTGGACGGCCTCTACGCCGCCGGGAGAGTGGCCGAACAGCCACACCAGACCGTCGTCGCGGCGGGCCACGGCGCGACGGTCGGTCTCGCCGTCGTCGAGGACAGCGACGTCCCCTACTACCACGACTGGACGGCCACGGAGGGCTACTTCACCGGGCGGGGGCGCGAGGTGCCCCCGGGATGCGAGGAAATCGACGACGAGGAACGCGAGCGCCGGGAACGCGAGTCCATGGAGGCCATGCGGGAGTACTTCGCGGAACCGCACCCCGACCCACCGACGCCACACCCGAGTCAGGAGGAGTGAGCGGGTGCGGGACGCGAATCGTACCCGGTTTTTAGTCGTCGCCCCCGAACCCCCGGTATGGGAGTGCTCGACGGAGTCAACGTCGCCCTCGGGGTGAGCGGGTCCATCGCCGCCGTGAAGACGGTCGAACTCGCCCACGAGTTACGCCGGGAGGGGGCCGCGGTCCGCGCGGTCATGACCGGGAGCGCGCGGGGTATCCTCCACCCGTGGTCGCTCCAGTACGCCACGGGCAACGACGTGGTCACCGAGATAACGGGTCGGGTCGAACACGTCGAACTGTGCGGCAACGACGGGTGGGCGGACGTCCTCCTCCTCGCGCCGGCCACCGCGAACACGGTGGGGAAGATAGCGCACGCCGTCGACGACACGCCCGTCACGACCTGTGCGACGACGGCCCTCGGCGCGGGCATCCCCGTCGTAATCGCCCCCGCGATGCACGAACCGATGTACGACCACCCGGGCGTCCTCGACGCCATCGACCGCGTCCGCGAGTGGGGGGTGGCGTTCGTCGACCCGCGCGTCGAGGAGGGGAAGGCCAAGATCGCCACCGAGGAGGCTATCGTCCTCGCGACGGCCCGGCAGGTCGGTCCCCGCCCCCTCGCGGGGAAACGGGTCGTCGTCACGAGTGGCGCGACGAGCGAGCGCATCGACCCCGTCCGCACGCTCACGAACCGGGCGTCGGGGCGCACCGGGCAGGCGGTGGCGAAGGCGTGCTACGTCCGCGGGGCGGACGTGACGCTGGTCCACGACGGCCCCGAGGTGCCCTACGCGACCGTCGAACGCTGCGAGGGGGCTGCCGAGATGACCGCCGTCGTCGCGGACCTCGCGGCCGAGGCGGACGCCCTCGTCTCCGCGGCCGCCATCTCCGACTACACCGTTTCTTCGACCGCCGACGAGAAGATTCGCTCGGGGCAGGACCTCACGCTGGACCTCGAACCGACGCCGAAACTCATCGACACGGTCCGCGAGTCGGCCCCCGACCTCCCCATCGTCGGGTTCAAACTGGAGACCAGCGGGGAGGACGAGGCGATGGTCGCCGCCGCCCGCGCGATTCTCGACCGGGCGGACCTGTCGTTCGTCGTCGCCAACGACGCCACCGTGATGGGCGCGGACACGACCCGTGCGCTCGTGGTGCGCGCGGACTCCGTCGGCGAGTACGAGGGCGACAAGGCGGGACTCGGCGGCCGGGTGGCCGACGAACTGGTCGCGGAACTGGACGGCTGAGGCCGCCCGGCCTCAGTCGGCGCTCTCGGCGTCGGACCCCTCGGGGTCGGCGTCGGCGGGTGCCTCCGGCGTGCTATCGGTCGCGCCGGGCCACGTCGCCCCGCCCGCGAACTCGACGCCCATCTTCTGGGCCGACCGCGATATCATGTGCGCGCCTGTCGGGGCCGTCAGGAACAGGAAGACGATACCGACGACGGCGGTGAGGCTCTCACCCTGCGGGCCGAAGAAGACGGCGCACGCGAGGAACATACTCGCCGCGCCGAGCGTCGTGGCCTTCGAGGTGGCGTGCATCCGGTTGTAGACGTCGGGCAGTCGCAACAGGCCCACGGTGCCGACGAGGAGGAAGAAACTCCCCACGACGATGAGGGCCGTCGCGACGACCGCTGCGATGGTTCCGACCATTGTGTTACTCGATGATGTCCCCCTCCGTCACGTAGCGCGCGACGGCGATGGTGCTGATGAAGCCGATGATGGCGAGCACGAGGCTCACGTCGATGAACAGCGCCTCGGTCGTCTCCAGTGCGAACAGGAGTGCGATGGCGACGACGTTCGTCCCGATGACGTCGAGTGCGACCACGCGGTCGGGCGTCGTCGGGCCGGTGATGACGCGGTAGCCGGCGACCAGGGTGACGCTGGACGCCACCACGAGGCCGACGAGGATGGCCCACTGGAGGTAGATGGGGACGCTCTCAGTCGCCACTGACACCACCCCCGATGTTCGGCGGTGTCTCGTCGGGGTCTCGGTCCTCGTCGAAGATGACCAGCGCGAGGTCCTCCCACGCCCGGATGGGGTCGACGACGGCGTCGTAGTTGCTGCCGCCCGTGATGGCGTGGACGTACAGCGTGTTCGAGGACTCGTCGTAATCCATCGTCAGCGTCCCCGGCGTGAGCGTGATGGAGTTAGCGATGGTCGTGATGGCGGTGTCGCCCTCGACGCGCAGGGGCACCGCGACCACGTCCGGGTCGATGGGCATCGACGGACTGAGCACGCGGTAGGCCACGTCGACGTTCGCCGTCAGCAGTTCCCGGAGGAACAACAGGACGTAGAGGGCGGCCGAGGGGACGACGCTCGCGACGTGTCCCGGCCGGTAGGAGTCGGCGTAGAAGTTCCGCGTCGCGTAGGCGATGGGGACGCCCACCGCGAGACCGACGAGGAACGTGCCGACGACGGTGGTGAGCAGGCCCAGCGGCGTCTCCGCCGACAGCTCCACCCCGTTGACGAACAGCCACAGGACCGCGAGCACGACCCCGACCGCTGGCCAACGCTTCATGCTTCACCTCCGAGGACGGCGTCGATATAGCCTTGTGTTTCGGTCGCGGCCACCGCCGCGTCCTCCGCGAGTTCGAGGAGCGGGCCGAAGCCCACTCCGAAGACGACGATGAGCACCGCGAGGACGGCGGCGACGCCGACGAGCGACCGGTCCGCGCGCGTCCCCTCGACGGCCATCCCCGGTTCGCTCCAGAACCCGCGGGACCACGCCAGCGTGAAGTAGGCGATGGTGAGGATGGCCCCGCCGAGCGAGACGCCGAGTGCGAGCGCCGACTGGGCCTGCACGGCGGCGTCGAACACCAGCAGCTTGCCGAAGAAGCCCGACAGTGGCGGGATACCGATGAGCGCCAGCGCGCCGACGAAGAACGTCCCTGACAGGAGGGGTTCGCGCTCCGCGAGGCCGCCGAGGTCCTCGAAGTCGACGGAGCCGACGGCCCCCTGGATCGCCCCGCTGACGAAGAACAGCAGGCTCTTGGCGATGCCGTGGTTGACCGAGTAGACCAGCGCCGCGACGACGCCGAGCGTCCGGATTGAGCTGTCGGCGGGGACGGAGGCCGCCACCGCCAGCGGCAGGACGATGAACCCCACCTGCCCGATGCTGGAGTACGCGAGCAGGCCGTCGAGGTCCTTCCGGGCGACGGCGCCGAACCCGCCGACGACGACGGAGCCGAGCGCCATCAGGAAGAACACCGGCCCGAAGAAGGCGAGGAAGCCGAGTTCCCCGCCGCCGCCGAACCCGGACAGGTTCGGAAGGCTCGCGGCCGCGAAGACGGTGAAGTACAGCCTGATGATGGCGTAGACGCCCACCTTCTTGACCACGCCCGCGAGCATCGCGGCGACGGGTGCGGGGGCGGCGCGATAGGCGTCGGGCACCCAGAACTGGAAGGGGACGATACCCGCCTTCAGCGCGAACACCGAGAGCAACAGCGCCGAGAGGCCGAGGACGGCCGGCAGGTCGACGCCGTACTGTCCCGGCGCGCCGAGGCGCTGGGCCATATCGGCCATGTTCAGCGTCCCCGTCGTGGCGTACAACCCGCCGATGGCGAGCAGCATCACCGCGCTCCCGATGAGGTTGAGGAAGGCGTAGTGGAGCGCCGCGCGCGTCTCCTCGGGGCCGCTGTAGAAGACGACGAGCACGTAGCTCGACATCAACATCACCTCGAACCAGACGAACAGGTTGAAGATGTCACCGGTGAGGAACGACCCCGTGATGCCGGCGACCATCAGGTGGTACAGCGGGTGATACGAGAGGCGCTGGCCCTCCTCGTCGATGTAGCGCGCCGAGAAGACGACGGCGAGCAGGGAGACGACGGCCGTCAGCGCGAGCATCAACACGGCGAGGTCGTCCGCCACCAGCGAGATGCCGTAGGGGGCCTGCCAGTTCGAGAGCTGGTAGACGAGATAGCCCGCCTCGTCGGCCCTGACGTCCCGAATCAATAGGGCGACCACGCCGAGGTAGAGGATGCTCCCGACCAGACTCGCCGCCCGCTGGACGGGCCCCCACCGACGGAGGGCGAGGGTCACGATGGCGGTGAACAGCGCCACGAGCAGGGGTCCGACGACGACGACGCTCATCGGTCCACCCCCCCGTCGGCCTCCGCCTCGGCGTCGGCCGCCCGCCCGAGGTCGTGGAGGTCGATGGTGCCGTGTTCCTCGTACACCCGGTAGGTGAGCACGAGGGCGAACGCCGTCGTCCCGAAGCCGATGACGATGGCCGTGAGGACGAGCGCCTGCACCAGCGGGTCAGTGACGGCCCCGGGCGCGCCGGGCACGCCGTGGCCGAGGATGGGGACGGTCCCGGAGAGGCCGCCCATCGTGACGAGGTAGACGTTCGCCGACTGGCTGATGATGGTCACCCCCCAGACGACGCGCACCACGTCCCGGCGGAGGACGAGGAACGTCCCCAGCGCGAACAGCAAGCCGAGGACGAGCGCCAGCACGACCTGTGTCACGCCGACCACCTCGCCGCCGGTGTCGGCTCGGGACGGTCCGATGCCGTCCCGACGGTTCGCCAGCCATCGGACCCTGTCGTCAGTGTCGTCTGTATCGTCTGTGTCGTGTCGGTCATTCTGCCCCCACCACCGCGAGGATGGTCAGCAACGCGCCGACGACCACGAAGTACACCCCGAGGTCGAAGAACAGCGCCGTCGGAATCTCTATCTCGTGATACAGCGGAACGTGCTCGACGAACACCACCGCCTGCGAGAGGAACGGGAACGGCTCGCCCCCGAGCGCCGCCGGGAGGACGATGGCCCCGGCCCCCGAGAGGGCCGCCAGCGCGAGGCCGAAGGTGAACGTCCGGCTGTACTCGCCGACCGCGCCGTCGAAGAACCCGTCCGAGGCGTCCGAGTGCAGGAGTTCGCGCTGGAGGTACTCCCGCCCGAAGATGACGTAGACCAGCGCGAACGCCGTCACCGTGAGTACGCCCGCGATGAACCCGCCGCCGGGGAGGTTGTGCCCCTGCAGGAGTAGCGCCACGGCGTTCAGCAGGATGATGGGCACCACCAGTCGGGTGACCGTGCGCGCGATGACCGTGGTGTCCGTGTCGGGGCCGGTCGGTCCCCGCTGGCCGGACTGGCTCACGCGAGGTCACCCCCGGCCGTCGGTCCGGCGTCGGCGAGCGTGAGCAGTGAGCGGTCGGAGGGAGCGATCGAACTCACGCGTTCTCACCCCGGTTTCGCATCCCCACCAGCGTGAGGACGGCGAGGGCGGCCATCGCCACCACCGATATCTCGCCCATCGTGTCGAGCGCCCGGAAGTCGACGAGGATGACGTTCACGACGTTCCCCCCGCCCCCGTAGTCGAGCAGGACGTGCCCGTGTTCGTCGGGCACGGGCGCGCGCTCGACGAAGAACCGGGCGATGGTGTCCGGGCGGTCCGTCGTCGTCGTCAGGACGGTGAACGTCACCGTGATGCCGACGACGGCGGCGACGAGGGCGTCCGGTATCGCCTCGCGCACGTCGAGGTCGCCGTAGAACGCCGGCAGTTTGTCGAGGACGAGCAGGAAGATGACCAGCACCAGCGTCTCGATGACCAACTGGGTCAACGCGAGGTCCGGTGCGCTCGCGAGCACGTAGAACACCGCGACCATGAACCCGAGGATGGAGAGCGTGAGCACGCCCGCGATGTGCGAGGGTGCGACGCTCACGGCCACCGCACCGACCAGCGCCACGCCGAGGACGATGGCGATGGCGAGGCCCGCGGGACCGGCGACGAACGCCGCCACTGACTGGGCCAGTTGACCGATGGCGGGGATGTCCGCGCCCGCGGCGGCGTACCCGCCCAGCCCGAGGGCACAGACGCCGAGCATGACGGTGGAGGCGTACGTCCGCAGCAGGCGCGTCTGGACGTACCGGGGGACGTAGTCGCTCACGGACACGAGGGCGGCGATGCCGCCGTCGTAGTACGCGTTCGGGCTGAGCAGGTCGACCGAGCGGACCCGCCGGACGCCGTGGTGCAGGCGGTCGTAGAACGGGTAGGCCACGGCCCCCAGCGCGATGGTGACGACGCTCATCAGCACGTACGGCGAGAGCTTCGTCGGGAAGTGGATGTCGAAGTGGTGGGCCTCCTCACCGGCGGAAACGCTCGCCAGCGCGGGGTCCGCGATGCCCGAGAGGAACACCTGCGGGAGGATGCCCGTGTAGGAGAGCGCCTGATAGCTGGCGATACCAGCGAGCAGGAGCGGCGGGGCGAGCATCGCCCACGGCGGGCGGTGGACCTCGCCGAGCCCCGACGGCTTCTCGCCGAAGAACAGCATGAGGAAGCGAATCGAGTAGAGGAACGTGAAGACGCTCCCGAAGACCGCAACGACGGGTAAGAGCCACCAGAGACCGCCGTGTTCGAGGCCCACTTCGTAGGTGGCCTCGAACAGCAGTTCCTTCGAGTAGAAGCCGTTGAACGGCGGCAGACCGGCCATCCCGAGAGCGGCGATGGCGGTGATGCCAGCCGTTATCGGGAGGTCCTCGCGGAGGCCACCCAGTTCGGCGATGGCCCGCGTGCCCGCCTCGTGGGCGACGATGCCAGCGACGAGGAACAGCGACGCCTTGAACACCGCGTGGTTGAGGATGTGGAGGACGCCCGTCTCGCCGCCGTAGACGTTGGCGATGCCGAATCCGGCGACGATGAGGCCGAGGTGGGAGGCAGTCGAGTACGCGAGGAGTTCCTTGATGTCCGTCGCGCCCACCGCGAGGATGGCGGCGACGGTCATCGTCACCAGTCCGAGGACGGCGAACGCCAGCATCCACTCGTCCGTTATCAACAACGGTCGGAACCGCCCGACGAGGTAGACGCCGGCCTTCACCATCGTCGCGCTGTGGAGGAAGGCGGAGACGGGCGTGGGTGCCTCCATCGCGTCGGGCAGCCAGATGTGGAGGGGCACCTGCGCGGACTTCGCCGCCGCGCCGATACCCACGAGCGCGAGGACGGGCAGGTAGAGGCCCGACTCCTCCAGCGCGGCGCGCATCGCCTCCGCGTTGGCAATCATGGAGTCGGGTGACCCGACGAGGGCGAACGTGGCCTGCCCAATGGCGTCGGCGGCGACGAAGCGAAGCAGGAGGAAGCCGACGAGCATGAACAGCCCCCCCGAGACGGTGATGAGCATCGACTTGCGCGCCGCGTAGCGAGAGGACTCGCTGCGCTGGTAGTGGCCGATGAGGACGAACGAGGCGACGCTCGTCAGCTCCCAGAAGACGAACAGCGCGATGAGGTCCGCCGCGAGGGCGACGCCGAGCATCGCGCCCATGAAGACCAGAAGCGAGGTGTAGTACTTCGCCTGCCACGGTTCGCCGTGCATGTACCCCCCCGAGTAGGTGAAGATGAGCACGCCGACGCCCGAGGCGAGCAGGGCGATGAGGAAGGCGAGTCCATCGAGGTACAGCACGAGGTTCGCGTTCAACTGCGGTATCCACTCGACGACGACGCGGCCCTCCATCCCGTACTGCGTGAACAGCAGCGCCAGACAGACCGCCGCGACGCCCGCGGCGAAGTAGGCCGTCCGCTCCCCCAGAACCCGGTAGACGAGAGGTATCAGCGCCGCACCGAGGAACGGGAGCGCGAGCACGGCGAGGAGAACCGCCGGTTCCGGTTGCACACCTCACTCACCGGGTGTCGGCCGCTTAATCGTTCTGAATGTCGTCGCCCGTGGCTCAGTACTGAGAACGGGTGCTGTGACCCACGTGCCACCTGCCTGCTAACGCTCCGCTGAACAGTCCTCGGCGCCGAACACATAGGAATAGCGGAAGGGTTTATGTGTGATTGGTTCGTTTCCATGAATAACACGCGAGTCAAAGAACTCGGCTGGCAGTACTGTCGCGCCGCGCGGCGCGAGTCCACGATGGCACGTGGGACCCGGCCGGATTCGGCGGCTGAGCGTGGGAGAACCAACAACAATGCAACTCAAGGAATTCCTAACGGGCGACGAACGCGCCGTCTCGCCGGTTATCGGCGTGATTTTGATGGTGGCCATCACGGTCATCCTGGCCGCCGTCATCGGGACGTTCGTCCTCGGACTGGGCGACAATGTGCAGAGTAACGTGAACGCTGGTGCGAATATCAACTTCGACGATGCGAACAACGCAGTCGACGTTACGTGGACTACCAAAGGGACTGCAAGTAAGCTCCAAGTTGTCGTCGAGGACATTGACGGAGGAAGCAGTACCGTTAATAGTGGCTCTACGACGCTCAACGACGTTGGACAGGTTCACTCATTTAGTGCAGAAGATACCGACGAGCTAAGAGTCACCATTACCGCAATAAAAGACGGACAGAAGACCGTCATCCAGCAGACTACCGACTCGGTCTGATTCGACAGCCCGCATCGGCTACCACCTCACTACTCTCACCTTATGGACGTCCCATCACCCGACAGCATCGCGTACCTCACCGCAGGCATCCTCGTCGTCGCGACGATACTCTCCGGACCGGGGGTCGGCCTCCTCGACCTCACCCGGGATGCCGGGTGGGGGGAGGTCTCCACCGAGTCGGTTCCCGAGCGGGCACTCATCGAGTCGATTCCCGACAGCGAGACGCGGATGGCCTTCGACATCGAGCCTGCGACGTTACGGGCGTCGAACGTGACCGGTAGTCCCGTCGTCGCCTACAAAGTACATATCCCGGCGCTTCAGTTCTACACGACCGGCATCACGTTCCTCGATGCTGATAGTGAGCAGCCCACTGTCGGCGCGCCGGAGACGACCCTCCCACGGAATGAAATCGCGAACGAATCGTACACCGGTACCGTGACGCTCGAACTCCGCGCGGGCGAGCGCGTTGAGACGCTCTACGCAGGGAACGTCACCGTCGAGGTCCGCGAATGAGCACCGAGACGCTCCTCGATCACACCACGGGCGACACGCGCGAGCGGTTCGAGGCCCTCAGGGCGCACCTCCGCCGGGCGCTGTTCGGCGACCGACTCGGCCTGTGCGTCTTCCTCGCGACGGTTATCTTCGGGTCGGTGTTCTGGCGCACGGGGTTCGTCATCAACGACAACTGGACGATAGCGAACACGCTCGTCGGCGTCGCGGACGGCCACCTCCACGTCGGCGAGGTGCGGTACGCGCAGGCGAACTCGCCGGGGATGCACCTCGTGGACGGGAAGCTCTACGGCCGGAACTACGGCCACGTCTTCCTCGCGCTCCCGTTCCTCTGGACGCTGGAGGGGGTCGCGACGGTCGCCGACCCGCGGGTGGCGTTCGCCGCCCTCTGGAGCCTCCTCGTCCTCACGCTGGCGGTGCTCCTCGGCCGCGAGTTCGACCACGAACGCGAGGCGACCCTCGCGGGGAGCGCCCTCGCACTCGGCGCGTTCGCGGCGAACCTCGCCGTCGCCACCCCGCTCACGGAGCAGTGGTTCGCGCTGCTCGCCCTGGAGGTGAGCACCACCCTCGCCTCGGCCGCCGTCGCCCTCCTGCTCTACCGTTTGCTCGCGCGGATGCACTCGCGGCGGGCAGGCGTGTTCGCCGGGGTGGCGACGGTCACGGCGACGGGCTTCGGCTTCTGGGCGAACATCCCCAAGCGCCACGCGGTCGTGGCGGCACTCCTGCTGGCGACGCTGTACTGCCTGTACCGGTCGCGCGAGACCGATAGCTCGGGGAGCGCGGCGCGGTTCCGCGCGCTCGCGTACGTGTGGGTCGGGTTCGTGACGTGGATCAACGCGATGGAGGGCCTCGTCCTGTTCGTCGCCCTGCTCGCCGTTGACCTGCCGACCGCACGCTCGAACGACGTACGGACGCTCACAACCGTGGCGGTCGCCTTCGGCCTCTCGCTCGTGCCGTTCTTCCTGACGAACTACCTCGTCGTCGGGAGTCCGGTCACGCCGGCGAACCTGTGGCCGGCGTACAACGGCGAACCGCTGGCCTCCGACGGGAATACCGTCACGCCCGGCGAGACGGGCGCCACACGCTCTGGAAGCGACGGCGGCGCGAGCAGCAAACTGCTCATCCTCGTCGAGTACTTCACGGGGGGACTCACGGTCATCCTCCAGGAACCGCTCCGACTCGTCGGGACGTTCCTCCGGAGCGGGGATGTGGCCGCCCCGTTCATCGACAAGGGCACCCCGGCCGTCGAACTCTCTATCCTCGAGACCACGCCGCTGCTCGGCGTGCTGGTCGCCTTCCCTGCACTCGCGGTTCGTCGCCTCCGCAAATCCACAGCACTCCCCGACCGCCACGACCCGCTGGTCGTCGCCGACGTGTTCATTGTGCTCACGGCGCTGTTGTTCACCCTCGTCTACATCCGCGTGCTCCCGCTGCACGCGCAAATCGGCGTCCGCTACCTGCTGATGTTGTACCCGCTGGGCGTCTACGGCGTCGTCAGGATGGGCGTCGTCCGCGAGGTCCTCGACACCGAGTTCGGGACTGTCGGCTGGACGACCGCAGGGGGAGTGTTCATCGGCGCACAGCTGCTGTTCGTCTACCTCCATTACTCGTCGACGTCGGGTGGCGACCTCCTGCAGGTCCACGCGTACATCGGCCTCGCACTGGGTACCGTCGTGGCCGTGTGGGCGCTCGGTGCCCTCTTCGGCACACTGTCCTCGAACCCCAGGTACCAGCGCGCCGGCGCGGTCTGCATCGGCCTCGCACTTGGCGCCGGGACGAACTTCATCCTCCTGACGAGCTTCAACCACTTCGCCTCGGCGGGGGATTTCGTCCTTCCGGCTGCCCGCTGGCTCGCGTTGCGACTGTTAGTCGCGTAGCTCACTTCGCTAATCAAACGTGGTTACTCACGCTTTAGAACTAGTCCGGGGAGCCCTGTCGCTCCCACTTGGCGTGATGGGGACGGCAGAGCGTGATCAAGTTCGACAGTTCGTTTGCAGTTTCCGGATCGTCGAACGTCCTGAACTTGGTCACATGGTGGACCTCCAGTCCCCATCCGAATGTCGTCTGGTGGTCCTCCTCAGTTACTGAGCAACCCGGATGCTGGCACGACCAGTCGTCGCGTTCGAGGGCCTTCTCTCGCTGGACAGACCAGCCTTTGCCGTACTGCAGTGCATCCATGAGCGCGTCGTATTCCTTATTCACGGAAAGACCGGCTGCTCGAACGGCATCGTTGTACGAGCCGAACGCATGGAGATATGGCCATACGGAAAACGACCCCTGTTCGTTGAGTTCCATTACCGTCGGCGTGTAGCCGAGATCATCGGCAAGCGACCGTAGCGCTTCGAGGAGCCGCTCGTCTGATGTGCCGTAGCTGCGATCGGCAGTCAATCCGGCGGCGTCAAGCGCCTCGTCCCAGGAATCCCACTTCCGATAAAACGGACGCTGTGAGAATTCGCCCAGTTCGTTCATCTCCGACTGTGTCGGCGCCTTTCCGAGTTCCTGTGCCAACTCGACGAGCGCGTCGACCAACTCCTCACGCTCGATACGGCGACTCGTTCGTGTCTCTCGCCGGAGCCCCGCCGCGACCTTCGCCTCGGGCCACGAGCCCCACCGTCGCATGTACGTATGCCCCGAAAATGCCCCTCGCTCCTCCATATCCTCGAATCGAGGGACACGCTCCAACAGCTCGTCGAGTCGCTGTAACTCGGCGACGAGTTCCGCCTCGGGGACGCCGTTACGATGGTTCGTCCTCAGTCCGGCCGCCGCCAACGCGTCGTTCCACCCGCCGAACTCACGGTAGTACGGCTGGCTGGAGTATGGCCCGTCCTCGTTCATCGCCGCTCGGGTCGGTGGCCCACCGAGCTCGTTGGCGAACGCACGGAGCGCACGGAGCAATTCACCGCGCGAGAGTCGAGACGTCACGCCCACCACCGGCAGACCTGCATCTATAGGGAGAATAGTTGCGAATTCTGATATAAACTCTCGGCCAGACGTCGCGGACGAGTGACCAGCGTCGCTTGGTGGAATGTGAACCGTCCGAGGCCAACTCGTCGTGACCCCGCACTACGCTGTTCGGTTGGCTGGGATAACTCTCGACCAGCTCAGCACTCTGTGTAGACGTCTGGATACGGCCCCGTTCTCTTGCTACTGCAGCTGACGAATAGGCGAACGGGAGTAGCGGGTGGTGTTCGGTACCTCGCCGTCACTTCTAACGCAGACGTTCGGAAGATTCGGTCCAGACCGATGGTAACTACGTATCGATAGGTGCAGCACTGTTGTTCGCTCGACGAGTCCCCCCGTAGCCGAAATGTTGCGCGCGTCGCTCCGATTATAATCGACAGAGTACTGGGCCGATCCGATTGTGAACGCCAATCTCGACGAGAGCTATGGTCCGCGGATAGCTCGATCACGAGCGTGCCGATTTTGGTCTTCAGAGAGGCTATAAGCATCGTCAAGAAGACTCAGCTCGCCATGGCAATCTACCGACGTATGGCTGAAATCTCACAATCGGATTTGGCTGCTTTCAGGGAAATATCCGGGGGAGTAGCCAAGCGCTACCGACTGTCGCGGCCATGACAGCGATCTGACTTCCCCTGGATATCAGGAGCAACAGACCTGCTGCGTCGCATTTGTAGAATGTGAAGAAGCTGATTTGTGCAGTACTCTTGAGCAGTTCCCGATCAGTGTATGCGTCCGCAAGAAGGTGGCGGACCAGAGACCAGATGGTGAACTAGGACGTCAATGAGCGAGCGGACAGCGCGCGTGCACTCCCACGACCGAGAGATGCCGAGAAAGGCGCTCTCGTGGAGGTCTAGAACAGGCGATATAGCCCGCGCGAGGTGGCAAGGTGAGCGAGGCAGAAACAGGAAGCCACACGGCTGCGCCCGGTTATGAACTCATGCGAGGAGTCGATCGGCCGCCAGACGTAGAGGGATAGCTGGCGGCCGGATTACTTCCGAATCGGCAGATAATCGAGAGACCGCCTCGAACGGTCGTGAGCGGAAATGCAAGTCGCCGAGGCCAACTGTGTGTAGACGACTTGATGGACTCCACAAAGGGAACAGTAGTGTCAGTTGCTGCCACGTTCGTGCGCCCACAGTGGGGTACAACTCCTAGTTCGGGTTTGCCACATGGAACTCTCCGTTCTTGCGGACCAGCGAAAACGCTTGTGAGATGATTCGGCCGTCTCTGCCCAGGTGTGATCACCACGGGCGATTAGCTGAATTAACCGTGCCGCCAGATCGTGATAGCTGGTACCGAGATGGCCGACAAGCATGGCGATCGGCCACTGGAGCACTCAGTCGTCGCTCCGTCCTTACTAACCGGTTTAACCCCTCGTTCGACGGCACGTAACGCGACCTCACCAGGTGACTAACCGGCCATCAGCCATACTCGTTCCCGAATACGGACGAGTCGAGAACGGCGAGGATTCAAACCGGCGGCAGGGAGGACTCGCGCGTGGTGAACGAGGTCCTCCTCACGTGTGCCGTCCTCGTCCTCTTCGCGGGCATCGCCCTCCCGTCCATCGGCGCGCTGGAACACACGACCGAGCGGCCGACGGTCGCCCTCGGGACCGCCTACGATACTGAGACCGGCACGCTGGCGGTCACGCACATCAACGGCGAGGCGTTCGGCGGCGGGGCGGTGTACTTCGTCGGGGCGGACGGTGCCACCCTCGGGACGTAGGGAGAGGACCGAGTCGAGGTGGACGACCGGGTCGCGCTTCGCGTCCCGGCGGGCGAGGAGGTCCGGGTCGTCTGGCGCGGCCCCGACGGACGGACCCACCTCCTCGCGGTCTGGAGCCCCCGCTTGTAGCGACTCCCCCGCGATACGTCGAGTAGGAACAAAAGAGGGGACGAACCGAAAGAACGACCGCCGGCCGTGTGGCCAGCTCGCTCATCGGCCGGGGTACGCGCCCGTCGCGCGGGCGCTCCGGACCAGGTCCGCCACCGAGGCGTACCAGACCGGCCTCGGACTCCCGGAGGAGGTCCGTGATCGGCCGGTCCGGGTCGACGTCCATCGCGCGCAGCGTCGCGACGACCTCGGGGTCGGGGTCGAGAGCGACCGGCGGCCCGTCGGTCGCCGTCCGCCCGGGCGCGCGCCGACGGCCCCGGCCGCGAGCAGTCCCCCGACCCCAAGGAACGCCCATCGGTTCGTCGTCATCGGCCCCCGCTGTCCGCGTTCCGGGCGAGCGTGACGAGTTCGGCCGTCATCAGTTCGGGGCCGACACCGAGTTCGCGGAGGCGGGCCTCGTCGTCGCGAGCCTCGTCGCCGCGTGGACGCTCGCGACGCGGGTCGGCGTGCTGGGCGGCAGACGGTCGGTTCGCGTCGGCGCGGTGGTCCTCGGCGTGGCCGTCGCGACGGGCGTCGACTTCCTCCTCCTCGCGGGGTTCGACCACTTCGCCTCCATGGGCGACTTCGTCCTCCCGGCCGCGCGGTGGCTCGCGCTCCGCCTCCACCTCGCGTGAACCGGGCCTAATCGCCCGTTTCGTCCGTCTGACGCGACGACGTGCGTCTGACGAACCACCGATTAGCTATCCCCGGGGCCGACTTCCCTTCGGTCGATCGATGGGACTCCGCACCGACAGGAGAGGTGACTCGCGCGTAGTGAGCGAGGTGCTCCTCGTCGGTATCGTCCTGCTCCTGTTCGCCAGCATCGCCGTCCCGGCAGTGGGCGTCCTCGACCACACCGCCGAGCGACCGAACGTCGCCGTGCGGACGTCGTACGACGCGGGAACCGGGACGCTCTCGGTCACGCATCTCAACGGCGACGGCTTCGACGGGGGTCGAGTCCACTTCGTCGGGGCCGACGGCACCTCCCTCGGGACGTGGGGCGAGGGGAGAGTCGAGGTCGGCGACCGCGCGAGTGTCGCCGTCTCGCCCGGCGAGACGGTCCGGCTGGTCTGGCGCAGCCCCGACGGTCGGACCGAACTGCTCCTCGTGTGGACGGGGGCCGGCTAGCGTCGGGTGCGTCGTGCCACGGCAACACACGGCTCAGTCGTACCACGCCTGTTTTAGTCCCCCGCTGGATACGGGCGACATGGACCGGCTGGCCCAGTCACTGCGCGAGGCTCCGATCATCGAGAAGGGCGACTACGAGTACTTCGTCCACCCCATCAGCGACGGGGTCCCGATGCTCGACCCGCGCCTCCTGCGCGAGATCACCATCCGCATCATCCGCAAGGCCGAACTGGAGAACGTCGACAAGATCGTCACGCCCGCCGCGATGGGCATCCACATCTCCACCGCCGTCTCGCTGATGACCGACATCCCGCTGGTCGTCATCCGCAAGCGCCAGTACGGGCTGGAAGGCGAGGTCAGCCTCGCGCAGGTGACGGGCTACTCCGAGAACGAGATGTTCATGAACGACGTCGCGGAGGACGACCGCGTCCTCCTGCTCGACGACGTGCTCTCGACGGGCGGCACCCTGCTCGGTATCACGCAGGCCCTGGAGGAGGTCGGCGCGGACGTCGCGGACATCGTCGCGGTCATCAAGAAGGTCGGCGGCGGGAACGAGATGACCGACTACGACGTGAAGACGCTCATCAACGTGGACGTCGTCGACGGCGAGGTCGTCATCGTCGACGAACACGGCGACGGGTAGACCCCGGCCGACGAGCCGACAGGTCACTCGGGAAGGAAGCCTCGGTATTTTCAGGTACTCCGGGCCTTTTCCGTGTCAGTCCCCTCGATACTGGTATGACGAAAGCGCTGTTCGTCGTCAGCGAGGAGGGGTACTGGGCCGAAGAGTGCATCGAGCCGCTCACGACGCTCTCGGACGCGGGCGTCGAGATTACGGTCGCGACGCCGAGCGGCGACGAACCCGTCGTCGACGAGCGCTCGCTCGACCCCGAGAGCGCCGACGGGGAGGAGCGAGTCGAGGAGTTGAAGGAGATCATCGAGAGCGACGAGCGACTGAACGACCCCGCCCCCGTCGCGGGCGAGGACGCCGCCGACTACGACGCCGTCGTCTTCCCCGGCGGCCACGGCACCGAGTGGGACATCAATCAGGACGTCCACGCACGGGGCCTCCTCGCCGACGCCGTCGAAGGCGAGGACGGGACGGCACTCGTCGTCTGTCACGCCGTCGGTATCCTCGGATTCACGTGGGGCGACGGGGAGGGCCGCCTCGTCGAGGGCCGCGACGTGACCGGCTTCCCCAACGAGTGGGAGGAGGACATCGTCGACGAGTACGACCGGATGCCCGACGGGCGCAAACTCCCCTACTGGGTCGAAGACGAGGTGAAGGCGGCAGGCGGCAACTGGGACGCCGAACTCGACGCCGACGAGAGCGTCACGGTCGACGGCGACCTCGTCACCGCTCGCGGCCCGGGATCCTCGGCGGCCGCCGCCGAGACGCTCCTCGAGGAACTCGGCGTCGACGCGCCGGCACAGACCTGAGGGGACGACACCTCGGGGACCCGATGCCCGCCCGTCGCTGAGGTCACAAGAGATTTACCCGCGGTGCGGTTCCGAACGATGTGAATGGAGTACCACCTCGCCGCCCTGTGGTTCCTCGCGTTCGCCGCCCTCTCCCTCCTCGGCCAACCGCTGGCCGCGCGGCTCTTCCCCCGCTTTCCCCGCCTCGGGAGTGCCTTCGGTCTCCCGCTGGCGCTCGCCGTTCTCGGCCTCGTCGCCTTCTGGGTCGGCCGCCTCTCGCTCGCCGCCGGGACGTGGGGCGGCGTCGCCCTCCTCGTCGCCCTCGCCGCCACCCTGACCCGCAGGGGCTACGAGTTCGACGCCCGCGCGGTGGGTGAGACGCTCGCCGTCTTCGGCGTCGCCTTCGCCGTGATGGTCGCCATGCGCGCTCTCGACCCCGCCGCGCACGCCGCGGGCGGGGAGAAGTTCCTCGACTTCGGCCTCCTGCGGAGCCTCCTCCGGGCCGACCACCTCCCCGTCGAGGACTTCTGGTTCGCGGGCGAGTCGCTTCGCTACTACTACGGCGGCCACCTCGTCGGGAGCGCCCTCGCGCGCCTCACGTTCACTCCCGCGAGCTACGCCTACAACCTCCTGCTGGCGGGCTACTTCGGCGCGCTCGTGAGTGCCGCCTACGGCCTCGGTGGAGCGCTCGTCGCCCAGCGGGAGTCCGCACGCAGACGGGAACACGACGCCGTCGGCGGTCTCGCCGGGTTCGTCGGGACGCTCCTCGCCCTCCCCGCCTTCCTCGCCGGACTCGTCGTGCGGGCGGGCGCGTTCGTCCTCCTCGTCCCCCTCACGGTCCGCGAACAACTGACCGGCGAGGGGGGAAACGGCGTCGAACGGGTCCGCCGCGCGCTGGAGTGGCGCGAGCGGTTCGCGGGAGTCCCGATTCCGGGGTGGACTGCGGTCCACGAGGTCGCGACGACCTCGCGACGACGCACGGCGGGCGTCCTCGCCGCCTTCCTCGTCGGGTTCACCGGCACCCTCGCCACGCCCGCCCGGATGCTCCTTGGCGTCGCCATCCGTGACTTCGGTCTCTCGCCCGAGACTCGACGGACCGTCGGCGAGGCCGTCCTGGGCGGAATCCGCGCACCCCTCGACGCCGTCCTCGTGAGCCAGACCACCCCGTTCACGTTCAACTACTGGTACGGCCGCTACGTGATTCCCGACGCTATCACCGTCTTCCCCCTCTGGGAGTGGGTCAACGGCGACCTGCACGCCCACATGATGAGCACGCCGTTCCTGCTCACGGTCGCCGCCTGCTGTCTCGCCTACTTCCGGACGCCCGCCCGCGAACGCGGCCAGCGCTGGCTCCTCCTGTCGACCGTGGGCCTCCTCGCCGGCCTCCTCGCCCTCGTCAACCTCTGGAGCCTCCCGACCGCCCTCGGCCTCTCCGCGCTCACGGTCGCACTCGCGCCCGCCCACCCGGTGACGCTCCTGCCCGGCCGCGAGCGCTTCGGCGGGTCCCGCACGCTCGACGAACTCTCTCGGCCGTTTGCGGCCGTCCCCGTCGCCGGGGTACTCGGCGTCCTCGCCGTCCTCGTCGGGTCGCCGTTCCTCCTCTTCCACCGCCCCGAGAGCCAGGGGATCGGCTGGCTCCCGCCCCGGAGCGCGATGGTTCCCCTCTTCCTCGTCTACGGGGCGTTCCTGCTGGTCTTCGCCGGCGTCCTCCTCGCACGCGTCAGGGGTCGCCTCGGGACGCCAGCCGCTGTCGTCGCCGCCCTCGTCGGCCTCGCGGGCGTCGTCGTCGCGGGCCTGACCGACCTCGCCGTGGTGGGCCTCGTCGGTCCACTGCTCGGCGGCGGGTGGATGCTCGCGCGGGCGGGCGCGTCCGACGCCCCGGACGACCCCACCGCCCGACACCCACTCGGTACGACAGAATCCGACGGGGGGCGGACCGCGCTCGCCCCGTACGAACCCGTCCTCCTCGTTGCGGGCGCGGGTCTCGTCGTCGCCGTCGAGTTCGCCTACGCGAAGGTGTGGCCCCACGACCCCAACGCCATCCGCTGGAACACGGTCTACAAGGTGTCGATGCAGGTGTGGCTCCTCTGGGGCGTGGCGACCGGGGGGTTCCTCGCCCGGGCGCTCGGGGGCCTGCGAGACCGGACGGCCAGCACCGCATCGGACGGCGACGGCTACCTCTCGCGTGCCTCCGGCGCGTGGGCGCTCCGGGCGGGTATCGCCCTCCTGCTCGTCTCGGCGGGCGGCTTCGGCGTCCTCGGCGGCGGCTGGCAACTCGCCGGCCCGTTCGTGAGCTACAACGACACCTCCGGCGAGGTGACGTGGACCGGAGACGACGTCCGCGCCACCCTCGACGCGACGCGGTTCGTCCGCGACTGGCACCCCCGGGAGGCCGAGGCCATCGAGTGGCTGAACGCCCGCGAGGGCACGCCCAACATGATGACGATGCCGGGGGTCCGCAGCCCCGAGTACGGCTGTACCGGCATCTATCAGTGGGTGAACGCCCCCTCGACGTTCAGCGGCGTCCCCACGCTCGCCGGGTGGGAGCACGAACGCGGCTACCGGGGCGACGAGGCGTACTTCGAGCGCGTGGACGCCGTCGTCGCGGTCTACATCGGCTCGTGGGCCGACGCGACGGAGACCTTCCGCGAGTACGACGTGGAGTACGTCTACGTCGGCCCGAAGGAACGCGAGTGCTTCGGGCGCGACCTCAGGGAGTTCGAGGGCCACAGCGGCATCTCGACGGCCTTCGAGAACGAGGGTGTGACCATCTACGAGGTGAACCGGACGGCGCTGAACGCGAGCGAGGGGTGAGCAGTGCTGTGCAGTGGCTGTCGACGGTTCGCGGGTGAAAATAGCGGGAGGTGAACTGTCCGAGCCGAATCTCGGACGTCCCGCGGGTTACGCTAACACGCCATCACTGCCATCGGCCAGCGTCTTTACGAGCGCCCGCTGTTCGGTCACCCTCGTTACTGGAGCGTGACCCGTTCGAAGTAAGAAGGTATCGCGGACCCGAAGACGGCGCGTGAGTAGCGGGTGGTAGATTTGAACGACGCCTGCTCGCTCCGCTCGCAGTCTCGTTCCAATCTACTTGTGCTATGAGTGCCGAACACGCCGGTCGGCGCCGAGACGCCTCGCTCGACGGTCAAGTTCGGCAAAATCATAGCGGGAGGTAGATTTGAACTACCGATCTCCGGGTTATGAGCCCGGCGGAATCTCCTGGCTATCCCATCCCGCTACCTCTTCGTACCCGAGTCGCATAGGTAAGGGTTGTGGTTCGTCCGTCCCCGCGTCACGTTGTACCGTGGCGCCGTCGGGCTATTCCGGGTCGACAGCCACCCGCCACGTGAACAGGCTCTCGAAGACGTAGTTGACGAACATCGAGGCGACGATGGCGATGGGGAGGGGGATGAGATTCCACAGTTCCACGCCCAGCACCTCGGCGGAGAGCGGGAGGGACGTCAGCGAGCGGACGACGAGCACCTGGACGAGGACGCCGCCACTGCGGACGAGGTTCGACGTCAGCAGTCGGCGGAGGGTGGGGAGGACACCGCCGGCACCCTCGTCGGCGAACGTCCAGTTGTCGTTGATGAAGAACATGACGACGATGGCCACCTCCGCGCCGACGAGCTTCGCCAGCTCCGGGGCGAACCCGGCGAGGACGATGAGCGCCGTCGAGACGGAGAGGTCGAACACCGCGCCGACGGCGCCGACGGAGACGAACTGGCCGAAGCGGACGCCGGAGAGGAGTGCACGGGCGCGCGACCCGACACTCATCTGTCGGTCCCACCCTGCCGGTCGACCAGCGCCGTCGTGTCGTCGGCGGGCAACGCGCGGTGGAGGCCGTGGTCCTGCAGGCGCTTCGCGCGGTGGCGGGCGGTGAGGAGGCTCCGTCCCATCGAGACGGCGGTTCTGACGGGCGAGACAGTCGAGTTGGGGCTGTCACACCACGTTACCGGGACCTCGCGGATGCGGTACTCGAAGGCGGCCGCGATGGCGACGAACTCGATGTCCCACGCGAATCCGGGTTCGTAGAGGTGCTGTCTGACCGTCACCCAGGCGTCGCGGGTGAGCGCCTTCGCCCCGCACTGGTAGTCGTAGAGGTCCGCTTCCAGCGCCCGGCGGGCGAGCCACGCGAACGCGTCGCCCATCCGCCTGCGCGCGTGCGTCTGGTGGCTCTGGACGACCGCCTCCGGGTGGCGACGCGACCCGACGCAGACGTCCACCTCGCCCGTGAGGAGGGGGGTGACCACGTCGACGATACTCCTCGCGGGCGTGCTCCCGTCCGCGTCGGCGAACGCGAGGATGTCGGTGTCGAGCGCCTCGAACCCATCGGTGATGGCCGCCCCCTTCCCCCGACGGTAGGGGAAGGCGTTGACCGTCGCCGGGAGGTCGGCGAGTCGCCCGACCAGTTCGGGGGTCGGGTCGTCCAGTTCGATACGGATGGTCTCGGGGGCGAGGTACTCGTCGAGCGCCCGGACGTAGGTGGACAGCGCTCGGGGGTCCGGGCTGAACGCGGGGATGACGAGACCGACGGTCGGCATTACCCGAGTCGAACGCGCGTGCGAGGCAAAAGCGGTTCGGCTTCGCCGAGCACCGCCCACGCGCTGTCACAAGGGATATACACAGGCGAACCCGTCGTGCGATATGGAATACGGTCTCGTCGCGCTGTGGCTGGCGACGTACCTCTCGCTTCTCGTCGCCGGCGTCCCCCTCCTCGCGGCCCTCTGTCCCCGCCTCGCGGACCGGGGTGCGGGCGTAGCCCTCCCCGCCGCACTCGCCATCGTCGGGTTCGTCGCGTGGGCCGTCGGCCACGTCTCCTTCGGGTGGCCCGCGCTCCTCGCGGGCAACGTCGTCCTCGTCTCCCTGCTCGCCCTCGCGGTCCGTCGCGGCGCGCTGGTGGGGGTGGAGTGGGAGGCCGTGGCGGAGACGGCCGTCGTCTTCACGCTCGCCTTCCTCGCGATGGTCGCGGTCCGGGCCGTCGACCCCTCGGTCCACGCCACGATGGGCGAGAAGTTCCTCGACTTCGGCCTCCTCAAGAGCCTCCTCCGGGCCGAGAGCGTCCCCCCGGGGGACTTCTGGTTCGCCGGGGAGGCGGTGCAGTACTACTACGGCGGCCACCTGCTCGCGGCACTGCTCGCGCGCCTCACGTTCACCGAGGCGCGCTTCGCGTACAACCTCGCGCTGGCGGGCTTCTTCGGCATGTTCGTCACCGCGGCCTACGGCCTCGCGGGGAGCGTCGGCGCGCACATGGGGGCGAACCGGACGACGGCGGGCGCCCTCGGCGCGTTCTTCGTCGGCCTCGCCTCGAACCTCTGGACGCCCCTCAGACTGCTCGGCGGCGTCCTCCCCGACGGTCTGGTGAACTGGGCCGCTGGAGTGGGTGGCATCGAGGGCTTCACGGCCGCCGGCTACGACCCCGTCGGCGAGTTCACCTACTGGGGCGCGAGTCGCGTCATCCCGGGGACCATCAACGAGTTCCCGCTGTTCGCCTACCTCAACGGCGACCTGCACGCCCACATGATGAGCACGCCGTTCCTCCTGCTGGCGGCCACCCTCGCGTACAGCTACTACCGCACCCCCGAGGCAGAGGTGGGCCGCCGGTGGCTCCTGCTCGGGTCCCTCGCCCCCCTCTCGGCGCTCGTCGCCGTCGTCAACACGTGGTCGTTCCCCACCGTCTTCGGCGTGGCGTGGCTGGCAGTCGCCTTCGCGCCCGCGGACCCCCTCTCGCTGGTCGGCCTCGGGGGCGACGAGACCCGCCGGCCCGACTCGTGGCTCGCCCGCGAACTCCGGTGGACCGGCGGCGCACTCGGCGTCGTCGCCCTCCTCGCCGTCGGCGGCGTCCTCCTCTCGCTTCCCTTCTGGCTGGGGACGGCGAGCGGTCGGGCCGTCGCCCTCGTCGAGGACCACAGCCCGCTCGTGGGACTGCTCGTCGTCCACGGCACCTTCCTGCTCGTCACCCTGCCGTATCTGCTCGGGTGGGGTCGACGCGCCGTGGACGCCCGGACGCTCGGCCTCGGCGTGGCCGGCATGCTGTTCGTCGGGTCGTTCGCGTGGCTCCTCGGGTTCGCCGCGTTCCTCGTCGCCGGTCCCGTCGCCCTCGGGGCGTGGGCGCTGCTCCGTCTCGCCCCGCGCGAGGCCGCCACCGACGCCGACGGACCGGGGTTCGCCGCCGTCCTGATGCTCGCCGCGACGGGCCTCGTCCTGCTGGTCGAACTCGTCTACATCCGCGAGGAGGCTGGGCCGGGGCGGATGAACACCGTCTTCAAGACCTACGCGCAGGTGTGGGCGCTCTGGGCGCCCGCCGCGGGCGCGGCCCTCGGAACCATGCTCGCGCGCGGGCGGCCCGCCCCCACCCTCACCCCCTTCCGGAGCGCGGACCGCGCGGCGTTCGGCGACGTGGGCCTCGTGCAGGTCGGCGTGGTCCTGCTCGTCGTCTCGACGTCCGCCTACGGTGCGCTCGCGGCCGCCGACCACTTCACCGCCGAGGGCCACTACGACGCCGACGCGCAGGAACTGTACCCGCGGACCGACGACCCGACGCTCGACGCCCTCGCCTTCGTCGACACCTACCGCACGGAGGAGGCCGCCGCCATCCGGTGGCTGGACGAACGACCCGGTCGGGTCGTCGTCGCCGAGGCTCCCGGCAGGCAGCCCTACACGTGGGCTAACGCGCCGACGACGCTCACCGGCCACCAGAGCGTCGTCGGGTGGGCCCACGAGATCGGCTACCGCGGGCGCGAGGCGTACACGGAGCGCGCGAGGGACGCCGACTGGATATTCGGCGACTCGCCGCGCCGCACCGCGAAGTACCTCGCCGCCTACGACGTGGACTACGTCTACGTCGGGCCGCGCGAACGCGCCGCCTACGGCGAGGTGTCCTTCGACCGCGTGCCGGGCGTCACCGTCGCGAAGCGCTTCGACGGCGTCACTATCTACCGGGTGGACCAGTCCGCACTGGAGACGGGCGGGGCGGCTGCGAATGGGTCCGCCGGGTGAGCGGGCGCGAGGGGCCGGCGAGCGTCACGACTGGAATGGAGTGTGGTCGCCCTCTCGGTCACGCCTCGTCGTCGCCGGACGCGAGTTCGACGACTTCCACGTCCCACCCGGGGGCGTCGTCCGGCCCCGTCACCACCCACCCGCCTTCGATGGCGACGCCGTTTCGGTCCGCCTCCCGGACGAGCGAGCGGAGTGCCTCGGCGAAGTCCTGTTCGGAGTCGATGGAGGAGTTGCACATTGGTTGGTAAACCTAGAGAACCGGCCGCGGGCCTTCTGATTCAGTAGTTTCCGAAGGGAAATAAACGTTCGCGATGGGGCGCGTGTCGCCTCGACTCAGAGCGTGTAGTCGTGGGCGCCCGTCTCTGTCTCCATGAACGCCGAGAGGAGGTCGATGGCCGCCGTCACGTCGGCGTGGTGGGCGCTCTCGGTGACGGTGTGGAGGTACCGCGTCGGGATGGAGATGGCCCCGACGGGTTTCGCCCCGCCCGCCTTCTGGAACCCGGCCGTGTCGGTGCCGCCGCGAGGGAGCACCTCCAACTGGTGGGGGATGTCGCGGGCCTCTGCGAGGGCGCGGAGCCGTCGGTTCACCTTCGGGTTCGTGATGACGGAACTGTCCTTGAGTTTGACGGCGGCCCCCTTCCCGAGGCGGGTCACCCGGTCGCCCTTCTCGAAGCCCGGCACGTCGTTGGCGACGGTCACGTCGAGGGCGACGGCGAGGTCGGGGTCGAGGTCGACGCCGAGCGCCTGCGCCCCCCGGAGACCGACCTCCTCTTGGACGGTGGCGGCGAAGTGGACGGTCACGGCGGGGTCCTCCAGTCGGCGCGCCGCCTCGAGCATGGCGAACAGGCAGACGCGGTCGTCGAGGGCCTTCCCGGTGACGTGGTCGCCGACCGTCGTGGTCGTCTGGCGCATCGTCACGAGGTCGCCGACCGAGACGCGTTCCTCGATGGCCTCGCCGTCCATCCCCATGTCGACGTACACGTCCTCGACGGTGCGCTGTCTGGCTTTCTCGTCTTCGTCCTGCGTGTGCGGGGGCGGCGACCCGATGAGACCGAGCAGGTCGCCGGCCTCCGTGTGGACGGTGACTCGCTGGGCGGCCAGCACGCGCGGGTCCCACCCGCCGAGGGCGTCCACCTGCAGGAACCCCTCGTCGGTGACGTGCCGGACCATGAACCCGATCTCGTCCATGTGGGCGGTGACGACGAGTTCGTAGTCGCTCTCGCCTTCGATGGTGCCGACCACGTTGCCCATCGCGTCGGAGCGTACCTCGTCGGTCGCCGCGTCGAGTTCGCGCCGGACGATGTCGCGGATGCGGTCCTCGTAGCCGGGGACGCCGCTGGTCTCGGTCAGTTCGCGGAGCAGGTCGAAGTCGAACCCGAAGTCGGGGGCGGCCTCCCCCTCGTCGGCTGCGGGAGTCATGCGGGACCGTCCGGTCGGACCCTACAAGAAACGTCTGCAACCGCGCCTCAGACCTCGCGGTCGATGACGAAGCGGGTGAACGAGGAGAGCTGTTCGGCGGGGCCGGGCGCGAGGTCCAGCCCGTCGAGTTCGTCGCGCGCGCGCTGGCTCAGCCGTTCGGCCTGTTCGCGGGCGTACTCGACGCTCCCCGTCTCGTCGAGGATGTCGACGACCTCGCGGACCTCCTCCTCGCTGGTGTCGTCGGCCCAGAGCAGTTCCTCCAGTCGCGCGACCCGTTCGGCGGGCGCGTTCGCCGCGGCGTGGATGACCATCAGCGTCTTCTTGCCCTCGCGGATGTCGTTGCCGATGCCCTTCCCGAAGTCGCCGCCGGCTTCGAGTGCCGTCTCCACGTCGAGGATGTCGTCGCCGATCTGGAAGGCGACGCTCATCTGCTCGGCGTAGCGCGCGAGCGCGAGTTCCGTCTCCCGGTCCTGTTCGGTGACGATGGCGGCGAGGCGGGCGACGATGCGCCCGAGACATCCGGTCTTGCACGCGCACATCTCGAGGTACTCCAGTTCGGAGATGTCGATGGTCTCGCGGTTGTGCCAGCAGATGTCCATCCCCTGGCCGAGGTGCGTGCGGTTGAGTTCGTGCATCAGCATCTCGTAGGCCGCGAGTCGCGTCTCCGCGTCGAGGTCGCCCGGGTTGCGCGTGATGACCTTCAGCGGGAGGAAGTACATCGCGTTCCCGGCGTTGAGCGCCACGTCCGTGCCGTGGACGTGGTGGAGCGCCCGTTCGCCCCGGCGCATGGACGCACCGTCCTCCACGTCGTCGACGATGATGGTGCCGTTGTGGAGTATCTCGGGGATGCACGCGTAGGGGAGGTACGCCTCCGGGTCCTCCCCGAGCGCCTCGACGACGAGCAAGAAGAGGACCGCGCGCCAGCGTTTGCCCCCTCGGTCGAGCAGGTTCCAGATGGGCGCCGAGAGCGCCTGCTGGATGGCGTCGGGGTCGTACTCGTACGACGGCGACCCGAAGAACTCCGTCAGGTACTCCTCGTCGACCGCTCGCGGGAGTAGTCGCTCAATCTCCCCGTCGATGACCGGCCGCCACTCGGCGAGTACGTCCCGCATGATGTGCGTGCTGATAGGGCGAGAGGCAAAAACCTCGCCATTCGCCCGCCGTCACGTGAACCGAGTCAATAACGTATTATTTTTTATTTGAATTAAATATGGAATAAATTAGAATTAGTATACTATGGGGGCGAGTATAGAATGTAATGTCCGCAGCAAGCGACTCTCACGACGTCGAATCGTTCGTCCGCGACCGTCAGCCCCGTCGGGCCGTCGACCGCCTCGAGCCGGAGGTACCGCCCTGTTCCTGCCACGGTTGGTCGCAGATGCGCGCACGCCGTGAAAAATATACGGACACGTGAATAGCCCACGTGACACAACGCTTAGGCGCGCCCCGGCCACAGCGTCGCCATGAGCGACAGCAACTGGATCGGCGTCACGTTCACCAGTCGCGCGGGCTGGGAGCACCTCGAGACCCTCGTCGACATCGGAAACCGCATGGCCGGGAGTGCGGGCGAACGCGCCGCCGCCGAGGCGACCCGGGACGCCCTCGGCGAGGCCGGCGCGCGCGACGCGCACCTCGACGAGTTCCCCGTCCAGGGGTGGACGCGGGGGTCGAGCGCGGTTCGGGCGGGCGAGGAAACCGTGGCCGACGAGTACACGTGGGACTGCATCGCGCTCCCCCGGTCGCCCGCGGGTGAGGTGACGGGCGAACTCGTCGACCTCGGCTACGGCCTCCCCGAGGACTTCGACCGCGACCTCTCCGGGGCGGTCGTGATGTGCTCCTCGACGGTCCCTGACTACCACGACCGGTTCATCCACCGCCGCGAGAAGTACTACCGGGCGGTACAGGCGGGAGCCGCGGCGTTCGTCTTCCGCAACCACGTCGAGGGCTGTCTCGCCCCGACCGGGAGCGTCGGAACCGCCGACGCCCCCATCGGCGAGGTGCCCGCGGTGGGCGTCTCCAGCGAACTCGGCGCGCGCCTCGCCCGCCGCTTCGAGGGCGAACAGGTGACGGTCGACGTCGACTGCGAGTACGAGGAGACGACGAGCCAGAACGTCCACGCGGTCCTCGGGCCGGACACCGACGAGGAACTCCTCGTCACGAGCCACGTCGACGCCCACGACATCGCGGAGGGCGCGATGGACAACGGCGCGGGGACGGCGATGGTCGTCGAACTCGCGAACGCGCTGGCGATGCGCGAGGACGACCTGGAGACGCGCGTGCGCTTCGTCGCCTTCGGGAGCGAGGAGGTCGGCCTCTGCGGGGCGGAACACGAGGCCGACCGCGTCGACCTCGACTCGGTGAAGGCCGTCGTCAACAACGACGGCGTCGTCCGGGGACGCACCCTGAACGGGTTCACCCACGGCTTCGAGGACCTCGACGCGGCCATCGCCTCCACGGCCGACCGCTTCGACCACCCCATCGAGACCAACCCCGGGCAGGGACCCCACAGCGACCACTGGCCGTTCGTCCTCGAGGGCGGCGTCCCCGGCGTCCACTTCATGAGTGAGACGGGCGAACGCGGGCGAGGGTGGGGCCACACCCGTGCCGACACGCTGGACAAACTCGAACCGCGGAACCTCCGCGAACAGGCGGTCCTCCTGACGGACCTCGTCGTCCGCCTCGCGCGCGAGGAGACGACCCTCGCCCGCCAGTCCCGCGAGGACATCGTGGCTCACCTCGAACGCGAGAACCAGGCCGAGGGGATGCGCATCACGGGCGACTTACCGTAGGCTTTTGCCCGAGGCACCCGACCGGACGGGCATGAGCGACGAGGGAGCGGGGCCGCGGGCCGCCGGGGCGGGACGACGCGGGTCGACCCGACTGGCGATCGTCGGCGACGACCCGATCATCGCGGCCGCCGCCGCCGACGCCGGCGACGTGGTGGACGACCCGGCGGACGCCGAGGCGGTGGTCGCCGTCGGCGAGTCGGCCCTGCTCTCGCTCGTCCCCGACGGCGCGCGCCCGACGCTCGCCGTCGACGTCTGCGGTCCCCTCTCGTTCTCCCGGGAGCGGGCCGCCGCGGCGCTCTCGCACCTCGCCCGCGGCACGCTGGAGACCGTCGACCAGTCGGTCGTCGCGGTGGAGTACCCCGGCGGGCGCGAGCACGTCCTGACCGACGCGATGCTCGTCACCGCCGAACCGGCGCGCATCTCCGAGTACTCCGTCCACCACCGGGGCCGCGAGGTGGCGCGCTTCCGGGCGGACGGCTGTGTCGTCGCCACGCCCCTCGGCAGTCACGGCTACGCGGCGGCCGCCGGCGGCCCCTCGCTCGCGCCCACCGCCGGCGTGGCCGCCGTCGTCCCCGTCGCCCCGTTCGCCATCGACACCGACCGCTGGGTTCTCCCTCTCCCCCTCTCGCTGTGCGTCGAACGCGACGAGGCCGACGTGGAACTGCTAGCCGACGACCGGCGCGCGGGGTCGATTCCGGCCGGCGAACCCGTCCGACTGGGGCGCGCCGGTGACCTCCCGCTGGTCGACCCGAGGTCGGTCCCGACGGGACCGGAGTGACCCGCGCCGGCGGGCCCGAGCGCCCCCGCCGGATTGGAAAACCTCTAATGGGTGCGCGACTGCGGATAACGTATGCAACTGGAGCCGTTCGCCTCGCTATTCGGCCCCGTCGATGCGCTCCTCGCCCCGTACATCGAGTACGTCGTGCTCGTGCTCGTGGTGGCGAACATCGGCGCCCGGGCCGCCGAGTACCGTTCGATCGTCAAAGCGGCCGACGAGGGCGGCACGGAGGCCATCTCGCGGAGCGCAGCGCGCGTCGCGACGAACATCCTCCTCGTCGTCGCGTCGTTCTACCTCGTGACCGTCCAGTACCAGGCCGGGATGGTCCTCTCCATGCTCGTCGTCGGGATGGTCATCACCGACCTCTTCGAGTTCGAGTCGCGCCTCGTCGAGGCCAGACAGGGCATCCCCATCGAGCGCCCCAAGGGAGCCATCGCCGCCTCGATGCTCGTCCTCGCGTACGCCGCCTACACGGCGCTGTTCTTCCTCGTCAAGGGCGTCTGGTCCTCGATCGTCTGAGGCGGACGCCCGCTTCGTTCTGCCAGCCTGCGACGGACCGCTACCGGAGTGCTACGAACCGCTACGGGCCGCTGCAGACCGCTTCTCGTCGCTCCCCGACCGAGAGCAGGACGCGCCGATTCCCGTTCGACCCGGCGCCGTTCGTCTGGTTCGACTGTGCGAGCGCGCCGAGTGCGTCGGCTCTCCCGGGACGAGTGGTCCGCCCGCGCCGACCGGAGCGCGCGAGACGCGCCGTTCCCGGGAAGTCGGTGGGGGCGCGTCGGCGCACTCGCCGTACGCGGGCGGAGCCGTCCGGGCGAGGCGCGGGTGGCGAAGTCACTCCGGAAGGGGCGTGACGGCGGTGCCGCCGAGTCGGGTCGGCGGGGCGGAGAAGTGAGTCAGTTGGCGTTGCGGCCGCGGTACTCGCTGATCGCCGGGAGGACCAGCCAGAACGTCACCGGTCCGAGGACGGCCGCCCAGAAGAACCCGTCCCGGAGGACGTAGGCGACCTGGTCGTAGAGCGTTCCGGCACCGGAGGTCGCGCCCGTCAACTGGGCCGCCTCGAACCCCGGCGTGTTGTACCAACCCGCGAGGACCATCCATCCCAGCCCGCAGACGATGAGGATGGCGAGCCCCTTCATGAATTCGTCAGCCATTGCCGAATCGTTAGTCAGCGTCGTCTTTATGGTTTCCCATTCCCTCGGTGCGGAACCGCGTCCCGAGGACGTAGGTGCCAGCACCGGCACCGATGAGGAGGATGCCGGCCAGCGCGAACGCTATCTCCAGGGCCCCCTCGTCAGCGCGCAGGCCCACCGCGGCAAGCAGGTCGGTGAACGCCCGCCGGAGGAGACTCGCGTCGAGCGTGGCGGCGTCGAGCAGGATGAACCCGAAGACGACGCAGAAGACGGCGATGAGCGTCGAGAAGACGGTGACGACCTTGTACAGCTCCATCGGGACGACCACGTCACCGTCTGCGCCGCGCCGTGGCTCGTCGGCGTCTGCCATACTTCGAAAGAAGGGTTCCGGCTACTTCACTCCGTCACTTCCGCCCGACTACTTCGGGGGACGGAGGCGGTAGTACCGGCGGTTGAGTTCGAACATGTAGCCCTCGCGCATCGTCTTCAGCGCCCCGTAGGCGATGAACCCCGCCACGAACGGCAGGAGGAACGTCAGGTCGAACAGCAGGTTCGGGTCCATCGGCAGGAGGTTCTTCACCGACAGCATCGCGACGGTGATGGAGAACACGACGCCGAAGACGCCGACCGCCGCCCAGAACGGCTGCTCGACGGGTCGACGGGCGCTCCCCTTGTTGAGGAACGGCACGATGGCGATGAACCCGACGACGACCAGGTTCGCCAGCACGCCGTACGTCCGGTCGGCCATCAGCTTCTGCCCGCCGAGGATGGTGAGGTCGGGGTTCAGCGGCCCCAGCTTTAGCAGGCCGAACGACCAGTACAGATACCAGTCCGGCAGGATGACCGCCGGCGTCTGACTCGGGTTCGCCGGCGGGCCGATGTGCGGCGGGAGCGTCGCCGCCAGGAAGATGATCATCCCGACGAAGAAGCTGGTAATCGCGAGGTTGCGAATCATCTCGTGGGGCCACGTCGGGAACCCGAGCACGTCGCGTTCGACGTAGCTCGACTCCGTGCGGAGGTCCTGGTCCTCCCGACGGGCGCGTTCGAAGTACTCGTAGGTGAGTCGAGAGAGGCCCTGCGAGCGGGACTTCCGCTCGCTCCAGGTCGGGGTCTCGTCGTCCGGCGCGACGATACCCGTCCCGTCGGCGCGGACCTCACCCTCGTCGTCGCTCGGTGCCATGTCTTAGTTCAGCTAGCGGCCCGCCAATCATCAAGGTTGTGTTAGCCGCGCCGCCGTCCCGGCGTTCTCGGCGGTTTCCGTCGTGCTCTCGGGGTCGTCACCGTCCGGCGGACCGCGCGGTATCGAGCGGCCAGCGGGTGTGGAACGCGACGAACCGAGAAGAGCGGCGAAGTGCGCCGCGAGAGCGCCGAATCAGTGGGGCTCGGCGATGCCCTGCATCCAGACGATACCGATGTGGATGGCGATGAGCGCCGTCGTGATGAACGGCAGGAAGAACACGTGCAGGATGTACATCCGCATGAGCGTGCTCTGGCTCAGGGTGAACCCGCCGAACAGGAGCTGTGCGACCCACTCGCCGGCCAGCGGGATGGACAGCGACATCTCCACGCCGATCTGGCCGGCCCAGAAGGCGAGCTGGTCCCACGGGAGCAGGTAGCCGGTGTACCCGAAGACCATCGTCAGCGAGATGAGCACGATGCCGATGATCCAGTTGAGTTCGCGCGGCTCCTTGTACGCGCCCGTGAAGTAGACCCGCAGCATGTGCAGGAAGACGGCCGCGACCATCACCTGCGCGCTCCACCGGTGGAGCGACCGGAGCAGGAACCCGAAGTTCAGCTCCGTCATGATGAACGTGATAGAGGAGTACGCGACGGTCCCAGTCTCGGCCGCCGCCGTCGACGGCGAGTAGTAGAAGCCGAGCAACGCACCGCTGATGGCGGCTACTACGTAGGCGATGGTACTGAACGACCCGAGCGCGTACAGGGGGTACCAGTACCAGAACTTGTTGTCGAGGTTGTACTGTTCGGTGTGACTCTTCGGCATCTGCAGGTTCGCCTTGTAGTAGAGGTTCTCGAGAATCTCGAGGTAATCGACGATGCGCAGACGCCGGTCGAGCCAGATGAGCACCGTGAGGTAGCCCTTCTCGACGGGAGAGAGCTCGCGGCCCTTCATCCAGCCCTTGTGGTCGTGTTCGTCCTTTCGTTCCAGACTCATTGTGTTGTGCTAGTGGTGGGTCGTCTTGTTCATTCCGGACGGGGCAGGGCGACGAACGACTTCTCGACGATCTCGAACGGGTCGTACACCGACTGGTGGCACTGGCAGTACACCTTGTTCGCCGCGCCGAAGTTCGCGGACTGCGCGTACGCCTTGTAGGCGGGGACACAGCAGAAGTGGGTGCACTTGTCGAGCCACGCCATCACGCCCTGGTCGGTCGCGGCGGCCATGAACTCGTCTTCCTGTGCCAGTCGCTCGACCTGCGGGGCGCGGAGAACCTGCACCGGGATGGTGTTCTCGCCCTCCTCGGAGCGCCACGTACACATGGCGGGCTTGCCGAGACCGGCCTTGCCGATGCCCGTGCTGAACGTCCGGTAGTCCTGGAAGTCACGGATGTTGATGGGGTCTCCCTCACCATAGACCTCCTCTTGCCAGGCGTACGGTGGACTCGGTGCGGACTTGAACAGGTTGTCGGACTCGTAGCTCGGCTGGATACCGGCGTACGTCTGGACGCCACAGTACTGGAACCACTCGGAGGTGTAGGTCACCCCACCGAGTTCCATCTCGGCGATCTGGATCGTCCGGCCAGCCTCCTCGACTTCTTTCACCTCCGGCCAGACCCCCTTGATCGTGCCGTCGTCCTGAATCTCGACGGGGACGATGGGCATCCCGCGCGGGGCGGGGCCGTCGGTGTTGGCGATTCCCTTGAACGTCGTGATACCACCGCCCGCGCCGGTCGGCGACGTGGCGGTGTTGATAGCGGCCGCGGCACCGGTCCCCACCGCGGCGAGGGAGCCAGCGCCGACGACGCCCTTCACGAAGCGCCGGCGGCCGGTTTCGCTCGGATACTTGTCTTCGTCAGCCATTATTTCTTGTAGTAGGGGTAGACCGCACGTTTCACGCTCTCCCAGGCGTCACCGGTCGAGTCGGTACCATACATGTCCTCCTCGCGGATGTAGAGGTCCTCCCACTTGCGACGGCGCTTCTTGACGACCATCACGTCGGGCAAGAACTCCTTGCGGTACAGCAGGAGGATGAACGCGAGGTCCACGAAGATGACGGCCAGCAGGCCGCCGAGGAACATGTTTCCGAACTCGTCGAAGCCCCACCCGGTGGCGAGGCCGTAGCTGAACATCCCGACGAACACGATCTCGACGACCGTCAGCAGGACGATGGCGATGGCCGCCGCCGTGCTCTCGCGGGCCGGTTCGTAGCGGTGGATATCGCCGTAGGAGTTGTTTCCGGAACTCATCAGTTGTTCCCTCCCTTCGTGTGGGCACTCTCACCGTACTTCAGGAGGAAGAAGGTGAAGATGAGCGACGAGACGACCATCAGCACCGTCGCCAGACCCACGAAGTGCGCCTGGATGGGGACACCCATGTGCTCGGGGTCGACCGGCGTCGCCGCACCGCCCGCCGCCTGTCGTGGCAGGTCGCTGCCGATGGCGAGCGCGCCCTTCATCCCCTGGCCCTTGTGAGGGTTGCAGAAGTAGGGCACGACGCCGGTGGTGTTGGCGGTCCACTCGAAGGTGTGGCCCTCCTCGCCGACGATCTCGGAGGCGAAGTCCGCGCCGGACTCGGCCTCGACGTTGTGCGCGCCGCCCGCACCTGTCCACTCCCAGATGACCGTCGCCCCCTCGTCGATTTGGACCGCAGCGGGGGCGAAGGAGAGGCCGTCGTTGGCGTCCGCGCCGACCTCGATGGTCACCTCCGACTGGCCCGTCATGTCCTGCGTGCTGCCGGGACCGCCCCAGTAGGGCACGTCCGAGAACCACCCACCGTAGTCGATGGGACCGCTACTCCCGCCACCACCGCCGCCGCCCGAACCGTTTCCGCCGCTGGAGTTGTTACCCTCCTGTGCGGTGGCCGCTCCCGAGGCGGCAACGGCACCGGCGGTGCCGCCGGCGGTCATGAGAAATTCCCGTCTATTCATGCACGTCACGGATTCGGTGTCGTGTTCGTATAAACCCACCGAACGCGCGTAGAGCGGCGCTGTGGCCCCTCAGGCCGACTCTTCGTCGAGGTCGGATTCGCCCCCGTCGCGCCCCGGCAGTCGCCCCCGTTCGAGGTCGTCTAAGAAGGCCGGTCGCTCGTCGGAGTCCAGCCCGACCGCGCGGAGTCGGTTGCGGTACTCCTCGGCCCGGAACTTATCGGAGAGTCTGGCGTTGGCGACGACGAGGAACAGGAGGCCGCCGATGACGAGAAATCCCAGTCCGGCGACCAGCGCCACCACCCACGAGCGCCCGAGGTCCACGACGAGCGGCGAGAACACCAGCGCGACGCCCATCAGCACCTGCACCCCCGCGACGACCTGTAACACCTGATTGCCCAGTTCGCCGGTCCCCTCGGGCACCTCCAGCGGTCGAGGCAGCACCTCGCCCTCGGGCATCTCGGGCACGTCGTAGTCGTCCATCGAGGCCAGCGCCACCGAGGGCTTGACGTCCCGGAGGACCGTCCCCATCCCCTCGACGGTGCCGTCCTCGTAGACGACGGCGTACCCCTCGTCGGAGTACGCGACCAGTCGGTCGGGGTCCGAGAAGCGTTCGACGCGGGCGAACACGTCTCGCTGGACGACGCGGGTCTTCACGTCGGCCTCGACCCGGTCGAGCAGTTCGGGACCCGTGATCCACGAGTCGGGGTCGAAGACGGCGTCCCACTCGCGGGCCGTCATCTGCGCCATGTCCCGCGGGCCGAAGTTGTCGAAGTCGTACTTCTCCTCGACCTGCGCGCGGAGTTCCTCCAGCGACAGGTCGTCCTCGAAGTTCTCGGAGGAGTCGTCCGGACGCGACCCGTCGGGGACCGTCCGCTCGTCGTCCGTGGACGGGGCGGAGTCGGGGTCGGCCATGTGCCACGGGTACGGCCGCGAGCGGTTTATCGTTTCCGAGGACCGGCGGGGACGCCGCTTCCGGCACCCTCAAGCGCCCGCCGGTCGAACATCGAGTATGTTCGGGCTGAGCGACGGACAGATCGCGACGCTCGTCGCCGGGGCGGTGACCCTCTCGTTCCCCCTCTTCCTCTACGGCGCGTGGATCATGATCGACGCCGAGGAGGTGACGTGGGACGTCCTCACCTACCACCTCAAGTTCATCGTCACCGGCCTGACGCTCACGACGGTCCCCGTCGTGTTCTGGATGGCCCCTCGACTGTTTGACCAGTTGAGCGGCCTCGCCGCCATCCACGCCTTCTTCGGCCTGCAGGCGTACGCCATGCTCGGCTTCGGCGGGACCGGCATCGTCCGCATCTTCCGGGCGAAGTGGGAACACGACCTCTACCACGACTACGACGAGGACGTCCTCCTCGACGAAATCGGCGACGAGAACATGCGCTTCTGGCGGCGACGACTCCGGGTCGGCGTCTTCGGCTACGTCTTCTTCTGGCTCCTGGCCTACGTCATCGGCATCGGACGGTACGTCAGCAAGTACGACGTGCTGTTCTGACTCCTCTCCGAGCTGCTCACCACGGCTCGCCGCTGGCGAGGTCGACCTCGCTGTCGAGTTTCGAGGAGGGACAGATGTCCTCCAGCACGCAGTCGGCGCAGTCGGGGTTCCGGGCCGTGCAGGTCGCCCGTCCGTGGTCGATGAGCAGGTGGGTGAACTGCTGCCAGTGATCCTCGGGGACGGTGGTCATGAGGTCCGTCTCGATGGCCTCGGGCCGTTCCTCCTCCGTGAGTCCGAGTCGCCGGGAGATGCGCTGGACGTGCGTGTCCACGACGATGCCCTCCACGATATCGTGACCGTGCTGGAGCACCACGTTCGCCGTCTTCCGCCCCACGCCGGGGAGGCTCTGGAGGTCGGTCATCGTGTCGGGCACCTCGCCGTCGAACTCCTCGACGATTCGCTCGCCGATGCCCTGCAGGTAGCCGCCCTTGTTGTTGTGGAACGTGATGCCGTAGATGGCGTCCGCGAGTTCGTCCTGTGTCGCGTTCGCGTAGTCCTCCGGCGTGCGGTAGGTCTCGAAGAGGTCCTCGGTCACGGAGTTCACGCGCTCGTCGGTACACTGCGCCGAGAGGACCACCGCCACGAGGAGTTCGAGGCGGTTCGAGTAGTTCAGCGAGATGGTCGAGTCCGGATACGCCTCGCGGAGGCGGTCGACGACCTCCTCTGCCTGCGCCTCACGGCTGTCGAGGGGAACGCCCATGCGGGGACCCCGCGCGGCCCGGACTTGGGCGTGTCGCTACGCGGGCGGTCCCCGCCGGATTAGGACTCATACCCGACGAGTTCATACGCCCCGTCGCCCGACTCGCGGGTATGTCCGGGTCGCCAGGTCGACGCGTGGTGCACCTCCCCCGCGCCGGAACCGTCGCACTCCTCCTCTCGGCGGCAGGCCTCTACTTCCTCCTCGACCGCACGACGCTCCTCGATGGACTCGCCGGCGTCCTCTGGGCGCTGGTGGGCCTCGCGTTCGGCTACCAGCTTCGCCGACAACTCAGGACCCGCCCGGTGCGGGCGGGCGACCCCGACCGCCTCCGGGCGGCACTCGACGACCGCCGCCCCGGTCCCGTCGTCCAGACGGCCGCCGTCTTCGCCGCGGTGGGCGGCGCGGGCGTCCTCACCGTCGCCGGCGACGGCTTCTTCCGCGCGCTGGAGCGCATCGGGCGAGCGCTGGCCGCGCTCGGCGCCCTCCGGGACCCCTCGTCGCTCGGGCTGTTCGACTTCTGGACCGTCGCCGCCTTCCTCGGCGGGTTCGCGCTGTTCGCCTGCGGTCTCGACCAGTTGCTCGTCGGGGCGTATCGCGAGGCGCTGTACCGCCGCCACGCCGACGAGACGGAGACGCCTGTCAGACGGGAAGCGAGATAGCCGTCCGCCGCGTGGGAGCGCGTATGCCCGACGCCACGTTCCTCGAAGGTGACAGCGTCCGACTGAGTCCCGTCGAGGAGGGCGACCGGCCCTTCCTCGTCGACCTCCGCAACCACCCCGACGTGCGGCGGTCCACGTCCGGCGACGTCCCCAGAAACCGGCGGTCACAGGAGCCGTGGTTCGAGTCGCTCGGGGAGAGCGACAGCGTCGTCTCGCTCGCCCGCGTCGACGGGGAGCGGGTCGGTCTCGTGAGCCTCGACGGGGGGGTCGAACCGTGGGGCCGCGCGGAGGTGGGCTACACCGCCGCCCCCGACCACTGGGGGAACCGCTACGTCACCGAGGCGGTCGAACTCCTCGTCGACTACGCCTTCCGCGAGCGACGGCTGAACAAGGTGGCGGCGCGGACCTACGCCACGAACGCGGCCTCCGAGCGCGTACTGGAGAAGGCGGGGGTCGAGCGGGAGGCCACCCTCGAACGCGAGGCGTTCGTGGAGGGAGCGTACGTGGACGTCGACTGCTGGCGGCGGTTCGCGGACGAGAAGCGGGAGTGAGCCGGCGCTACGAGAGCTGGATCGCACGGCTTCGCTGCGCTTCCCGTTCTCGTTCGCTCACGGAAACACGCCCGCAACCATCGCGAGACCGATGACGGCGAACACCGCGCCTATCACCCGCGTCGCCACCTGCTGGACGCCGGTCGGTTCGACGGACGCCTCGTAGCCCGTGTTCGTGCGGATACGCCGGGTCCCCATCCCGCGCGGGAAGAGGACCGCGAGGATACCCATCACGGCGAAGACGAGGCCGAACAGGCGGAACATCGTGAAGAAGCCGTCGAAGCCAGGACCCATCGTGGGGTCCGGGCCGAACTGGAGGAGGGTGAGGTCCATACGTCACGTATACGCGGACAGTTTAGCGCAAATACCTGTCGAGCGGTGTGTGAGCAGGTCGCGAGAGGACAGTCGACCCCTGGCGTTCAGAGGCCGAGTTCGCGCCCGAGGACGAGGCGCTGAATCTCCGAGGTGCCCTCGCCGATTTCCATGAGCTTCGCGTCGCGGGTGAACCGCTGGGGGGCGAAGTCGGTCGTGTAGCCGTAGCCGCCGAGGACCTGAATCGCGTCTTCACCCACTTCGCGGGCCGTCTCGCTGGCGTCGAGTTTCGCCAGCGAGGAGATGCGGGTGACGTCCTCCCCGTCGTCGTACATCGTCGCGGACTTGTGGGTGAGCAGGCGCGAGCGCTCTATCTTGCGGTCCATCTCGACGATCATGTCGCGGACGGCGTCGAACTTCGAGATGGGCTGACCGAACTGCTCGCGCTGTTTGGCGTAGTCGCGTGCCGCCTCGAAGGCACCCTGCCCGAGGCCGGTCGAGAGCGCCGCGATGGAGATGCGCCCGCCGTTGAGCGTCTTCTTCGTCTGGTCCCAGCCGTCGCCCTCCTCCCCCAGAAGCCGGCCCTCGGGGATGCGACAGTCCGTGAACTTGATCTCGCAGGTGGGCGAGGCGTTCAGGCCCATCTTGTCCCAGACGGTGACGACCTCGAAGCCGTCATCCTCGCGCGGGTCGACGATGAACGTCGAGATGCCGTCGTAGCCCGCGCCGGGTTCCGTGACGGCCTTCACGAGGATGGAGCCGGCGACGTTCGCGTTCGTGATGAACTGCTTCGTGCCGTTCAGCACGTACTCGTCGCCCTCTCTCTCGGCGCGGGTGTCCATGTCGCTCGCGTCGGACCCGCTGCCGGGTTCGGTCAGCGCCCACGCACCGAGGTACTCGCCGGAGGCGAGGGGTGTCAGCCAGCGCTCTTTCTGTTCCTCGGTGCCGAAGGCCTCGATGGGCTTCGATGCCAGCGAGGTGTGGGCGGCATAGGAGAGGCCGATGGAACCGGAGACGCGACCCAGTTCCTCGGTGACGAGCGCGTACATCAACTGGTCGCCGCCGAGGCCGCCGTACTCCTCGGCGACGGGGACGCCCATCATGTCGAGGTCCGCGAGGGCCTCGAACACCTCCTCGGGGAAGCGGTGTTCGTCCTCGATGTCCTGCGCGATGGGGGCGATCTCCTCCTCGCAGAACTCCCGGACGGTGTCGCGAATCATCCGGTGCTCGGAGGGTAGGCTGAAGTCCATGCGGGGAATCGCAATGCGACGCCCATAAACGCTCCGGCAAGTGTTGCGCGACGGCACTGACGACGCTCACGCGGCCCACGCGGGTCGCTCGACGGTCGTCTCCCCCACGTCGACGTACCGGACCGTGAAGGTGAGCGTCGCGTCCCCGCCGTCGAGGAAGTGCCCCTCGTAGCGGACCGCCATCGACCGGACGACGCCGTCCATCCCGACGACCAACTCGTAGGTGAACGGCGTGTCGGCGACGAACCCGCGCGGACGGGGCGCGCCGACGCCTACGGGCGACTCGCTGCGGACCGTCACGAGGAACCGGGTCTCGCCATCCCGTTCGACGCGTTCGACCGTGCGCCGCCCGTCGCCGGTGAGGAGCGGTCGGAACCGCCCCCCGTCGGGCCGGGTGAGGAACTCCCGGCGGTCGGCCCCGTGGCCGGGCGAGAGTTCGAGGACGCGCGCGTCGTCGCGCCCGTACCGGAGGAGCGTCCGGTTCCCGTCGGACCACGACTCGACGTGTTCTTCGCCGAACACCGCCCCGGGCGAGACGTCGCGGTCCTCGACGTGCCGGTAGGTCCCGTCCGCCCCGACGAGCGTGGTCACCGTCTCGCGGACGTACACCGTCCCGTTCGGCGCCCGGACGAGGTACTCCCGGCGGACGGTAAAGGAGGTCCCCGAAAGGGCGGCGTCGTGGGCGTCGACGAGCGCCGAGGCGTTGGCCACCGACTCCTCGCCCAGTCCCGGCGGGACGGGCCGGTCGGTGGGGACGGCCGCCGGCGTCGCCGTCGGGGACGACCCGCCCCCGGCGCTACACCCGGCGAGCACGAGGAGGACGACGCAGGCGAGTGCGGCCCGTCGCATACGTCACGATGGGCGGCCAGTACGAAAGGCGTCTCGCCGCGGGGGGCGCCCGCCCTCACCGTGTCCCCCGCACCCGTCGCGTCGTCACGTCCTCGCGTCCTCGCGCCGTCGCTCGACACGGGGTGGCAACACACTCATACCGTCGGGGGGTGTCAGAGACGACAATGGCGTTCCGGCGGTTGCTGAAGGGGCAGGTCGAGTGGGACCTGCTGGAGGGGGTGGCCCGCGAGGTGGGCCGACGCTACGGCCAGTCAGACCTCCGCGTGGAGTTCCTCGACGCCGACAACTGGCTGTCGACGCCCTTCGTCGTCAACGGCCGCTGGTTCGTGAAGGTGATGACCGACCAGCACTCCCTCCTCCACGCCGTCCTCACTACAGGCCGGAACCTCGGGGCGTTCTCCAGCGGCCGGGAGGGGTTCTTCGAACACGTCGCGGACCCCCTGGAGATGGCCGAACGCGAACTGGAGGCGACCCGGAAGATGCGCGACATCGGCCTGCACGTCCCCGAACCCGTCGAGGCGTTCGCCCACGAGGGACTGGGCGTCCTCGTCGTCGAGTACCTTCCCGAGTTCCGCACGCTCTCGGACCTCACGCCCGACGAGGTGGGCCGCTACGCGCCGGACCTGTTCAGCGCCCTCGCGCGGATGCACGCCGCTGGACTGGCACACGGCGACCTGCGGGCGGAGAACGTCCTCGTCGCCCGCGACACGCTCTATCTCATCGACGCGACGAGCGTCCGCGCGGACGCGGCGGACCAGGCGCGGGCGTACGACCTCGCGTGTGCCATGGCCGCACTCGAACCCCGCATCGGGCCGCGCCGGGTGGTCGCCGCCGCGAGCGAGCACTATCCCATCACCGACCTGCTCGCCGCCGAGGACTTCCTCGACTTCGTCAACATCCGCCCGGACCACGACTTCGACGCCGCGAGCGTCAAGGGCGAGATAGAGAAGAACGCGACGGCGGGTGCCTGATTCGACCTACGCCCACACCGTCGCGGACACCGAGAACCCGAGGAGCCACCAGACGGCGAACGCGAGTGCCGCGACGATGACCGACCAGTGGAGGGGCACCTCGCGTTCGACACGGCCGTAGAGTGCGAGGCCGACCAGTCCGGCCGCCGGCCGGACGAGGAAGAGGGCGGCGAGACCGAGGACCCACGCGGGCGTGTGGTCCCCGTCCGGGGGTTCGGCGTGGCGACGTATCTGGAGCAACCAGTAGCCGAGCAGTCCCGCCGTCGCGGTGGCGAGGGCGAGGAAGTAGAGGGTGGTGAGGGTGAAGCCGTCTCCGAGGGGGACCATGTCCGACCGTGACGGGTCGGCGTACTAACCGTTGTTGGTCGGAGCCTTAGTCGTCGACGTCGATGACGATACCGCCGTCATCGTCGTCGTCCGTGTCGGAGTCGAGACCGAGTTCGTCGTCGGCCTCCACGTCGAAGTCGCCGAGGTCGACGCCGAGTGCCTCCTCGACCATCCGGACGTTCCACGTGTTGGCCTTCCAGAACGTGTCGAAGATGGTCCCGAGGACGGGCACCGACCCGCCGGCGGTGTCGATGGCGACGTTTCCGAGCATCTTCACGACGACGTCGTAGGGGACACCGAGGTTCGCCGCCTCGAGGACGATGTACAGGGAGATGCCCGCGCTCACCGCGTCCCCCGCGCCGGGGATGACCCCGAGGAGGGGGTCCAGACCGACCTTGATACCCGTGCCGGGAATCTCGACGGCCTCGTCCATGAGGTCCGCCACGGCCTGCATCCGGCGGAGCGCTGCCTCGTCCACCTCGGGTGGGACGCCCTCGGCGTCGGGCGACTCGATGCTCACCGGGATGTCGTACTCGTCGTCGGAGTCCATATCCCGTCGGACGACCGCCAACGGGAAGAACGTGGTGCCTGACGCGCCGGACAGTCCCGAACGGGGACCAGAACCCGACCGCCCGGAGGGTGGGTCTTTTTGAGGCGACCTCGCGCAAAACTTACCACGCTATGAGCCAGCAAGTCCAGGAGGTCCACCAGCACTACATCGCCGGCGAGTTCACCGAGGGCGAAGGCGACGAGACGTTCGAGTCGGTCAACCCCGCGACGGGCGAGACCATCGCGGAGTTCCACCGTGGCACCGAGGCGGACGTCGAACGCGCCATCGAGGCCGCCGACGCCGCCGCCGAGGAGTGGCGCGAACTCTCCTACATCGACCGCGCGGAGTACCTCTGGGAGATCTACCACGAACTGCGCGACCGCCACGAAGAACTCGGGGAGGTCGTCACCCGCGAGTGCGGCAAGGAGATCAGCGAGGGGAAAGCCGACGTCACCGAGGCGTGGCACATGGTCGAGTGGGCGGCGGGCGACGCCCGCCACCCGCAGGGCGACGTGGTCCCCTCCGAAATCGCCGCGAAGGACGCCTACATGCGCCGGAAACCGCGCGGCGTCGTCGGCTGCATCACTCCGTGGAACTTCCCGGTCGCCATCCCGTTCTGGCACATGGCCGTGGCGCTCGTCCACGGCAACACCGTCGTCTGGAAGCCCGCCGAGCAGACTCCCCTCTGCGGGCAGGTCATCGCCGAGATGTTCGAGGAGACCGGCATCCCCGAGGGCGTCTTCAACATGATTCAGGGCTACGGCGACGCCGGCGCGGCCATCGTCGACTCGCCCGACATCGACACCGTCCTCTTCACCGGCAGTGCGGAGGTCGGCCACTCCATCGCCGACGCCGTCGGCGGCGAACCCGGCAAACTCGCGGCCTGCGAGATGGGCGGGAAGAACGGCATCGTCATCACGGAGAGCGCGGACCTCGACATCGCCGTCCACTCCGCCGTGATGTCGAGCTTCAAGACGACCGGACAGCGCTGCGTTTCGAGCGAGCGCCTCATCGTCCACGAGGACGTCTACGACGAGTTCAAGGAGCGCTTCGTGGAGGTCGCGGAGGGCATCTCGGTCGGCGACCCACTCGAGGAGGAGACGTTCATGGGGCCGGCCATCGAACCGGAGCACGTCGAGAAGATTCAGAAGTACAACGACCTCGCCCGCGAGGAGGCCACGGAGGTCCTCGTCGACCGCACGGAACTCGCTGACGACGAGATTCCCGACGGTCACGAAGCGGGCAACTGGGTCGGCCCGTTCGTCTACGAGGTCGACTACGACGACGAGGGCGAACTGCGCTCCATCCGCGAGGAGGTCTTCGGCCCGCACGTCGCCCTGATGAAGTACAGCGGCGACATCGAGCGAGGGGTCGACATCCACAACGACACGCCCTACGGTCTCGCCGGAGCCATCGTCTCCGAGGACTACCGGCAGGTCAACTACTTCCGCGACAACGCCGAAATCGGCCTCGCGTACGGCAACCTGCCGTGTATCGGCGCGGAGGTCCACCTCCCGTTCGGCGGCGTGAAGAAGTCCGGCAACGGCTACCCCTCGGCCCGCGAGGTCATCGAGGCCGTCACCGAGCGCACCGCGTGGACGCTCAACAACTCGAAGGACATCCAGATGGCACAGGGGCTCTCGGCGGACATCAAGACCTCGGACGACGAGTAACAGCGAGGACCGCTCCGCGTGTCCGAGCAGTAGTCGGACTCCGAGCAGGACGACGAGTGACGGAGCGACCCGCCGGAAGCGTGGTCGGTCCGGTGTATCGGCCCCCGAACCGGCGACGAGTCGGATTCTTTCGAGACCACACGACCAGCGACGCTCGTCGGTGAGAGAGGTGACGAAGACGGAGAGGGGGTGGGGTGGGCGCGGATGCGGTCACCGGGGTCCGGGCACACCCCGGGTGACCGCTGTGGGTGGCGGTCGTCCGTTGTGCCGGTGCGACGAGAAAAGCGTCGTTCCGGCATTCATCCATTGTTCCCTACGCCGTATAAAGGTTGCCGACCTGCCTCGCCGATGCCCCGGCAGTACCAGTCGTCCGTCGTCCCCGGAGCGGCGGGGAGACCCGCGTAGCACTCGACTGCGGCGAGGAGCGCGTCAGCGCCGCCGGTCGGCGAGCGCCGGGAACTCCTCGCGGACCGCTTCGACCCGGTCGGGGTCGCAGTCCGCGACGACGAGTGCGGGGTCGTCGCCGCTCCCGGCGAGCGTCGTCCCCCAGGGGTCGTAGACGGCGGAGCGGCCGAGCAGGGTGGCCGACTCGAACTCGCCGGAGCCGTTCGCGGCCCCGACGTAGAACTGGTTCTCCACCGCACGCGCGCGCGTGAGGAGCGTCCAGTGTTCGACCCGCGGATAGGGCCACGCGCTGGGGACGCAGACGAGCGTCGCGCCCGCGTCGACCAGTCGCCGGTACAGTTCGGGGAACCGGAGGTCGTAACAGGTGGTGACGCCGACGGTGAACCCGTCGAAGTCAACCGTGGGCACCTGCTCGCCGGGGACGAGCAGTTCCGCCTCGGCGGAGTCGTAGCCGAAGAGGTGGTGTTTCCGGTAGACGGCCCGTCGGTCGCCGTCCCGGTCGAGGAACACCGAGGTGTTGGCGAGGCCCTCCTCGGCGGGGCCGCCCTCGGTCGTCGCGAGGTCCTCGACGATGCTCCCGGCGACGACGCCCACCTCGTGGTGGCGGGCGGCGTCGGCGACACGCGAGAGCGTCGGCCCGTCGAGCGACTCGGCCTCGCGGGCGTAGCTGTCGAAGGCGAAGTACCCCACGTTGAACAGTTCCGGGAGGACGACGAGGTCGGCCCCGCGGTCGGCGGCCCGGGCGATGGCGTCCTCCGCGCGCGAGATGTTCCCCTCCACGTCGCTTCCCTCGACGACGAGTTGGGCGAGTGCCAGGCGCATGGTCAGGCGGTAGCGAGGTCACGCCGGATGGCGTCTTCGAGGTTGTCCAGTTCGCCGTCGAGGTTCCGCTTGAAGAACTTCTCGACGCCGGGAAGCTTCCCGTCGACGGTGAAGCGGTTGGTGAGGCGGGTTCCGCCGCCGTCGACGGCCTCCAGTTCGTGCTCGCCGACGACGCGCATCACCTTCGAGCGCCCAACGAACCGGACGTACTCCGGTTCCCGGCGGTCGGTCTCGCGCGTCTCGATTGGGATGGTCCGATTGACGAGCGGGATGGGGAGTTTGACGTGCCACGTGGCAGTCCCCTCGCCCGTCTCCTCGAACTCCGTGACGACGCTGATTGGGCGGGCGCGTTTGGCCGGGTCCGCGATGAACGACCAGACGTCCGCGGGGGGTGCATCGAGTTCGAACGTACGCTCTACCCGGACGGTCATGGACACCCTTCACGCCCCGGCGTAAAAACCTCCTCGGGGTTGCCGGAACCCCTACGCGCCGCCGGGAGTCACGCGCCACGTGGTCGAGCGAGCGCGACCCCACTTCTCGATCTCGACGTCCTCGGTGCTGTCGGCGAGACGCGGGAGTCGGGACCCCACCTGCTTCGCCGACAGTCCGATGCTCTCGGCGATGCGCTTGGCCCGGAAGTAGCGGTCCCCCCGCGCCACGCTCTCGCGGAGGTGGTCGAGGATACGCTGGTCTTCGTCGCTCAACTCTGCCATACCCATCGATAAGGGATTCGGCGGATTAACGATTTCGGCTACCCGTAGAGGTGGAGCGCCGCGATGAGGATGCCGCCGGCCAGCATCGCCGCCGCGAAGCCCCACCCCGAGAGCACCTGATCGTGGCCCGTCGCCGCGACGTACATCACGAACGCGCCGCCGATTCCGAGCAAGCCGAACACCATCGCGAGTCCCATCTCCATGTCGGTCCCCGACGCGGATTCTGTCATACCACCTCTCGCGCGTCGAGCGGGTAAAAACCTCCCCGATTCGACGAGCGTGGTGGAGTCGTCATACATCGTATGCCGCGATAGCAAATGGGCGGTCGAGAGTTCTTCGCTCGACATGACGCCCGGCGACAGCGAGGTGTCGCCGGACCACCCCTGAGAAAAGGTGACACACCTCGCAGGATTCATGCCCCGACCGGTCGAGAACGCTCTATGGTAACGGAACGGGAGTCGAGCGACGTCGACGTCCTCGACTCGTTCCGGCAGTTCTTCGCGCTGGAACGCGACGTGCTCGCCCTCTCGCTGGCGATGCTCGCGTTCAGCCTCGCCTTCCAGATGACGAGCCGATACGTCCCGGAGTACCTCCGGGTGCTGGGTGCGAGCGCCGCCGTCGTCGGTCTCTACGGGAGCGTCGGCAACCTCGTCGGGGCGCTGTACCCCTATCCCGGTGGGGCGCTGTCGGACCGAATCGGCTCGCGGGTCGCGCTGACGGCCTTCGGGAGCGTCTCGACGCTCGGCTTCGTCGTCTGGTACCTCGCGCCGACGTTCCCCGACAGTCTGGGGGGCCTCGCCCTGCCCGCGTGGACGTGGGTGTTCGTCGGCCTCTTTCTCACGCAGGGCTGGAAGTCGTTCGGCATCGGGGCGACGTTCGCCATCGTCAAGCAGAGCGTCCCGCCGGACCGACTCGCGATGGGCTTCGCGAGCACCGAAATCTTCCGCCGGGTCGGGTTCCTCCTCGGTCCCCTCATCGCCGCCGCACTTCTGGCGACTACCGCGGGCTTCCTCGACGGGTTTCAGGCCGTCCTCCTCGTGGCGGTGGGGTTCGGCGCGGCGGCGACCGTCGCCCAGCACTACCTCTACGACGCGAGCGAGGACACCGTCGGCAAGCGGTTCGAAGGCGTCCGACAGGTGCTCGCGGACCTCCGAACACTCCCCGCAACCCTGCGGCCACTGCTCGTCGCCGACACCCTGATTCGGTTCGCCAACGGGATGGTGTACGTCTTCTTCGTCATCGTCGTCACCGAGTTCCTGGGGGTAGGATTCGCGGGCTTCGGCGTCACACTCCGGCCCGACGCCTTCTTCGGCGTCCTCCTGGCCGTCGAGATGGTCGTCGCCATCGCGACGAAAGTTCCCGTCTCGAAACTCGCCGAGCGCACGGGGCTGAAACCCGTCGTCGCCCTCGGGTTCGCGGTGTACGCCGTCTTCCCGGTCCTCCTGATTGTCGCCCCGCCCGACCAGTGGGTGCTGGTCGCGCTGTTCGCCTTCTCCGGCCTGCGGTTCGCCGGCCTCCCCGCCCACAAGGCGCTCATCGTCGGCCCGGCCGAACGCGACGCGGGCGGGCGCGTGACCGGGACGTACTACCTCGTGCGCAACACCGTCGTCATCCCCTCGGCGCTCCTCGGCGGGTGGCTCTACGGACGGGACCCGCAACTGGCGTTCGGATTGGCGACAGCAGTCGGTCTCGTCGGCGTGGGCTACTTCCTCGCCTTCGGCCGTGAGTTCGAGGCGTACGCCTGACCCGGCGACACCCGCGGTCGAACGGCGCGAAGGGCGGTCCGGTCACGGCACTCACTTCCCGACGGGGAGTCCGGAGTGCGGCCCTCGCCCACCGCAGGAGGTGCCGGGTCGAGCGAGCGATAGCGCGCGCACAGAAGCGAGGCACGACGGGTTTTGGCGACGAACTGTCCGCACACAAAGCATATTACTGCCCTGTCGAGTGTCACGGCATGGACACGAGAACCCTCCTCGTCGCGGCGGCGGTCGCCGTGACGGTCCTCTCGGTCGGCACCGCGGCGGTCGCACCCGACGTGGTGGCCGACCCGCCCACGGACCCGCCGCCGGAGAGCCACCTCTCCGTCACCGAGATGACTATCGGTCCCGGCACGGTGACCGGCGAGACGGCGACGCTCCGGGTCGAGACGTTCCTCGACCACCGCGGCGGCCCGGCGGAGAACGTGACGGTGCTCGTCCGGGCCGTCGACAGCGAGTCTGGGATGCTGGAGACAGTCGAACGGGTCCGCGTCGGTGACCTCACCGCGGCCCGCGAGCGGGGCGTGCCCGCGAACCTCACCGTCGCCCGCGAGGGCGGCTACCGCATCGAGTCGGTCGTCTACGTCGCCGACCGGCGCGTCGAGACTGCCGCCCGGACCGTCAGCGGTCTCGACGGCCTCCGGCCCCCCTACCTCCGGTCGGGCCTCCAGTTCCACCGGTTCTCGGGGGCCGACCTCCCCGCAGTCGAGTTCAGCGTCCGTTCGGCGGGCGACGGCCGGACGACCCTCGACGTCTCGGCGTTCTTGACGAACACCGGCGACGACCCGGCGACCGACCTCGAACTCGTCGTGAAGGCCCGGCAGGCCGACTCGAACATCGTCGCCGACGAGGCCCGCGTCGCCATCGGCGAGGTGCGCTCCGGCCGGACCGTCACTCCCTCGGTGAACCTCACCGTCCCGACCGACTACAACTACTACCTCGACGCGGTGTTGCTGCGCGACGACGTCGTCGTCGACACCGTCCGCGCGCCCGCCGCCCTCGACCCCACGGAGACCATCAGCGTGAACACCACCAGACGGGAGGTCGACCTCGAAGTGAGCGACTTCGAGTCCGACACGAACGGTCAGGACAGCCCACAGCCCACCCCGAGTGACAGAGCCACGACCAGCGGCGACGGCCCCGGCTTCGGCGTTCTCGCCGCACTCGCCGCACTGCTCGCCGCCGTCGGCATCGCCCGGAGGCGGTCGACGTGACCGAGACTGGTACGCCGGAGACGGACGCGGACGGGGAGACGGACCGACGGTCCGGGGTCGCGGGCCGGTCGCAGTCCCGGTCGGCGCCGGACGGCGGCAGCGGCCTGCGCTCGCTCGACCGCGGCGAACTCGTGCGGTACGTCCAGTACGGCGCGCTGGCTGTGCTCGTACTGGTCGTGCTGGTGGCGACGGCCAACCTCTACACGAGCGTCTCGGCGGCCATCGACGTCTGGGTGAGCGACCGGTACCGACCGCTCTACCACGCCGCGTTCAACGCCGTCGTCCTCCTCGTCGCCGCCTCGGGCGTCGTCGCCGTCCTCCGGCGGCGCTGAGGTCCGCGGTCTACCGACCGGCTTTCTTTCCGTCGAGGTCGGCCCGACGGAGTGCACCACGTTTTTGTGACGCGCACGAGAACCACCGGTCATGGCTGAAGACGACGAGACGCCGACCGAGGAGTCCAGCGACGACGCCGGGGAGGAGAAGTCCTTCCGAGAGCGCGTCGAGGAGATCCGCCAGCAGCGAGCGGAGGAGCGCGACGGCGAAGAGGGCGAGGGCTCCCCCGAGGAGCGACTCGAGGAGGCCTTCGGCGGCGGTGGCGGCCCCGGCGGCATGGGCGGCGGCAACCCCTTCGCCCAGATGATGGGTGGCATGATGGGTGGCGGCGGCGGCCCCGGCGGCATGGGCGGCGGTCCCCCCGGTATGGGTGGCGGCCCCGGCGGTCCCGGCGGCCGTGGCCGCGGCCCCGGTGCCAGCGAGGAGGGTGGCAACGAGGAACTCGTCCGCGAGATCCGCAAGACGCGCGACGAACTCCACGACCTGCGACGCGAAGTCGGCCGCATCGCGGACGCTCTCGAAGAGCGGTAGACGGACACCGACGCACGACCCTTCGTTTTCGCGGCCTCAGAAACTCGTGAGGCTCGCCTGTCGCGCCCGGTCGTCGGGACCCTCACGCAGGTCGTAGCCCACGAGGTCACGCAGGTCCACGGCGTAGACCGTCCCCTCGCGTTCGAGGACGAGCAGTCGACCCTTCGTCCCGACGACCCGACCCGTGAGCATCGTTTCCGCGACGGGCCGGCCCGAGAGGTCGAACCCGTAGTCGAAGTCGAAGCGCTCGATGACGCGGAAGTCGGCGAGGAGCGCCTCCCACGCCCCGTCGTCGACCGCCCGGTGGAGGCCGGCGAGTTTCGTCGCCACGCGCACCTGGTCGCCCACCTCGCGGGCGATGTCGGCTTCCACCTCGCGGGCGACGCGCCCGTCCGAGACGGTGTGGACGTGCGCTGCGCGGTCGGCCCCCTGTTCTTCGAGTCGCGTCGGGAGTCGCCACGACCGGGTGACGCCCACCTTGAACGTCGCCGGGGCGAACGCGGCGAGGTAGACCGCGTGTTCCTCCTCGGAGTCCGCGTTGCTCGCCACCGACCACGGCACGGTGTGGGTGGGACAGTAGGGCGCGCCGGGGTTCGAACAGGGGGCGTGGCGGCCGTTCTGGACGGTCCCGGCGCAGTGACGTTCCCCCAGTCGGAAGGCGAGGTCCGTCCCCGGCGTCAGCGGGAGGGCCTCGACGACGTCGTCGCTCGCCACGCGGAGCGACGGGTCGAGGGGGCGATAGCCGACGACTTGCACGCACCGTCGTACGCGCGCGAGGGTGAAACGCTGTTCGAATCGGCCGACCCGTCAGCCGCCCGACAGCCGCCCGTCCGATGTCGGCCAGAAGAGCCATACTCGGCACAGTAGCGCTACAGACAGCTTTTTAGCGCGGTTCGCTGTATCAGTCGGTTGCAACGATGGTCCCCCTGCAGCCCGCGACCCAGTTCGTCCTCGGGATGCTACTGGCGAGTCTCGTCGCCTTCGTCGTCGGCACGCGCGTCTTCCTCCCCGACACCTCGCCCTCTTCGCCGTCCTCCTCGTCGTCCCCGCCTACTACCTCTCGCGGCGGGTCGACCCCGAGTGCGTCCTCGGGTTCGCCTCGCGTGGGCAGTGACCCGGCCCCCTCCGCGAGGTGACGTCCACGTCACCCGCCGACACTCGCGTCCGCGGGGAGCTATACCCCACGAGGACGTATCCACGGGTATGCGCGAGGACCCGCTAGTCACCGCCGACACGCCCGAGAGCACCGTCCACGTCGCGGGGACGGACCACGTCACGCTCGTGGGGAGCAACGTCGAGGACACCGTCGGGTTCTACCGCGACGTCCTCGGGATGCCGCTGGTGATGCGCCAACCGAACCTCGACGACGACGAGGTCGAACACCTCTTCTTCGACTCGGGGGACGGCCGCCTCGTGACCTTCTTCTGTGACGGGTCGGAGAGCCACGACGGGGCACAGCGACCGGAGACGGGCGCGGTCCACCACCTCGCGTTCAGCCTCGACCCGGGGCGGTTCCGCGAGACCCGCGAGAACCTGCGGGAGGCGGGCCACCGCTTCTCGGAGTTCGACCGCGGGGCGTTTCACTCGCTGTACACCCGCGACCACAACGGCCTGACGATCGAACTCGTCGCCGACAAGTTCGCCATCCCCGAGGACAGGTACGGGGAGGTGCTGGCGACGGCACAGTCGCTCAGGGAGGCGGCGGGCGCGGAGTACGTCCGGGGCGAGGACCTGCGGGCGGCGCTGGAGGAACTGGGCATCGAGGTGGTCGAACACGACCTGCCCGACGCGCCGACGGGGACGAGCGTCGAGTGAGGGGAAGAAGACGACGCCCGTCAGGCCGACTCGGCGGGGGGCGTCTCCGGGTCGACGATGGACTCGCCCAGCCACTCATTCGCCCAGCACTCGATTTCCGCGAAGACGGGCTCGAGCGACTTCCCCTTCGGCGTGAGACTGTAGAACGTCGCCACGGGGGCGTCCTCCTCCAGTCTGCGGTTCACGAAGTCCGTCTCCTGCAGGTCGTCGAGGACGCGCGAGAGGGTGCGCGAACTCGCCCCCGTCGAGCGCTTGAGTTCGTTGAACCGCTTCTCGCCCTCCTGCAGGTCGTGGAGGACAATGAGTCGCCACTGGGAACCGATCTGTTCGAGGGAGTCGATGACCGTACACGCACCCTCGCTGTAGCGTTCGTCCGATGGCATAGATGTCACCTGGTGACGTGTACGTCCGGGAACGTACATAGGAGTTCGTATCGTAATCAGGTATACGAATGTCACCAGACACGCCCGAGGCCGGTCCGCACCAGTCGGAGCGACTCGTGACGGGCGGAACGCCCGTCGAAGAGGCCGACGCGGCCCTCGTCGCCGTCCACGGCCGGGGGGCGACCGCACCGAGCATCCTCGAACTCGCCGACGAGGTGAGTCCCGAGGGGGTCGCCCTCCTCGCGCCGCAGGCCGCCCGTAACACGTGGTACCCGAACTCCTTCCTCGCACCGACGGCGTCGAACCAGCCCGGACTCGACTCCGGTCTGCGGGCCGTCCGGAACGCCGTCGGGACGGCCACCGAGGCCGGTATCCCGCTGGAGAAGGTGGTCGTCCTCGGGTTCTCGCAGGGGGCCTGCCTCTCCAGCGAGTTCGTCGCCCGGAACGCCGACAGATACGGCGGCCTCGTCGCGTTCTCGGGCGGCGTCATCGGCCCCGACGACACCCCCCGGGACTACGACGGGGACCTCGACGGCACGCCCGTGTTCCTCGGCTGTAGCGACCGCGACCCCCACATCCCTCTCGAACGCGTCCACGAGACGCGCGACGTGTTCGAGGGGCTCGGTGGGAGCGTCGAGGAGCGCATCTACGAGGCGATGGGACACGGCGTCAACGAGGACGAACTGGCCTACGCGAGGGACCTGATAGAATCGGTCGTGGACGGGGAGTAGTTTCGGGAACTGACCCGTGGTCGGGGCCCGTCTACGGTCATCTCTCCGCACACCGGGCCACGAGCTCCCCTGCCGACTCTCTCGGGCGAGGGCACTACCGGACGGGTCGGGGTCGATAGTCGCGTTCACGCGGCCCGCCGTCACACGTTCAGGGACACGACCGACGGGTCCGCCTCGTCCAACCCGACCACACAGAGACCGGCGTTCGCCGCCTGTCTACCTTCGAGCGCCCTGGACTCCAGTACGACGGACTGGCATTCCTCCGGGTGCCCGACGTTCCGGACGAGGACGCCGATGGTCGGCAGGCCGAACGTCTCGACACCCGAACGCCGTTCCATTCGGGAGCCGTCGTGACGGCCGTCGATTGTAACCCATCGGCTTCTCTCCCCTCGGGCGGTTGACCGAGGACCGGAGGTGCGTTGAGTGACGATACCTCGCACGGCACTCGATTCACGATAGAGTCCTCGAACCCTCTGTCCGCGTTCGCTGGCCTCGGAGGCGAGCAGTTAGCCCACGCATGAGGGGACCGGGTGGCCCTGCCGACGGAACCAGTTGGATATAGCGACTATCGATTCATCCGACCCACACCTGTTTCCCCCCGGGAGACCAACGCACCCCATGCTCACGGGTGACCTCAGCGTCGAGACGGACGACGTCGTCCGGTTCGTCTTCGCCGTCCGGAACGACGGGGACGGCCCTGCGGACCTGACGTTCCGCGACTCCTGTCACGCGGACTTCGCGGTGTACAACGGCGAGGGGGAACGCTGGCGCTGGTCGGACGGGCGGATGTTCATGCAGGTCATCGAACACCGGACGGTGGAACCGGGCGGCGAGGAGACGTTCGAGGGCGAGTGGGAGTCGCCCGAGTCGGGCGAGTTCCTCGCGCGCGCCGAACTGTGCGCGCAGGACGAGTCGTGCGAGGCGGAGACGCGCTTCAGCGTGTAGCCGACATCCCGACCAACTGTTCGGCCGCCCGCCGCACGGACTCGTCACTGGAGAACTCGGGTTCCCAGCCGAGGTCTGCCAGCCTGTCGATGGGGAGGAACACCTTCGGGACGTCGCCGGTCCACCCCCGGTCGCCGCCGGTGTACTCGTAGTCGGGGTCGAGGCCCATCACGTCGCTCACGATGTCGGCGACGCGGGTGACGTCCGTCGTCGTCCGCGTCCCGAGGTTGTAGGTGTTCAGGTCGGCGTCGGCGTGTTCGACGACGTAGCACATCGCCGCGACGCACTCCCCGACGTGCATGTAGGACTTCTCCTGTTCGCCGTTCCCGAGGATGGTCAGGGTCTCGGGGTCGGCCCGCAGTTTCTCGACGAAGTCGGGGACGACGCCCGCGCCGAAGCGCGGGCCGACGATGTTGGCGAAACGAAACGCCCAGACGGTGAGATCGTAGGAGTGGGCGTACACCGAGCAGACCGCCTCTTCGGCGAGTTTCGTCGCGCCGTAGACGCTGATTGGCTCCATCGGGGCGTAGTCCTCGGGGGTGGGTTCGCCCGCCTCGCCGTAGACGGTACACGAGGAGGTGAACGCGAAGTTCCCCACCCCCACCTCGTCGGCGCGTTCGAGCAGCGAGTGGGTCATCCGGGTGTTGGCCGCGAACTGTTCGCGGGGTTCGTCCGTGTCGACGTACTTGTCCGCCGCCGCGAGGTGGAAGACGCCGTCCACGTCCGGGGTGACGACGTCCGCCACGACGCTCTCGTCGAGCAGATCGCCCTCGACCAACTCGGCGTCGTCGGGCACCGACTCGCGCCGCCCGTTCGAGAGGTCGTCGACGACCAGTACGTCGTTGTCCCGCGCGAGTCGGGCGGCGAGTTCCGAGCCGACGAGTCCGGCACCACCTGTGACCACGAGGCGCTGCCCAGCGAGGTTCATGGCGCCAGTCGTCGCGGTCCGGGCAAGTCGTTTGCGGTCAGTTCTGGAACGAAACCGCTTCCCGACCCGACCGCCCACTCGGGCCATGGAAGGCAACGAGGTCACGGTGCTCCGTCTCGGCCACCGCGCCGGGCGGGACAACCGCATGACCACCCACGTCGGACTGACCGCGCGGGCGCTGGGGGCGGACCGCGTGGTCCTCACGGGCAACGCCGCCGGGCCGCGCGGGACCATCGAGGACATCACCGACCGGTTCGGCGGCCCGTTCACCGTCGAACTGACCGACGAACCCAAACGACTCGTCCGGGGCTTCCCGGGGAAGGTAGTCCACCTCACGATGTACGGCCTGCCCGTACAGGACGTCGAGGGCCCCATCCGCGACGCCCACCGCGAGGGATCCCTGCTGGTCGTCGTCGGGGCCGAGAAGGTCCCCTTCGACGTGTACGAACACGCGGACTGGAACGTCGGCGTCACCAACCAGCCACACTCGGAAGTGGCCGGGCTCGCGGTGTTCCTCGACCGACTGTTCGAGGGACGCGAACTCGACCGGGCGTGGGAGGACGCGGACAGACAGGTCGTCCCGATGGCGACCGGCAAGCAGGTCGAACCAGTCGACCCGGACGTCGCCTCCGACGACGCCGAGTAACGCTACCGCGTTCTCGCGTGAGTCCTCGACGACGAGTGGTGCGGTCCCCGTCTCGTCGATGAATCACGTGATGCGATACGAAATCAGGAAGGCCGATTCTCTCCCGGTGAGAGCCGGGAGCGACGTTCACGTCCGTTCCCGACGTACACCGACCATGAACCTGCGAACGGTCACTCTCGGACTGGCCAGTGCCGTCACGACCTTCCTCCTCGTCGGCGCGATACTCCTCGAAGTGCTCGGCGGCCTGTACGGCGAGAGTCCGGGCGTGGGCATCCTCGGCGTGTCAGTCGGCTTTGCAGCGGGTCTCGGGGCAGGTGTCGTCGTCGCGGCCACCGCCGACCGACTCTCGGGAGTCACCGCCGCGGCGCTGATCGCGTACGGGGCCTTCGGCGTCGCGTTCCTCGCCGTCGCCGGACTGCGGTACGTCAACGTTCCCGGTGCGGACGAAGTGTTCACCCTCCCGGTCCACCTCGCCGTCAGTCTCGTCGTCGCCCTCGTGGCGGCGGCACTCGCCGAACGCACGCAGGCGGCCGATGGGACGACGAGCGCCTGACCCCCGTTCCGGGTCGCCGGTATGCACCGCGAGGAACTGGGGGCGATGGACGCCGACGAGTCGTTCGACTGGGGGACCGACCACAACGAACTGGCGGCTCGCGCGGTCGAACACGCTCCGGACCGGGCGGACCTGCGTGCGGTCGACATCGGTGCCGGAGAGGGTCGCGACGCCGTCCACCTCGCCGTCTTCCGGAACCCGGCGTGAGTCGGGAGACCCGCCGTCGTCCTCCGGTCGTCATTCTTCGGGGTCGCTGGGTCCCGTCCCGTCGGCCGACCCCGCGTCGTCCCGGTCTTCGACCCGGCCGACGAGCGACCAGTGGCGGCGTTTCCCGTCCCGGTGCGGTTCGGTCGTGACGTGGTAGACGTAGACGGCGCCGGAGGCCCCGTCGTCGCGCTGGTGACGCATGTGGACCTCGGTGTACCCCTCGTGTTCGAGGACGCGGACGACTTCCTCGCCGGCGCCCGGTTCGACATCGGGGAGCTGTTCGCTGCGGGCGCGGAGTAGTTCCTGCGCGTAGACGATAGCTTCCCGCAGATCGTGGCCGTCGAGGCCCCGGAGGCAGTCGGCGACGTCACTCGGCAGGTCCACGGGCGGGGTGGGGTCGGAGTCGTCCATACGCCGTCGAGGGACCCGAGGGGCAAAGCCGTGTTCCGGGCGGGGCCGACGGCCGGTGGAGCGGAAGTTTTACCCGGGTACCTCGCCCAGATTTCCGTAATGGCTTTCGAGGAGCTACTGAACGACCCCGTCATCCAGAAATATCTCCACGAGCTGGTTGGCCCGACGGGGATGCCCGTCGCCGCGGCGCCCCCCGACGGTGAGGTGACCGACGAGGAACTCGCGGAGGAACTCGGCCTCGAACTCAACGACGTGCGCCGAGCGCTGTTCATCCTCTACGAGAACGACCTCGCCTCCTACCGCCGCCTCCGCGACGAGGACTCCGGCTGGCTCACCTACCTGTGGACCTTCGAGTACGAGAACGTCCCCGAGAAACTCGAAGAGGAGATGTACCACCTGCTGGAGTTGCTGGAAGAGCGCCAGGAGTACGAGACCGACAACGAATTCTACCTCTGCCCCGAGGAGTCCATCCGCTTCGACTTCGGGGAGGCGATGGAGTTCAACTTCTCGTGTCCCTCCTGTGGCGCCGATCTGGAGTCGATGAGCAACGACCGCCTCGTCGAGGCGATGGAAGAGCGCATCGCGGAACTCCGGGACGAACTGAACGTGGAACCGGAAGCACAGGCCTAGATGGTCGTCCTCGCAACCAAACTGTACGTGGAGGGCGACGCCCGCGAACGCTCGCTGGACTCGCTTCGCTCGCTGGTCGGCAACGACCTCGGCGACCTCGACGTCGACTTCGACGTGGGGCTCCGGGGCGACGGCTTCCCCTCGGTCACCGTCGAGGGTGAGGACGAGGTGGTCGCCCGCAACCTCCTGCGCGAGACGTGGGGGGAGGTGACCGACCAGTTCGAGGACGGCGAGGAGTACGTCGGCACCCTCGAATCGTGGGACGAGGACGGGTTCGTCCTTGACGCCGGGACGCGCGTTCACATCCCCGCCGACGGCATCGGCCTCGGACAGGGGACGCCCGAGCAGATTCGCAAGCGCTTCGGCCTCGTCCAGCACCTCCCGATGCGGTTCGTCTACGGCGAGGAGGGATCCCGACTCGCGGACGACGAGCGCGACCGCCTCTACGAGTGGACCCGCGGCGACGGGCGCGTGAACGTCAACAGCGCCACCCGTGCGGAGGTTCGCGCGACGGTCAACCGCGCGGGCCACGCACAGGACATTGTCACCGTCGAGCGCCTCGGACTGCTCGAACAGAGCATCGTCTGTCGCGAGGGGACCGACCCGCCCGGCCTCCTCGCGAGCATCGGGAAGTACGTCCCCGCGGAGTTGCTCTGCGTCGTCCCATGAGGCGACTCGCCGCGCTCGCGTTGCTCGTCTTCCTGACGGTGAGTGCGGGGTGTACCAGCCTCTTCGGGCCCGGCGAACTCAGCGACGACCAGTTGAACGAGCAGGCGACCTACGACTGGGACCGCCGAGCGACGGTCACCATCGACATCCACACGAACAACTACACCGCCGTCTACCGGGTCGAGAACCGCACGCTGGAGGTGTATGGCAACGACGCCCTCGGACTGGAGCGACCGCTCGACGTGCAGGGCGTCCGGTTCCGGTACGCGAACGGGACCGTCGTCGCTCCCGCCGACACGCCCGGGTTCAACATCACGCAGGGCCGCGAGCGCCTGACCATCACCACCCCCGCGGAGAACGGGTCGGTGGCGTTCACGGTGCCCAAGACGGGCAAGACGGTGACGGTGCCGGTGTTCATCGAGGACGCCTCCCACGAGGTCATCATCCCGCCGGAGACGGACGTGGCGGTGCCCCTCCTCGGGAAGGTCAGACCCGCGCCCACCTCGACCGAGGACGTCGACGGCCGCATCCACATCTACTGGGAATCGGTCAGCGCGGGGGCCATCTCGGTGCGCTACTACCTCGACCGCGACCTGCTCATCTTCGGGTCGCTCGTCGGCGTCATGACCATCGCCGGCATCGCCGGCGCGGCCTACTACCTCCGGCAGATTCGCGAACTCGAACGTCGAAGGGAGGAGGTGGGACTGGACGTCGACACGGGCGACGACCGGCCCTGACCGGCCCGACCGCGGCCCCTTTTACCGCCCCGCTCGTAGCGGACGTCATGCGCGTCGCGCTGGTCACCGTCGGTGACGAACTCCTCGCAGGCGAGACCGTGAACACGAACGCCGCGTGGCTGGGCGAACAGTTGACGGAACGCGGCGCGAGCGTCGAGCGAGTCGTCACGCTCCCCGACCGCGAGGCGGACATCGCCCGCACCGTCAACGAGTACCACGCCGAGTACGACGCCGTCGTCGTCACCGGTGGGTTGGGACCGACCCACGACGACCTGACGATGGCGGGCGTCGCGGCGGCGTTCGGCCGCCCGCTCGAACGGAACGAGGAGGCCCTCGCGTGGCTGGAGGACCACGGCGGTTACGCCCGCGCCGACCTCGCGGCGGGGACCGCTGACCTCCCCGCGGGGGCGCGCGTCCTCCACAACGAGGCGGGCGTCGCACCGGGGTGTGTCGTCGAGTCGGTGTATGTCCTCCCGGGCGTGCCGAGCGAGATGAAGGCGATGTTCGAGTCGATACGCGAGGAGTTCGAGGGCGTTCGACTGCACGTCGCCACCGTCGAGGTGGACGAACCGGAGAGCGCGCTGGTCGACCGGTTCGAGGAGGTACAGTCGGCGTTCGACGTGACCCTCGGGAGCTACCCCGGCGACCACGTCACCGTGCGGGTCAGGGGCGAGGATGAGGCGGCAGTCGAACGGGCCGCGGCGTGGCTCCGCGAGCGAGTCGAACTACTGGACGAGGAGTGACTCAGCGCGTGAGGTAGAACAGCCACGCGGCGGTGAGCGCCAGCCCGCCGAGTCCGATAATCCAGCCCGCGACGTCGATGATACCCGTCTGGACCCCCTCCTGCAGCAGCACGTACATGGATGCGGGTTCCCGGCGCGCTCTCATAAGCGTTGATACCTGTGTGGACCCTCCCCCCGACCCGGGGCGCTTTAGTCGCCCGTGACGAACGACGTACCGTGCGAACTATCGGATTCGTCCTCAACCCCATCGCGGGGATGGGCGGTCGGGTCGGTCTGAAGGGGACCGACGGGAAGGTCGCCGAGGCCCGCGAACGCGGCGCAGAGCCACGCGCCCCCGGACGCGCCCGCGAGGCACTCGACGCCCTGCACGACCGGGCACCGGACGCGCGCGTCCTGACCGCCGGGGACCCGATGGGCGCGTCCGTCGCCCGCGCGGCGGGCTTCGACCCCGAGGTGGTCTGGACGCCCGACGGGGAGGAGACGTCGGGCGAGGACACCCGGCGCGCGGTGGAGGCCCTCGTCGCTGCGGGCGTGGACCTCGTCCTGTTCGTCGGCGGGGACGGCACCGCCGTGGACGTGGCGCGGGCCATCGGCGACTCGGGGACGCCCATGCTCGGCGTGCCCGCGGGCGTGAAGATATACTCCTCCGTGTTCGCCGTCACCCCACGGGCGGCGGGGCGCATCGCCGTCGACTACGACCGGGTGGCCGAACGCGAGGTCAACGACATCGACGAGGACGCCTACCGGGGCGGCGAGGTGGTCACGGACCTGAAGGCGGTGGTGCAGGTCCCCATCGCGAGCGAGGTGCAGTCCTCGAAGCAACTCGGCGGGGGAAGCGTCGAGAGCCTCGCCGCCGGGTTCGCCGACGAGGTGGAATCGGGCGTCACGTACGTCCTCGGACCGGGGTCGACCGTCGGTGCCATCAAGCGCGAACTGGGCTTCGAGGGGTCGCCGCTCGGCGTCGACGTGTGGAGAGATGGGGAGGTACTCGTCCGCGACGGCAGCGAATCCGAGATTCTCGACGCACTCGGCGACCGGAACGTCGTCGTCGTCTCGCCCATCGGGGGACAGGGGTTCGTCTTCGGGCGGGGCAACCAGCAACTCTCGCCCGCGGTCCTCCGACGGTCGGAGGTGCAGGTGGTGGCCTCGCCGTCGAAACTCGACGGTATCGGGGAGTTGCGCGTCGACACGGGCGACCCGGACCTCGACGAGGAGTTGCGAGGGTGGCGAAAGGTCCGCGTCGGGCGGTTCGAACAGCGACTCCTCCGTACCGTGTGACTCGCACATCCTAGTATGTCATCGTCGACTATGGGGGCTGTTGAGATATCCTTAAGGTAGCTGAGCGCTCCTCCACATCCATGGAGACGCGCAAAGTCCAGCGCCTCGGTCCCTCGACGCTGGCGATGACGCTGCCGGCCGAGTGGGCCAAGGAGTACGACGTCCAGAAGGGCGACGAGGTGTCCATCCGCATCGGCGAGAAGGGGATGCTCACCGTCATGCCCGAGTCGGTCCAGCAGGAGGAATCGGAGGCCATCATCCACGCGAGCAGCCTCGACGCCGACGCCGTCGAACGGGCCATCGTCGCCCAGTACGTCCTCGGTCGTCGGGTCATCCACGTGGAGGCCGACGAGGACGAGACGCTCGACAGCGCCCACATCAACGCCGTCTACAACGCCGAGACGCAGTTGATGGGCCTCGGCGTCATCGAGGAGACGCCCGAGCGAATCGCCATCCGGTGCTCGGTCGACCCCGAGGACTTCACGCTCGACAACCTGCTCGAACGCCTCGAGTCGACGGGCCAGACGATGCGCAACGAGGCCATCCGCGCGCTCGCCCACGGCAACCCGGACCTCGCACAGCGAGCGCTCAACCGCGAGCGGCAGGCGAACAAGATCTTCGTCCTCCTGCTCCGCCTCATCTTCACGGCCTACCAGAACCCCAACCTGACGAACGCGCTCGGACTGGACGACGGCTTCGCGCTCATCGGCTACCGCTCCATCGCGAAGAACCTCGAACTCACCGCGGACAACGCCGAAGACATCGCCGAAATCGCGCTCAACGCCGAGGGTCACACGCTGAACGTGGACGACTCGACGATGCGAAAGATCCGGGAGTTTACCGACCAGGTCAACGAGATAACGGAGAAGGGCGTCCGCGCGGCCGTCGAACGCGACTACGACATCGCCATCGACGTGCGTCGCCTGTTCGCGGAGATTCAGAACCGCGAGCGCGAGATACTCAGCGAACTCCCGGAGATGGAGAACGCCGACCTCCTGCAGGTCCGCGAGGTGCTCGTGAGTCTCGGTCAGACCGCCCAGTACGCGGTCCGGAACGCCGAAATCGCGACGAACCTCGCGCTCAACTCCGAGAGCGACCACACCACCATCAACTGACGGGCCACGCCGTTTCCCTTCGCCGTCCCGGTTCGCAACCACATCAGCAAAGGGGCCGGGAGCCGTACTGCCCGCTAGAAACCCTGCTCGATGATTCGACGACCGACGACGGGGCCGTCCGTCACGCCGCGTTCTACTAGCCTCGGGAGGCGTGGGAGCTTCGACCGACCAGTCACCCGGAGGGAGCCGTAGCGTGCAGGCTATCGGTCGGAGCCTCGGCGTGACGGAGTTCATCGAGGCGATGTTCACCGGGAACTGGGAGGTCGTGTTCGCGGCGCTGACGCAGTTGGGCGACATCTGGTTCCTCTTCCTGATGGGCGCGACGGTGTACGCCGCCTCGGCGCGCATCGAGGGCGTCGACCGTCGGCAGGGGGCGTTCGTCCTCGCGCTGGCGCTGTTCTACGTCGCCACCGTACAGGCGCTGAAGGGCGTGTTCACGCTCCCGCGACCGACCAACGCCGCCGTCGCGCCCGTCGTCGAGTGGATACCGCAGGTGCTCGTCCCCGTCTTCGAGAACACGGCCACCGCGACGGGCTACGGCTTCCCGAGCGGGCACGCACTCGGGACAACGCTCGTCTGGGGCGGGGTAGCGCTGGCGCTCGACTACGGCACCCGGCGGAGTCGCCTGTTCGTCGCGGGCACCGTCGCCGCCCTCGTCTCGGTCTCGCGGCTCGCACTCGGCGTCCACTTCCTCGTCGACGTTCTCGCGGGCGCCGCCCTCGGCGCGGCCCTCCTCGCCGCGCTCTACCGACTCGCGGACGGGGGGCGGGTCCCCGACAGGGTCCTGCTCGCGGCCCTCGCCGTCGGCGTCCTCGGGGTGCTGAACACGGTGGCCTTCGACAGCGTCTCGGCGCTCGGCGCGACCCTCGGCGGGTGGCTCAGTTGGCGCCTGCTGGTCGACGAACGCCCGACGCCCTCCTCGGAGACGGGCGTCCTCGCGGTGAGCGCCGCCGTCTTCCTCTTCGCGGGCGTCGGCTTCGCCGTCGTCTACTTCTCGGAGCCCGGACTCCCGGCGGGGTTCGTCGGAAGCTTCCTCGCGGCGGGCGCCATCGTCGGCGCGCCGGACATCGCAGGACGGGTCGTCCGCACCGTCGGGACGGGGACGGCGCGGGCCACCTGAGCGCCGCGCCAGCAGGCCGCGCACAACGGTTATCAGCGGGTACGACGTTCCGGCCGTGTGAACTCTCACGCAGCACACCCCACCCCCCGGTTCGACGGAGCCGCCGGCGTCGTGACGGGCGCGGTCGGACTGGCGGTCCTTCTGTACGGCCTCGTCCTCCTCCCGGCGTCCCTGCTCGGCGGCCTCCACGTCGCGGCCGTCGGCGCGTGCTTCCTCGCGGCGGTCCTCGTGGGGTCGACGTGGGGTCGGCGACGGCTCGGCCTCGCGCCCGGGAGCGGCACCTCGGCGGCGGTGGCGTTCCTCGCGACGGGCCTCCTGCTCGCGGCCCTCTTCCTCGCGCTCGACGTGATGAGCTTCGGCGGCCCCTTCGCCGAGGAGGGCACCAGTTCGGGGTCGCTCGCTCACTTCTTCTGAACCGCCAGCGGGTTCTCGGAGACCAGTTCGCAGTTGTAGTCGGGGTGTTCGACGAAGAAGCGCACCAGCAGGTGTCTCCGCGACCCGGAGACGCGGGTGACGTCGCTCGCACCGAAACGCTCGGGCAACGCGCCGTAGAGCACCCGCACCTCGCCCGGTGAGTCGAACACCACCTCGGTGCCCGCCGACGTCCCGCGCCGCCGCGAGACGACGAACCGGCCGTCGCGGCGCGTCTCGCAGGCGGTGTGGACGAACTCGGAGCGGTCGCTCAACGCCTCGTGGATGTCTGCGACCAGCGCCCGCGCCGCCTCGGGGGTGAGAGCGTGGCGGGTGCCGTCGATGGTGACCACGACGTGGCCGTCACGTCGGGCGGTGGAGAACGCGACCAGGAGCGGTTGGACGCTGCATGGTTCCCGTACCCCGTCGCGCCCGCAAAACGCTTCCGCAGGGGTGGGCCGTGCTACCCGAGGACACCGTCGTCGGTGCCGTTCTCCGACCCCTCCCCCGAGTCGTTCCCGCCGCCGAGCAACCCGCCGTCGTCCGTCATGGTGGTCGTGCCGGTCGTGGGCGTCGGAGTCGGCGTGGAGGTGGGTGTCGACGTGGGCGTGCTCGTGGCCGTGTCTGCCCCCGTCGCGGTTCCCGTCGTGGCCCCGCTGTCGTCGGTCGGTCCGTCCGACCCGTCCGTCGTCTCGTCCCCGTCGCCCGACCCGTTCGAGGCAGGTGTCGCAGTCGTCCCCGACCCGTCACGGGTCCCGTCGGGGGCGTCGGAGTCGTTCTTCGTCCCGAGGATGTCCGTCTCGATGGTCTTGGTGTAGGTGAGTTCGTCGAGGGGGACGCGGACCGTCGTGCCCCCGATTCTGACCTTCGCGTAGAAGTCGATGCGGAGGTCCGTCGTCTGGTTGCGCTCCAGATGTGAGACCCACCAGTCGTCGAGGCGGGCGTTCTCGATGCCGGCGGTCGCCCGGACCGTCGTCTCGCTGTTGGCCGCGAGGACGTAGGGGTCCTCCGTCGCGCCCGACCCGACGGTGAGGTTGTTCATCGTGATGTTGTAGCCGAGCTCGGTGATGGCGTAGGAGACGGCCTTCGGGTTGAACACGACGAACTCCATCTCGATGGGCGTCGTCTCGCTCGTGACCTCGCCCCACTCGGCGTCCGTCTCCCGGACGACGAGGACGGGATCCGAGACGAGCGGCTGGTCGGCGTCTATCGGGCGCTCCTCCGTCGAGCGGAACTGCCCGATAACGTCCGTCTCGATGGTTCGCTCCTGTGGGAGGTCGAACGAGCGGTCGAGCAGCGAGGAGTGGACCGTCGCGTCCACCCGGACCTGCGTGGTCTCGCCGTTCCGGATGTGCGTGACCCACCACTCGGGGATGCGCTCGTTGACCATCGTCGTCGTGAACGGGACGCGGTTGGTCCCCGGGCGGACGTCGACGCCCTGCTTGCTCCCACTGGCCATCGCCACGTCGTTCATGTACACCGTGTAGTCGATGGCCGTCCCCCCAAGTTCGACGCCGACGGGGTTCGGGTTCTCGACGACGAGGTCCGTGTAGACCGTCGTCTCGTTGCGGTCGACGGGACCGAACGAGTTCTCGACGCCGGTCACCTTCGGTGCGCCCACGACGCCGAGCGTGTACGCCCCGCCGACGGACGCCGTGAGGACGAGGGCGACCACGAGGACCACCCGACGCTTCGACCCGAACAGGAATCGCCGTAGACCCATTGTCGTCCGAACGTTCTCGCATCCCGATAAATGCCTTCCCACTCAGGTGTTAGCCCCGTCGAGGATTCCGTCGTACACCGCCTCCAGCGTGTCGACCGCGTGCTCGACGCTCATCGCGTCCCGACGGGCGAGACACGTCTCGTGGAGGGAGCTTCGGTCGTCGAGCGCCCGTCCGATGGCCGCCCGAAACGCTCCGATATCCCCGGGGGGGTAGTGGACGCCCGTCTCGCCGTCGCGGACGGTGTCCGCGAGGCCGCCCGCGTCGACGGCGACGACGGGCGTACCGCAGGCCGCGGCCTCCAGTGCGACCAGTCCTTCCGTCTCGACGGGACTCGGGTGGGCGAACACGTCGAGCGCGGTGTAGAAGGCGGGCAGTTCCTCGCGGTCGAGGAAGCCCAGAAAGCGCACGTCGACGTCGCTCTCGGCGGCCTGTGCCTCCAGGTCGGCGCGGGCCGGGCCGTCGCCCCCGAAGACGACGGTGACGTCCAGTCCCTCACAGGCGGTGATGACGTCCGACAGTCGCTTCTCGAAGCCGTGGCGGCCCGTGTAGCCCACGAGCGTCCCCGAGAGGTCGTAGCGCTCGCGGAACGCGGGACCGTCGGTGGGCCGGAACCGGTCGGTGTCGATGCCGTTCGAGACGACGGTGACGGGCGTGTCGACGCCCCGGTCGAGCAGTCGGTCGCGGGCGCTCGGGGAGGGGGTGATGACGTGGTCGGCCCGTCCGAGGTAGGCGTTCTCGTAGCGGTCGGCTGCCCGTGAGACGACCGTCGCCAGTCCGTCCGAGAGGTAGTTGGCGTACTCGGAGGTAGGCGTGTGAAAGGAGGCGACGAACGGTTTCTCCGACCGGCGGGCGAGGCGATAGCCCCCGAGACCGATGCCGAAGGGGGTGTGCGAGTGGACGAGGTCCACGTCGCGGACCGTGTCGGGGACGAGGGGGCCGGCGATGCGGAAACCGTCGTAGAACGGGAAGGGGAGGCTGAAGACGGGAAACTCCCGGTCGCCGGGGACGTGGCCACTCTTCGGGTAGACCACGTCCATCCGGCCGCCGCGCGCCCGCCAGCGGTCGCGCCACGTCTCGATAGTGTAGGTCACGCCGTTGACCGTCGGGAGGTACGTGTCGGTGAAGACGGCGACGGCGGGACGCATTTCCCGAGATTCCTTCGTGGGTCCTCTAAGGTGTTGTGACTTCCCGGTAGGCGCGTGTGAGTTCCTCCCCCACGCGCGCGAGCGAGTGCTCGCTCGCCGTCTCGCGGGCGTTCGCCCCCAGACGCTCGCGTTCGGCGGGGTCCTCCAGTCGTTCTAGCGCCGCGCGGAACTCCTCGCGGGTCGAACAGAGCAGGCAGTCCTCGCCGTCGGTGAAGAACTCGCGGAAGACGGGCAGGTCGCTGAGGACGACGGGCTTCCCGCAGGCCATCGCCTCCAGCACCGCGATGCCCTGGTTCTCGTCTTTCGTCGGGAAGAGGTAGACGTCGCCCGCGCCGAACGCACCGCGCTTGTCGTCGACCCACCCCGTGAACGTGACGTTCTCGGGCGGGTGTTCGGTCCAGTAGCGCACCGACTCGCTGGCCTGCGGGCCGGTCTCGTAGGGGCCGAACCACGCGAACTCGTAGTCGGCCTCGCGGGCGAGTTCGCAGAACGTCGTCAGGCCCTTGCGCTCGAAGACGTTACCCAGCGAGAACACGACGAGGCCGTCGAGGTCGAACCGTTCGCGGTACTCGGTCCGGAGGTCCTCGAACCCCGCGAGCGACTCCGCGTCCACCCCGTTCGTGATGGGACGGATGGGGGCGTCGACGGGGTACGCTTCGAGGAGGCCTCTGGTGTACTCGCTCGGGCAGAGCACGAGGTCGGCCTGCGAGTAGAACCACCGGAGGTAGACGCCGAGTGCGGGCGCGACTTCGGTGGAGAGGCGGAAGGACTCACCGAAGTCCTCCTTCGTCATGTGGGCGTGGAGAACGACGGGGACGTCCTCACGCTTCGCGTGGCGGACGGCGGCGAGACTGCCCGGCCCGACGAAGTTGCAGTGGAGGAGGTCGAACGCCTCGAACGCGCCGTCGCCGACGAGGGCGTGCTGGACCGCTCGCAGGGGTGAACCGCCCCGCCACGGCGAGGAGAGCACCTCCCAGTCCGTGTCGGCCAGCGCCTTCCGCTGGTGGGCCGCGGAGGTTCCCATGCCCGACCGGACCAACTGCGACTCCAGTTCGAGGTAGTTGCAGACGCGCATCTACCGTGTCGTGTTCGGAGGGACTGTTAGGTGTAGTGGAACCCGGCCGCGAACGACAATCGCTATCCGCCTCGCGGAGGAACCGGCGGACGACCCCGATGACCATCGCCGAGGAGCGCATCGAACGGCTCCACGCCCTCGCCCGCCGGGCCGTCGCGGAGGGCCACGAGGAGCGCTCGCGGTCGTACGTCCGGCGGGCGCGCCGGGTCGCCGAGCGCAACCGCTGTGGCCTCCCGACGCGGTTCAAGCGATTCACCTGTGACCGCTGTGACGTCTACCTCCGGCCGGGCCGGAACGCCCGCGTGCGGACGCGGGACGGCCACGTCGTCGTCACCTGCGAGTGCGGGACACAGAAGCGCTACCCGTACCGTCCCGGCGGGTAGCCCCGCGGTCCGGTCTCCGACCGCGCGGGCGCGACAAGAAAGGTTCAACCGCGCGGGCTAGTTACGACGGCCAATGGCCGACGACCTGAAGGCACGCGCCCACGACCTCGACGTGACCGTCTGGGTGGGCAAGAACGGTATCGACCCCGTGGTGGACGAACTGAACGACCAGCTCGCCCAACGCAACCTCGTGAAGGTGCGCTTCCAGCGGGCGGCGCTCGGTGGCACCGACGCCGACGAACAGGCCGACGCCCTCGCGGACCGCGTCAACGCCGAGGTGATCGACGTTCGCGGCCACACGGCCGTCCTGCATCGATGACTCCGCTTCCGGTCCCGCTCCAGACCCCGCAGGACGACGGCCCGACCGTCGGGACGGAGAACGTCGTCGGGGACCTCCTCCAAGAGTTCGGTGCCCCCGCCGACTTCGCCAACCCCGTCGGGCAGGTGCTCATCTTCGTCGTGGTGTTCGCGGCACTGTACGCCCTCGGACGGGCGGTTCTCAAACCGCTCGTCGGGCGACTGCTCGACCGGCGGGGCCTCGGCGAACACGCGAAGACACCGCTCCTGAAGGCAACGGGTATCGTCGTCGTCTTCGTCGCCGTCGCGGTGGCGTTCGGCACCGCCGGCTTCGGCGACTTCCTCACCTCGCTGGCAACCATCGCGGCGGCCGCCACGCTCGCCATCGGGCTGGCGATGCAGGACGTCCTGCAGAACTTCGTCGCCGGCGTGTTCATCTACACGGACAAGCCGTTTCGCATCGGCGACTGGATCGAGTGGGACGACGGGACGTACTCCGGCATCGTCGAGGACATCTCGCTGCGCGTCACGCGCGTGCGCACCTTCGACAACGAACTGCTGACCGTCCCGAACAGCCAGCTCACCGACGGCGTCATCAAGAACCCCGTCGCGAAGAACAAGCTCCGCCTCAAGTTCGTCTTCGGCATCGGCTACGAGGACGACGTCCAGACCGCCTCCGACATCATCGTCCGAGAGGCCGAGGAGCACGGGGAGATACTCTCGGAGCCCGCCCCCTCGGTGCGCCTGACGGAACTCGCCGACTCCTACGTCGGCCTCCAGTCGCGCATCTGGATCCCCGACCCCTCGCGGGCCGACTTCGTGCGCATCCGCGGGGAGTACGTCACGAACGTCAAGCGGGCGTTCGACGAGGCGGGCATCAGCATTCCGTTCCCCCAGCGCGACCTCTCGGGCGGCCTCGCACTCGCCAACCCGCAGGTCGCACGGGCCGAGTCGGACGACTGACTCCCCGTCTCACTCCTGTCGCTTCCGTCGCTTCGTGCGCACCCTGACCAGTGCCGTCCGCGGTATCGCGTCGAGGGCGTTTCCGCCGTCAGAACTCGTCGAGCGCCGGTCGTCGGCCGGAACGGGTCCCGTCGGTTCGGTGACGGTCCGGACGGAACGATGGACGAGCCGTCGGCTCACGAGTGTGAACATCGGATGAATGAGAGGACAGCGGGATTGCCCGGTCGTTCCGATACGGGGCATCCTGCGCACCTTCTCCACCCCGCGACCCTTCGAGCGACGGGTGTCCGCGAGTCCGCTGCTCGCTTCCGCGCCTGGCGGGGTGCCCGCGACTAACCGTGGTGAGACGCCCCTGCAGGCGTCACGCCACGGACCGCCGCCCCCGAAGGACGAGGCTTCTCTGTTGGCTTGCAGGGCCCGCACCGGTCGGACCGGACGCACCCGGGTTCGGTCCCAGCTCAAGACCATAGCGCTGGCGGGAAGCAGGGCCTAACTGCCTGACCTAGTCCACTCAATCTACCCGACTGCACCATAAACGCCTTTCGGTACGGCGATTTTTTCGAGGTGGTACGAGAGGGGGAGGGCGGTCACGAGACGCCTCAGACGAGGCCCAGCGCGCGGGCGTACCACGCCGCCGCGGCGGGGACGAACAGCGAGACGAGCGTGACGACGTAGGGGTGGTACTGGAGGGTCTGGACGAGTCCCGTCTCGTCGAGCGAGAGGATGACCTCGGTCGGGCCGCTGGCGAGCCAGACGACGCAGAACGCCACGATGAACAGGCCGAAGACGAGCGCCGCGCCCGCCGCCAGCGCCGGGTCCGAACGGTCCTCGCGGCCTGCGGCGAAGACGATGACGGCGACGAGCGCGAACAGCCCCGCGAACAGCGGGTTGACGGCCCCCGACGAGTAGTACGTCGCGACGGCACCCGGCGTCCGGACGAGGGCGAAGGGGACGACGAGGACGACGACGAGGGCGAGACAGGCGGCGATGCCGACCGTTGGCGCGAGGCGGGTCCGCTCCATAGCGGACGCGCGTCCGGCGGCACCATCAAGCCGACGCTCCGACGCTCCGGCCCTCGCACGGAGCGCAAGGCACACAAGCCAGCGTACCGCCTACGAAGATATGGTAGGACTCGGCGGTACGGCGGAGAAGTTACAGAAGGTCGCGTCGATGGCGGAGGACGTCTACAAGAAGCTCAACGAGATGCGCAAGGAGCTGAACGCCCTGCGCGAGACGGTCGAACGCGTCGACGACCAGACGACGCAGAACCGCGCGCTGCTGGAGGCACTCGCCGACCAGCAGGGCATCGACGTGGACACCGTCCTCGCGCAGACGGCCATCGAGGAGGCCGAACCGACGGCCGACGACGGGACGGAACCGGGGGCGGCGGACGAGACGGGGACGGCGACCGACGACACCTCGGACTCCCCGACCGACGCCGCGAACGCGAACGGCGGCACCACCGGCGCGACGGACGACACCACCGACGGGAGCGCGTAGTCGCCCCGACGCGGTGATTCCCTTCCGTGGTCAGTCCACGAGCCGTGCGTGTTCGACCTTGAGGCACTTGTCCTGGACGAACCTGCGACCCGAGGACTCGACGCGCTCGCCGGCCTCCTCGTCGCGGATGCCGAGTTGGAGCCACACCGCCTCGACGTCCTCGCGGTCGAGCACCTCGTCGACGATGCCGGACACCTCCTCGCTGGGGCGGAACACGTCGACGAGGTCGACGTCCTCCTCGACGTCGGCGAGCGAGTCGTAGGCCTCGCGGCCGAACATCTCGTCGGCGTAGGGGTTCACCGGAACGACGTCGTAGCCGTGCTGGCGCATGTACTTCGGGATCTCGTGGGCGTCCTTGCCGGGGGTGGCCGAACAGCCCACGACGGCGATGGTCTCCAGTGCCAGAATCTCGCGGAGTTCCTCGTCGCTCTCGGTCGGCATGGGCCACCTACCCTACGGAGGTGCAAAAGCGTGCCGTCGGTCGCCCACGGCGGACGGACGACGCTACGTGGTCGGCGTCGGGTCCGAGTCGAGCGAGAGCGTCGCCGGGGCGTCCTCGCTGGTCGTGATGTGGCCGTCGAAGAGGCACCCGACGACCGACACGTCGCGGTCGGGGTGGGCGGTGGTGTCCATCGTGAACACGCCGAGGGCGTCCATCGTCTCGATGCGACTGACGAGGACGCGGAGGAACCGGAAGACGGTCTGGATGTCGGCGTAGACGAGCAACGGCGTGAGGGAGTCGAAGACGACCCGAAGGCCGTCACCCTCCCGGGCGACCGTCCCGACGAGTTCGGAGAACTCGATGCCGATGCCGGTCATGTCCTCCGGCGAGGAGGCGTACCGCAGGCGGTCGGTGGGCGACGCCGAGAGGCCCAGGTGTCGGGTGACGCAGTCGATGACGGCGACCTCCTCGGCGCGGAAGGGGGCCATCGACAGGACCTGGTCTGCGGTGACGGTCGTGGTCACGAGGATGCAGGCGTCGCCCTCGTCGAGTCCACGCTGGATGACGTCGAGACCCAGGCGTCGCTTCCCGGTCAGCGGCGGCCCCCCGACGAGGAGACTCGCGCCTGCCGGAATCGTGCTGTCGAACGGCGAACCGAGGTCGAACATACTCTCTCACCCCCGACACTCCCCGTGTCGCTGCCCGTACAGGGACCCCGCGGAGTCAGTCGGCTGAGTACTGGCTTCTGGCGTACAAAAAGACTGTGCTCGACCGTTACACGGCGATCGACCGACCGACGAGGAACGCCGCCGCCGCGAGGAACATCCCGTACTTCATGTGTTGCTGGGCGTCCGAGGGATCGGAGAAGGCCTCTGCGGCCGCCCCGAGCATGAGGAGGTCAGCGGGGACGACCACCGCGAGGTACGCGAGGCCGAGCGACTCCCGGAGGTACGGGACGGGGCTGGCGAGGACGGCGACGACGAGTGCCGCCGTCCCGACGGCCAGTGCCCGTCGCTCCCCGACGGCGATGGGGAGGGTGTTCAGGCCCTCCTCTCGGTCGCCCGCGAGATCCTCGACGTCCTTGATGACCTCGCGGGTGAACGTCGAGAGGGCCGCGAGCGCCGCGAGGGTGGCCGCCGTGGCGAGTGCGCCCTCGACGGCCGCCCCGCCGAAGAGGAACGTACTCCCCCCGAGGTAGGCGACGAGGAGGTTCCCCACCCCTGGCAGGCCCTTGAACAGTTCCGTGTAGGCGACCAGCGCCAGCAGGTTGAACCCCGCGATGGCGAGTGCGAGGACGGGCAGGGTGAGCGCGAGGACGACTGCCCCGGCGAACAGGACGACGCTGAAGAAGAGTGCGCCCCCCGGCGAGACGGCCCCGCGCGGGATGGCCCGGTCGGGCGCGTTGATGGCGTCGATGTCCCGGTCGAAGTAGTCGTTGATGGCGTTGCCCGCGCCCGTCGCGAGGACGGTGGCGAGGACGGCGGCCGCCCCCTGCAGGGGGAACGCGGCGAGGCCGCCGCCGTCCGCCCCGGAGACGTACGCGCCGATGAGGGTGAGGACGCCCGCGGCGACGGCGTTGACCGGCCGCGTGAGTTCCAGCAGTCCGCGGAGCGTCTCGCGCATATCCCGTGGTGTGAGGGGCGGGCGATAAATGGCGCGAAGCAGAACAGCGACCAGAGACGTTAATAAGAAGAGACTGACACTTATGGCGTGGCTGAACCACAGTTCGCCTCGCTCGAATTACAGGACGCGAGGGAGTACTGGAAACACGAATCGAGAGACTTCACGCCGTGGCTCGCGGAAAAGATCAAGGCAGAGGCACCTAGCAAGCTGGAAAGGACTCTCGGGCTGGATTTAAACTTCATTGAACGCGAGAAGAGCGTCGGCAAGTACAGCGTCGACATCCTCGCGGAAGCTGCCGATGACGGACGGAACGTCGTTATCGAAAACCAACTCACGACCTCGGACCACGACCACCTCGGAAAGTCAATCGCGTACGCCGCAGGAGTCGATGCTGACATCATCGTTTGGCTGGCCCCACAATTCAACGACGAACACCGTGATGCAGTTCAGTGGCTCAATGAACACAGCCGCGAGGCCGTTGACCTGTTCGCACTGCGGCTGGAAGTATGGCAAATTGAAGACTCGCCCCCTGCCGTTCGTCTAAACGCAGTCGTCGAACCCAGTACGTGGAAAGAAAAGGCGCAGCGCTCGGCGGATGCGTTGACGGAGACGGAACAGCTTCAAGAGGCATTCTGGACTGAGTTCCGAAACAGGGCCAAGGAAACGGACACCCCGATGGGTTCTCGGAAGCCGAAGGCGCTACACCGATACAACTGTTCTATCGGTCGGTCAGGATTCACAGTCTCATTTGTCGTAGATATGAGCGACGACCTCCTGCGTGCGAGGCTCCTGATTACGGACGACGCCGAAGCGTTTCGAGAGCTGAAGTCCCAGCAGGAGGCCATCGAGAACGAGGTCGGTGAGGGACTCAAGTGGGACACCCCCATGGAAACGAGTTCAGGGAACCTGCGGAGCCAGATCTACCTCACCCGGCAAGGTGACATCACCGACAGGGAGAACTGGGACGAATACATCGAGTGGATGGTCGAGATCGGAGAAGAGTTCTATGAGGCATTCGGGGACCGGATTCAGGAGATCGACACCTGAGGGCAGAACAGAGCTCGTGTGACCGATTTCCGCCTATTACTACGATACGCGACTCTGTTCCTACTGAGGACCGGCCTACCACCAGTACCCCGCCCCCCGAACGTGTGCTATTGTTTGTCTGGTAGCACCAGTACACAGCCTCGATGTATCCACCACACCATGGGGGCTACTGAGGACGCCTATTAAGAGACCCATAGCAAACGGCGAAAATCCAAGACGGCCAGTGGCACAGCGAACCCGCTTAGCTTGGAGAAACCCTTGGCAGTCGGACCAAGGATGCACATTATTGCTTTCACTCATCCTAGGTGGGACGCACGCGGACTGCGCCGGACGGAACCGATGGACAGAGTTAAATCGGTCCTGCCGTTCGTTGGTGGTAAGGGCGCTTAGCTCAGCCTGGACAGAGTGACTGGCTTCGGACCAGTTTGTCGGGGGTTCGAATCCCTCAGCGCCCGTTTTCCTGCGAACGAGGTGAGCAGTAAAAACGGTGCCTGTGGATTCGAATCAGGGAGCGACTGCAAGGAGCGACCGTGGTTCGAATCCCTCAGCGCCCGTTCTGCGTGTCGCGAGTAGTCGGTGTGCAAAGCTACTGCAACGACTCGCACGCGATGCCGTCGTCGTCGCCGTCGAGTCCGTGCGGGTCGCTCGGGTCCCGTTCGAGGACGTACTGCGCCTGTTCGTGGGTGTCGAAGTCCCCACAGTTGTAGTCGCCGTCGGGCGGGAGGGGCGGCAGGTCCGGTGCGTCGCCCGGCGTGGGTGTCGGGTCCGGCGTCGGCGTCGGATCCGGTCCCTCGTACCCCCACACGCCGACGTTTCGCCGTTGCGCCGTCGCCTCGATGTCGGTGAAGCGACCACGCTGCGAGAAGGAACTCTCGTACAGTCGAGCGTACCCCTCCTCCAGCAGTCGCGCGTTGAAGTTCTCGCCGTCGACGTAGACGTACACCAGCAGTCGACCGAAGCCCCCGCGGCGGTCCGCGGTCGGGTCGACGGCGATTCGGACCCGTTCGCCGTCGAGTTCCCGCGTCGCGAACTGCGAGGCACGCTCGCCCCACTCGTAGAGCCAGTCGCGCCCGCCTGTCGTGTCGGGGATGCCCTCGAACTCGTCGGGGCTGACCCGGCCAAGCGTCGTCTCAGGAGTGTCGACGCCGAGGAGTCGCAGCGTGTCCGTCTCCCCGTTCGGGAACCGGACCTCCAGCGTGTCACCGTCGACGACGCGCGTGACCGTCACCGTCCACTCGCCCCCCTCGCTCGGCCCTCGGGGTGCCTCGGTCGTCGTGGCGGGCGTGGGAGTCGGCGACGGCGTGGGCGTCGGTGCCGCCGTCTCCGTCGGTGTCGATGTCCGCGTCGGCGCGGGCGTCGCCGTCTCCGTCCGCGGGGTCCGTCGCTCGGTCGGTTCGGTCGTCGTGGGGCCTTCGCTCGGTGTCGTCGCCGTGCCGTCCCCGGTCGTCCCCTCCGTCCCAGCACCGTCAGTCGGCGTGGCCGTGAGCGTCTCGCGTTCGGGGGATGCGGTGTCGTCGTCCGCGGTCGCGACCGCGCCCTTCGCGCCGGTGTCGGGGGCGGACGGTCCGGCGTCCGGTGACCCGGCGTCGGACGGGAGTGCGGCGAAGACGACGCCGACGAGGACGAACAGGTAGACGAACGCCACCGCGGCGGTCTTCACTCCGGGACCGCCGATCCCCGGGACCCGCACGAGCGGAGACCCCGCGAGAGCGTCCCCGACCCCGCCGCGGTTCGTGGCGAGGACGGTGGGTACGTAGAAGAGCGCGAAGACGAGCGTGAGCGGGAAGAGGACGACCGCGAGGAGGCCCAGAGCGACGTTCCGGCGCGTCGCTCCCGGTATCATCCCGGGGATGTGTGTAGTAATCGCCATTTTCTCCGTAGATACACGACAGCGAATCGATAGATAAGCCTGTTTTCACGGATTCGGGACTGTCGCCGCACGCGTCAGCGGAGTGCTGGCGACGGGGTGTGCGGTCCGTGGGAGTGTGCGCGGGTGTCGAGTCCCGTACCGGTACGACACTTGCCTACGCTCGCGAAGCATCGACCAGATACGACGAGAGGACGTCCCGTCCGAGAATCGCGTCGTAGCGCATCGCGCTGCGGTCGGTGACCGACGCGAGGACATCGTGTGTCCGTCCCCGGAGTTCGACGGTGAAGGGATGGACCGCCCGCGTCTGGACGCCGTTGCTGGAGCGGACCCGCACCGTCTTCGTCCCCTCGCCTGCGCCGATGGTGCGGGCCACGTCGCTGTCGAGCGACGTTCGCCTGGCGCCGGTGTCACACTTCACGAGAACGCTCGCCGACGAGTGCGTGCCGGTGAAGACGGTTCGTTCGACGAGGCCCACAATGGGGCTCGGAGTCATACGTCCACTCCGGCAGGTGTCGGATATTAATTGTTTCGTGAATATAGTCGAACTCGAACGAGACTTCGGGGGGCGTTCACACCGTCGCCAGCACCACCGTCCCCACCACCAGCACCGTCACGAGCACCGAGTTCGTCGCGAAGTGGACGGCGTAGGCGGCGTCGAGACCGTGACGGTCGTAGATGCGCTTGTAGACCAGCCCCACCGTGAAGATGGGGATGACGGCGAAGAGGGGGATACCCATCACGAGGTGCAACACCGCCCAGACCCCCACCGACCGGTAGGAGTCGCGATACTGGCGCTCCTCCTCGTAGTTGAACAGGAGCATGGCCGCGACGATGACCGGGACGAGCGCGAGGGGGAGTAGCGCGCTCCAGTCCACCCCCGGCGTGCGACCGGCGTCGGCCGGCGGGGCGAGGGGTGCGGCGATGATGTTCGCGCCGAGCCACCCCCACCGGAGGAGCGGAACCAGTTCCGCGAGGACGAGTGCGCCCGCGGCGGCGGCGAAGAGGACGACCAGCGAGAGGGGGACGTAGCCCGCGCGCCACCAGCCACGGGCGGTGAGGCGTCGCCACCCGCGGGCGAGGGCGGCGAGGCGGCCCGGGAGGTACGCCCGGTTGAGGTAGACGGGGACGACGACGAGGAGGACGAACAGGAGGTACGTCCCGAGGGTGGTGAGCGTCGACCAGAGGTCCGGCGGGATGTCGTACATGGCCACGTGCGTCCCCGACACTCACCGCTCGCCCCTCAAGTACGTCCGGGTTCGCCCGCGTCCGGGTCGAGCCGCCGAGTGACGAACGACCAACAGATATACGTGAGCCCGCACTAACTCTCGCGTACTACTCTGTGCCAGTCTCGTATCGCTTCCGACCACCACCCATCTCTACCCACCCGATGGCACACTCGACCCACCGCACGACGGACGCACCGAACCAGGAACTGTACATCGCTGTCTACGAGGTGACCGACAGCGCCGGCTGGTCGAGCCGGTACGTCGACCAGATTCGCGCGAGCGACCTCGAGGCCGCCCGCCGGTCGGCGGAGGCGAGCAAACCGGGCGCGGCGAACGACACCTGCCGACTGGTCGAGGTCGTCCGGAAACACGACTGACCGGTCTCGACGAACGCTCTTCGCTCCGCGTACGCCCCGACGACCGACCCGGTAGCGACGCCGACGGCGATACCGAGGGTGAGGCCGACGCCGGACACCGCCGGCTCGAGGTCCTGGAACACCGCTATCGTGACACCCCCACCAGCATCCCCACGACCAGCCCCAGCGCTCGCCCGCCCTCCAGCGGACCATCCCTGCGACTCGTGACACCGAGTATCACTCGATCGACAAAACGCCGACACGACAGAATCGTCGGGGAGCAGTCACGGAGGACGAGGACGGGGAAAGACGGGTTCAGAGGCCGCTCGCGGGGAGTCGCCACCCGCCGAGGAGCGAGAGCGGGTCGGTGAACAGGCCCCGGTCGTGGTCGTCGCGGGCCCGTTCGCCGGCCCCGGAACAGGGGCACTCGTTGGGTTTGCACTCCTCGCAGATACAGTCGGTACAGCGACACGCCGGATCGTTCGGCGGGTGTTCGACGGCACAGACCGCACAGGCGTGGACGGCGGTTTGCTCGTCGGCGCGCGCTGTCGGCGTGGCGTCGTGAGGAGTCGGTTCGGTGGCGTCGTCGGGTGGTCGCTCCGCCATCACCCTCCCTCGGCGCTCCGGGATAGATATACGTGCCGCGTCACCGTGTCGCACGCGTTCGCGAGGGCGGGAGAACGTCGGACGGGAGGTCCCGTCGTCAGTCCGCCGCGTTCTCGGCCGACTCCGGCAGGCCGACGTGGTGGCGCAGGTCGTAGGGGTCGGTCCCCGAGACCCACTCGAAGACGTGTTCGATGGCCTCGCGGTCGGTTCTGACGCCGTCGTGGTCGACGGGGAGTTCGAGGTTGACGGCGCCATCGAGTTCGGGGCTGCGCTCGCAGCGCCAGAACAGGGGGTCGTGGCTCCCCCGGATGGTGTAGTAGTCGACGTCGCCGGGCGTCTCGTCCTCGTTGAGTTTCGCGAGCGGGTGGTCCTCGCGGATGGCGTAGTCCGCTCGGAGGAAGGGGCTCATCTTGTACGTCCCGCTCGTGAGGCCGGCCGTGGCGCACCACGAACTCAGAACGGTGCCGTGGTTGGCCCCCGCGAGGCCGACGAAGGTGTCCACCCAGTCGTACCGGTCGCGGTCGTAGAGCCAGTGGCGGACGCCGGTGACGCCGAGGCTGTGGGCGACGACCGACACCTCCTCGACGCCCGCGTGCTCGCGGACCTTCCCGACGAAGTGGTCGAGTTGCGAGGCCATCGCCCGGTGGGTGGGACTCCCGTCGTCGAAGGAGATGGCCCACAGTTCGTCGCCGGTGTAGCTGCGCTTGAGGAAGAACTCGGCGTGTTCCTCCCAGTCACAGGCGTCGCGCTGGTTCCCGTGGACGAACACGACCGGCGTCCGGTCGGTTCCGGGGTCGGTGCCGTGGAACGCGTGACCCCCCCAGCCGCCATACCGGTCGAACGCTTCCCACGGGAGGCGCGCGTCGTCGGTCCTGCGCGACCGACACCCGACCGAACAACCACCCTGCTGTCGTGCACGCTGGAGCCCCCGGAGGTTGCCGAGCAAGCCCTCCGGTGGCCCCCGGTCGTGGTTCAGGTTGCCAAGAGACACGTTAGTCCTACTCACATTGGCACATCGTAAATAGATTGAGGGTCACATGGTAGAGATTGTCAATAGAGAATCACTCCTCGGTTACAGTTGGTGTCGGCGGCCGGCCCGACGCCCCGTCCGGACACCACGGTCGCTCCTTGCAGTCGCTCCCTGCTTCGAATCCCAGCGGTTCGTTCACCAGCCGCTCGCCGTTCGGCTCGCGGCAGGATGAACGGGCACTGAGGGATTCGAACCACCCCGCAGGTGCCACGACAACCCCTATCCGACGCGCGGGAGTCCCGTCGAGTATGGTATCAGACGACGCGATAGCGGCCGCGCGGCACGCCGGCGCGAGCGACCTGTTCGTCGCGTTCGTCCGGCGGGCGGACGACCACGAACTGGCGCGGGACCTCCAGGCGGAGTACGAGGGCAACCCAAGCGAGGTGGGGCGGGTCGCGACGGACGCCTTCGGGCGGGCCGTCTGGGACGGGGCCGCGGACGAGGCCCGTCGCCGCGCGGACGACGGCGAACGCGCCGTCCTCGAGGCGGTGGCCGGGGACGGGCCGGACGCCGACCGTTATGGGGCGACCCGGGACGGCGAGGCGACCGACGAGTCCCCGCGCGACGACCCCGAGAACCACGACGCCGCCTGAGGCGCGTCCTCAGTCGAGGCGCTCGCTCGTCGCCATGTGTTCTCGCGAGAGGTCGACGTAGCGGTCGCCCGCGGCCGTCCACGGCGAGTCGCTCACCTCCTTTATTACCTCGGCGGGGGTGCCCGCGACCAGCGTCTCCGGGGGCACGTCGGTCCCCTCGGTGACGACGCTCCCGGCGCCGACGAGCGCTCGTTCCCCGACCGTCGCGCCGTCGAGGACCACCGCGCCCATCCCGACCATCGCCCGCTCTCCGACGGTGGCGGCGTGGACGATGGCGGTGTGGCCAACGGTGGCGTACGGCCCGATTTCGGTCCCCTCGTGGCAGACGGCGTTGTCCTGGACGTTCGCGCCCTCCCGGAGGACGATGGCGCCGTGGTCCCCCCGGAGGGTGACGTTCGGCCAGACGCTGGCCTCGGCTTCGAGCGTCACGTCCCCGACGACGACCGCCGACTCGTCGACGTACGCCGACTCGTGTATCTCCGGTTCCACCCCGTCGAACGAACGGATGACCATGCCCGAGGGGCGGACGGCGCTCGCTTAACCGTTGCCCGTGAGACGGCCTGGCCCCGCCTCGGCGGGTCCCAATCGGCCCGTCCCCGCCGTCTCACTCCCCGGCGACGATGGCCGCCACCCGGTTCCGGTCGAACAGGCGTTCCGACCCGGGGACGGCCGGGTAGGCGCCGCCGTCGGCCCCCGGCCACTCGCCGAAGCGCTCGGAGTAGAGCTGTTTGGCCGTCATCTCCAGCACTTCCGGCCCAGTACCGCGTGTATCCCGTGCCACGTCGCCCGCCACTCCCGGACGTCGTCCGGCCCCTCCGACTCCCCGGTCCCGCAGGTCCCGTCGGTCATCGCCCCCCGTAGGCCGTCCGCCGGGAAAAGTCGTGTCGGGCGCTATCCGCGCGGATAGCACCTGCCCGGACGATCACTGCCGGCTTCATCCTCCTGCGGTACCTCCCTCCGAACGCGATGAACCGAACCGACTGCACCCGCGAAGCCGAACCGACCGCCGACAGCTGCCCCGAGTGTCCCCCCGAGTGCTGTCCGCCCGGGTGTTGCTGAGCGGTATCGCTTTTCTCCCCGACTGCCCGACCCCCGGTATGTTCGACACCTGCGAGGGACTGCTGGTCGGGATGGTCCACCTGCCGACCCTGCCCGGCGCGCCGGGGTACGAGGGGTCCCGTACCGGACTCCGTGACCGCGCCGTCGCGGACGCGCGCGCCCTCGAATCCGGCGGGATGGACGCGCTGCTGGTCGAGAACTTCGGGGACGCGCCGTTCTACCCCGACGACGTGCCCGACCACACCGTCGCCGAGATGACCGCCGTCGTGGGGGCGGTGCGCGACGCCGTCTCGCTGCCGGTGGGGGTGAACGTCCTCCGGAACGACGCCCGCGCGGCCCTCTCGGTGGCCGCCGCGACGGGAGGCGCGATGGTCCGCGTGAACGTCCACGCGGGCGCGCGGGTGACCGACCAGGGGGTCGTCGAGGGCCGCGCCCACGAGACGATGCGCCTGCGCGACCGACTCGACTGCGACGTGTCTGTCCTCGCGGACGTGGCGGTGAAACACAGCAGCCCGCTCGGCGAGGAGAACGTGGAGAGCGAGACCCGAGACGTAGTCGAACGCGGCCACGCGGACGCGGTGGTCGTCTCGGGGCGAGGGACGGCCGAACCGACTAACGCCGACCGCCTCTCGCGAGTCGCGCGCGTGGCGGCGGAACTCGACGTCCCCGTCCTCGCAGGGAGCGGCGTCACCCCCGAGACGGTCTGGGAGGTCCTCTCGGTCGCGGACGGGGCCATCGTCGGGTCGGCGCTGAAGGAAGGAGGCGCCCCGACGAACCCCGTCGACGAGGCCCGGGTCCGGGCGCTGGTGACCGCCGCGCGGGGGTGAGCGAGGCGGTGACGCCGCCGGACACCGGCACCTTATTGGGCGCGATGCTGCAATATTTGCCAGATGACGACCCACCGCGAACCGTTGCCCTCCGTCCTCGATACCATCGGCGAGACGCCACTCGTCCGGGTGCACGTCTCGCCCGACGAGGTGCCCGTCTACGCCAAACTGGAGTCGTTCAACCCCGGCGCGAGCGTCAAGGACCGCATCGGGCGATACATGCTCGAACGGATGCTGGAGGAGGGGACCCTCGACGGCGGGGGGACCATCGTCGAACCGACCGCTGGGAACACCGGCATCGGTCTCGCCCTCGCCGCCGGGCAGTTGGGCGTCGAGGCGGTGTTCGTCGTCCCCGAACGGTTCAGCGTGGAGAAACAGCGACTCATGCGCGCGCTGGGCGCGGAGGTGGTGAACACGCCCACCGCGGACGGCATCGCGGGGGCCATCGACCGCGCCGAGGAACTCGCCGAGGAGCGAGGCGGTGTCGTCCCCCAGCAGTTCTCGAACCCGCTGAACGCGGAGGCGCACTACGAGACCACCGCACCCGAAATCGACGAGGCACTCGACGGCGAGGTGGGCGCAGTCGTCGCCGGGTGCGGCACGGCGGGGACGCTGATGGGGATGGCGCGGTACTTCCGGGAGCGAGAGCCGTCGACGTTCGTCTCTGCGGTCGAACCCGAGGGGTCGGTGTACCGCCGCACGGTCGGCGAGGACCCGCCCCACGGCGAGTACAAGACGGAGGGCATCGGGACGAGCGACGCCGCCACGAACGAACTGTTCGACGTCGACCTCGTGAGCGAGATCGCCACCGTGACGGACGAACGCGCACAGGAGGAGTTGAAGCGACTGGCCCGCGAGGAGGGCCATCTCGTCGCCTCCTCGTCGGGTGCGGCGAGCGTCGCCGCCCTGAACGTCGCCCGACGCATCCGCGACGGGGAGCTAGACGCCCCCTACGACTCCGTGGTGACGGTGTTCCCCGACTCCAGCGAGCGCTACCTCTCGAAGGGCATCTACGGGTCGTTCGAGGAGTGGCAGGGGTAGGTCACTCCCCGGAGACGAACGTGACGCCGGTACAGGCCGGACACTCGACCGCGTCCGCGTTCTCGGCGGTGACGGCGTCGACGGTCCCGTAGACGAAGGCGTGGTCGGTCGGGTCGGGGACCTGCCGTTCGCACAGCGGGCACTCGACGACGCCCGCCCGCAGGTCGTCGCGGCGAATCTCGTTTCGTGTCACGGACGGTTCGGAACGTCGAGGACGGGCCGCGTAGCCCTGACGGTCGCCCGCGCCGAACGGCAAGAGTCACACTCGGGGCCGTTCACCCTCCTGCATGAGCGACGAGAGCCACGAGAACGGCGGAGACGAGGACCACCGCATCGAGACGCGCGCCGTCCACGCCGGGCAGGAACCGGACGCGGAGACGGGCGCGCTGATGACGCCCATCTACGCCAACTCGACGTACGTACAGGACGGCCCCGGCGACCACCGGGGCTACGAGTACTCGCGGACCGGGAACCCCACCCGGACAGATTTGGAGGCGAACCTCGCGTCGCTGGAGGGGGGCGAGTACGGCCGCGCCTTCTCCTCCGGGATGGGCTCTATCAACGCCGTGGTGAACCTCCTCGAGTCGGGCGACCACGTCGTCACCGGCGACGACGTCTACGGCGGGACCCACCGCCTGTTCACGCAGGTGTACGACCAGTACGACGTCGAGTTCTCCTTCGTCGATATGACCGACGCGGACGCCGTCGCCGACGCGATGCGCGAGGAGACGGAACTCGTCTGGATGGAGACGCCCACGAACCCGCTGATGCAGGTGGTGGACGTCGCCGCCGTCTCGCAGGTGGCCCACGAGGGTGGGGCGCTCTGTGCCGTGGACAACACCTTCGCCACGCCGTACCTCCAGCGCCCGCTCGAGCACGGGGCCGACATCGTCAGCCACTCGCTGACGAAGTACCTCGGGGGCCACTCGGACGTCGTGGGGGGTGCGCTCGTCACCGACAGCGAGGATCTGGACGAGCGCCTCGGTTTCTACCAGAACGCGGTGGGGGCGACGCCGGGCCCCTTCGGCTGTTTCCTGGTCCTCCGGGGGACGAAGACCCTCCCCGTACGGATGGACCGCCACTGCGAGAACGCCCGGACCCTCGCGACGTGGCTCGAGGACCACCCGAAGGTGGACGCGGTGTACTACCCCGGGCTGGACTCGCACCCCCAGCACGACGTCGCCGCCCGGCAGATGGACGACTTCGGCGGGATGCTGAGCTTCGAACTCGACGGCACCCTCGAGGAGGCGTCCGCCCTCGTCTCGAACACCGAGGTGTTCACCCTCGCGGAGTCGCTGGGCGGCGTCGAGAGCCTCATCGAACAGCCGGCGGCGATGACCCACGCCGCCGTCCCGTCCGAGGAACGCGAGGCGGCGGGCCTCGACGACGGCCTCATCCGCGTCTCGGTCGGCGTCGAACACGTCGAGGACCTGCGGACCGACCTGGCGCAGGCCATCGAGACGGCGACGAACTGACCCCCGGCGACGCCGGGGTTTTTGTCGGCACCACCCTCACCACGGGTACATGAAGAGAGTCGCACTCGACGACGTCCGCAACGAACCCAATCCCCTGAAGGTCCACGAGGTCCGCAAGCCCGTCTCGAAGGTTCTGGGCACCGAGGACTTCGCGATGAACTACTTCGAACTCGAACCCGGCGAGTCCTTCTCCGGCGGGATGCACACCCACCACGACCAGGAGGAGGTGTTCTACATCCAGGAGGGCACCGCGACGTTCGACGTGCGCCAGTCCGTCGAGAGCGAGACCGAACAGGTGGAGGTCGGTCCCGACGCGGCCATCCGCTTCGACCCCGGCGAGTACCAGCAGGGCGTCAACCGCGGCGAGGAGCAGGTGACCGGACTGGCCCTCGGCGCGCCCGGCGCGATGCACGACTGGGACGACATCGAGTCGGTCGTCTACTGTCCCGACTGCGAGCAGGAGACGGGCCACGACCTCGACTTCGTGGAGGGACGCTTCGAGATGACCTGCGGGGAGTGCGGCTACGAACACTCGTAAGGCCCCGCCAGCACGTTTTTCGTCTGGTGGTACGTGGTACCGACAGCCATGCAGAAGGTCACCGTCGGCGACGTGGAGGACGTCCCGCACTTCATGGGCGCGAACACGGTCAGGAAGCCCCTCTCGCGGGCCATCGACGGGATGGGGTTCGCGATGACGTACTTCGAACTCGAACCCGGCGAGGCGTTCTCCGGGGGACTGCACACCCACCGCGAACAGGAGGAACTGTTCTACGTCCTCTCGGGGACGGCCACCTTCGAGACGCGGGAGACCCCGGACGGCGAGAGCGAATCCCTCGAAGTGAGCGCAGGGGAGGCCATCCACTTCGAGGCGGGCGACGTCTACCAGACGGGCCGGAACGAGGGAACCGAGGGAGTGGTGGGCTTCGCCGTCGGCGTCCCCGGCGCACGCCACGAGTGGGACGACGTCGAGGCGGTTGTCGAGTGCTCCGACTGTGAGAAGGGGACGGTCCACAGCGTCGCCCCGGCCGAGGAGGGCCAGCGGATGCCCGACGGAGACGTGACTATCGCCTGTGAGGAGTGCGGACGGGAACGCTGAACGGGACGAGGGTCACTGACGCCGTCGACGTCGGGGCCGGCGTGGACGTTCGACGCGTGCCGATTACGTACTGTCGACGCCGCTCCGTCAGCACTCCACTGGTTCGACCCATATCGTCGCCGGTTTGCCATCAGGTACGCCGAGGAACGTCGCGTACGCGACCGCCTGTTCGGTGGTACTCGGGTTCGCTGCGATGTGGACGTTCCCCTGTCCGGGGTCGATGAACGCCTCGCCCGCCGTGTAGGTTCGAGTGACGCAGTCACGCTCGTTGATGAGTTCGAGTTCCCCCTCGGTGATGGTCACGACGACCGGCCCTGGGTGGGTGTGCCACCCGGAGGTCCCCCCCGGCTGCCAGGTCACCTTCGCGAGGACGACACTGGACGCATCGAACGGGAGCAGCGACGTGATCGGTCCCGAGTCACTCCCCTCGTAGTCGACCACGAACCCCGCAGCGACGCTGTCCGGGAAGGTCGCGTGAGGTGCGAGTACTTCGACGCTGAATCCCTCGGGTTCGTCGACTTCATCTGTAGTCGCCGAGTCGTCGTCGGAGCGGGACTGACCCGCTGCTACCGGTGCGTTCAACATGAGCGCACCGACCACGACTGCGCTGGTTTTCAGTACCGTCCGACGCAACACACCACCCACCGACTCCGTCGCAGTAGTCGTCTCGTCGTCTGATTCACCGTTCTGCGGACTCTCGATCAACGACATGATATGTTTGGTATGTTACCAACCGTGATAAACTAGTCAGTCAGACTATAATTAAGAGTGTCCGTCTGGTGGCACGCTCTCGTGGAAGCGCGGCTTGACTCTGGGGCGTCGGCACGCGCTCTCTGTGTAGTGTTCGACGCGTGCCGCGAGTGTATCGTCAGGATTGCGATTCGTTATCTCCCCACGTCGACTCGTCAGCAATCGAAAAGTCTCGCGTGTAGCACGACCCGTCTTCGGTGACCCGGCGTAATCACACAGTGTCGGAGTCGACAATCCGAGCAGTCAGCGCGTCGCCTGCGAAGTCGTTGCTACAGTCCAGCGTCAGTGGTGCGGTTTCTCGTGGGCCGTTCCTGACCCACGCTGTAACGTCGAGGTGGGTTCCGTCAGGCAGTTCCTCGAGTGCGATCGTCGTCTCCATCGCGGGGGCAACGGGCGACTCCGCGGCAGGCATTTCGAGATACTGACGAATCAGTTCGTCTCCACCGTCCTCGATGAGGAGGTGGAATCGATGGCGTTCCTCCGAATTGTTGATGACTATCATCCGGAGCGATTGCTGTGGGCCGGAGACGGCCGAGCACCCAGCAAGCGCGGCGATTCCTCCGGTACCTGCACGGAGAAACTGTCGACGAGTGGAGGGCATACGACACTCTTTGCGTATCGCGGCATAGGTTGTTCCCGAGAAAACGTAACTACGCGAGCGATAAACCCACGCACGCTCTCTATGTATCGTTCGACGCGCCTCGCGAGTGGTTCACTCCGGTAGTCGTCGATACACGGTTCGTAACAGAGCGACGCCCAGCAGCACACCGAGACCGGACAGACCAGTTTCGACGTTCTCACCACTACTGAGGAACTGACGACCGGTTTCGCTGAACACTACGTAGCCGTCGTCGGTCGCGATGATACGGTTCGCTTCCGGGAGCGGTTCGTCCGTCCTGAGTCCGCCGACGAGAAGCGCCGCTCGAAGCCGGAGCGGTAGCCGGGAGTCGCGGACGGCGATGGCATCGAGAACCGCCTGCTCGTCGACGGGGTCGAGCACGATTGTACTGTTACCTGCCAGCCGGTCCGTCAGCCGCTAGTAGTACATCGGTTCACCGTCTACGGGATGATAGACGTACGAGGCATCGCCCCGGACGTTCGGATACGTCTCGTTGAGGGAGAGCAGTCCGGCTTGGACGCGGCTTCGCTCGTACGCGCACTTTGTCGAAATCAGCCAGCTCGAACAATCGATGAACTGAAACGCGGTGTCGGGGAGTCCGTCGTTCGCGACGGTGATGCGCCCGTCTTCGATGCCGACCGGTTCGACCGAGTAACGATACCCAGAGAGGTCGAGGTTGAAGAGGCCGATGTACATCGGGTTCGCGATGAGCAGTACGGCGACCGCGAGACGAAGGCCGAGGTGCTGACGCCTCGTGAGCGACCACCCCCGACCGAGCCAATCCATAGAGACGAACTCTGTTCAGCAATCAGGTACTTTCCGTGTATAATAATGATAGACCCACACTCTCTGTCTACCAGTCGCCGCCGACGGACGCGACGGCCGACCTTTCGCTCAGAACAGCGCCTCGTCCTCGTCGAGGATTCGTGCCGGCCCACCCACTTCCCACACCCGCGTCGGGGCGAGGTCGCTCAGTTCGCCCTCGACGCGGTCGACGTACTCCGCCGTCGTGTTGACGTACACCGACGCCCCCGTGTCCGTCGAGAAGTAGACCGGGACGCCGTCCTCGCGCATCCCGCGCACCGCCTCGAAGATTTCGAGCGTCGTCGGCTGCCAGTACACCCACCCGGCGGGGCCGGTCATGGTCGTCGCCGCGAGCGACAGCGAGTCGTGTTCGGCGAGTTCGAAGGCGTCGTCGAAGTCCGCCCGGCGGAGGGCGTCGCGCATCTCGGCTATCTGGCCGTGGATGTGGGCCATCCGCGCCTCGAACATGTGGCTGTCCGCGGCCTCCTTGTGGGCCTCCTCGGTCTCCTTGTAGGCGGGCACCTCGCAGGCGACGATTCGCAGGTCGTCCTCCAGGTCGGTCGCCAGCCGCTCGGCCCTGCAGTCCTCGTCGTTCAGGCCGGTGTGGAGGATGGAGAACGCGCCCGTCACCGCGCGCGCTGCCGAGGACGAGCCTCGGCGGGCGACGGTCGAGATCTCGGGTCGGGTCATGTCCAGTCCGGCGGCCCCACAGAGGGCCATCGCGGCGGCGGCAAAGCCCGACGAGGAGGAGCCGAAGCCGATGTTCGTCGGGAACGACGACTCGCTCTCGAAGCGTACGGGGTGGTCGATTCCGGCGAGGTCGCGGACGTGCTCCACTACGAGTTCGACGCGTTCGCGGCCTCGACCGGTGGCCTCCTCGCCATCGATGACGATGCGGTCCCCCTCCAGCGACTCGTCGAACTCGACGGTCGTGGTGGTGTTCGAGGAGGCGGTACAGACGCTGATGGAGTCGTGGTAGGGGAGTCGAAGCTCCGGGTCGCGCATCCCGTGGTACTTCACGAGTCCCTGAATCGGGTGGGCTCGTGCGGTGGCTTTCATACCCGAGGGTCCGCGGGCCGGGCCTTTGTAGTTGCGTTGTCTGCCGGTGTACCACCGCAACCGGGAAGCCGGTCGGCGTGCCACCACTTCCCGTGAACTTCGCCGTCAGCGCCGTCCTGCTGTTCTCGGCGGCGACCACCGCGCTGTTCGGGTGGGCGGTCTACCGCGGCGACACCTCGCTCGTCGCCGGATACGACTCCGACCGGGTGAACGACGAGGCGGGACTGGCGCGGTTCGTCGGGCGCTGGGTCCTGAGCGCGTTCGTGACGACGACGCTCCCGCTGGTCGGCGGGTACGTCGCGTTCACCCTCGCAATCACGGGGTGGCCCGTGGTGGGGACGAGACGGTTCGAGGACTGAGTTCGCGGGAAACGAGAGACGTTACGGCCAGCTCCCGCCCTGCTGGAAGGCGTCGACGACGCGCCGGATGGCGACGACGTAGGCCGCGGTCCGGAAGTTCGAGAGGTCGTTCTCCTCGTAGGCGTCCGTGAGAGCGTCGAACGCCTCGGTGATGACGCGTTCGAGTTCGTCGTTGACGCGTTCCTCGGTCCAGTAGAAGCGCTGGCGGTTCTGGACCCACTCGAAGTAGCTCACGGTGACACCACCCGCGTTCGCGAGGATGTCGGGGAACACCTCCACTTCGCTCTCGGTGAGGATGTCGTCGGCGTCGGGCGTGATGGGACCGTTCGCGGCCTCCACGACGACGTCCGCCCGCACGTCCTCGGCGATGTCGGCGTCGATGGCGTTCTCCAGTGCGGCGGGGACGAGGAGGTCGACGTCGAGGGTGAGCAGTTCCTCGTTCGTCAGTTCCTCCTCCGCGCCCTCGAAGCCCGTGACGGAACCGGTCTCGTCCTTGTGGTCCTTCGCGGCGGCGGCGTCGAAGCCGTCCTCGTTGTAGATGGCTCCCGAGGAGTCGCTGACGGCGACGACCCGCCCATCGAGTTCCTCCTCGATGAGGCGGGCCGCGACGGACCCGGCGTTGCCGTAGCCCTGCACGGCGACGCTGGCCCCCTCGATGTCCTTTCCGAGGTACTGGAACGCCTCGCGGGCGGTGAGCATCGTCGAGCGACCGGTGGCCTCGACGCGGCCAGCAGAGCCGCCGGAGTCGAGCGCCTTGCCCGTGATGACGCCCGGCGCGGTCGTGTTCTCCAGTTTCTCGTAGGTGTCCTTGATCCAGTTCATCTCCCGCTGGCCGGTGTTGACGTCCGGCGCGGGGATGTCCTTGTTCTCGCCGATGATGGGACGCAGTTCCGTCGCGAACGAGCGGGTGACGCGTTCGACCTCCGCGTCAGAGTACTCGCGCGGGTCGATGACGATGCCGCCCTTCCCGCCGCCGTAGGGGATGTCGACGATGGCCGTCTTGTAGACCATCCACCCCGAGAGCGCCTTCACCTCGTCGCGGGAGACGCCGGGGTGATAGCGGATGCCGCCCTTGTAGGGGCCGCGATCGCCGTTGAACTGCGAGCGGAACGCCTTGAACGTCTCCAGCGACCCGTCGTCGAGTTCGATCGTGAGGTTCGTCTCGAGGATTCGTTCGGGGTGTTTGAGTCGTTCGAGCACGTCCTCGCGGACGTCCAGATGAGCAGCGGCGTCGTCGATCTGCTCCTGGAGGCTCTCGAACGGGTTTGCCTCGTCGGACATACACCCTCCGTCGAAGAGTCGCCGGTTAAGTATGTCGGAGGCGCGCATCGGTCGTGCCGAGACACACCAGACCGACCGGGCTCAGTCCCCGCCCGCCCGCTCGAGGACTCGCTCCGCCCGGGCGATGAGCGGTGCGTCGATCATCTCGCCGTCGACCCGGAAGACGCCCTCGCCGTCGTGGTCGTCGCGGGCCGCGAGCACCCGTCGCGCCCACGCTACCTGTTCGTCGCTCGGCGTGAACGCCTCGTTGACGACCGGCACCTGCGCGGGGTGGATGAGTAGCTTCCCGTCGTAGCCCAGGTCGCGGGCGAAGTTCGTCTCCTCGCCGAGGCCGTCCGTGTCCTCGATGTCGGTGAAGACGGTGTCGAGGGCGTCGACACCCGCCGCGCTCGCCGCGAGGACGACGTGTTCGCGCGCGTAGAGCACCTCCGTCCCCTCCCGGGTGCGGTTCGCGCCGATGTCCGCCGAGAGATCCTCCGCGCCGAAACAGACCGCGGTGGTGGCGTCCGCGGCCGCGACGTCCTCGGCGTGGAGGACGCCCGCCGCCGTCTCGCAGAGGGCGAAGACGGGCAGGTCGGCGTCGCGTTCGGCGAGGAGGGCGGCGAGGCCGTCCACGTCCGCGCCGGACTCCGCCTTCGGGAGCATCACGGCGTCGATTCGGGGGTCGTCACGCAACACCGCGTCGAGGTCCGCGGGGGCCTCGGCGACCGAGACGCGGACGCACACCTCGCAGTCCGGGTCGAAGTCGGGGTCCGTGAGCACCTCGCTGACCGCATCGCGGCCGGCGTCCTTCCGTTCGGGCGCCACGGCGTCCTCGAGGTCGAAGACGATCACGTCCGCGCCGGTACCGGGGGCCTTCCGCATCAGGTCGGGCTTGTCGCCCGGAGAGAACAGCACGCTTCGTCGGGGCATGGTCGGAGATGCGTCCGGGGGGTGTTGAACGTTCGTCTCGACGTCGCCGCGCGCCGGTAGCGTGGTACCATACAACTAGCCACGCACCCGGGCCGGCACGACACCCGTAGACGGTACGCGAATCCCCGTGTCCGCGCTCGGTTCGACGGACGTCCGGTCGACGGGCAGCACACACATGGCAGACACCGACCACGCCTCGCCGGATCCGGGCATCGACCACCCCGACCCGCGAGTCGACCCGGAGTTCGTCCGCCGGGTCGGGGAGGACCGCCCGCTCTACCTCGTCGGGACCGTCCACGGCCACCCGGCCAGCGCCTACCGGGCGCGGGCCGTCGCGGCCGCCGTCCGCCCCGGCGTCCTCGCCCTCGAACTGTCGCCGACGGCGCTGCCCGCGTTCCGCGCGGGCCGGTCGGACGACGAGATGAGCGCGGCGATGGCGGGAGCGCCCGGGGCGCGTCACGTCGGTATCGACGCCGTCGACGGCCCGTTCCTCACCTCGCTGGCCCGCCGTCTCGTCGCGGAACGCGTCGATCGAGGAACCGTCTGCACCGTCGTCCGGAATCTGACCGGCGTGGTGCGGCGGTCGCTCGAACACCGGGTCAGGGGACGCACCCCGGCCGTCGAACCCGAGGCGACGTACGACTGTACCATCGAAGACCCGCCCGCGGAGCAGGCAGCGAACGAACGCGCGCACGTCCGGAAGTGTGCGACGCTCCTCGGGGCGACGGTGTCGCCGCCCGCCCAGCGAGTCACGAACGCGGCCCGGGAGGAACGGATGGCCCGCCACCTCGACGCCCTCCGGCGGGAGGGGAGCGTCGTCGCCGTCGTCGGGTGGGGACACGTCGACGCCCTCGCGGCCCTGCTCGACGGGTAGCGGCGCCGAATCGAATCGAGTCGAGCGCAACGGCTTTCCCCCGCCCGGGGGAGTCCGCAGACAGCGATGCCCGGACTGTACTACGAGGAGTTCGAGGTCGGCGAGACCATCGAGCACCGCACCCGACGGACGGTCAGCGAGAGCGACAACCAGCGCTTCTGTGACATGACGATGAACCAGCAACCGCTCCACCTCGACGAGGAGTTCGCCGCCGAGACGCAGTTCGGCGAGCGTCTCGTCAACGGCATCTACACGATGGCGCTCGCCGTCGGCGTCTCCATCCCCGAGACGACGGACGGCACCATCGTCGCCAACCTCTCGTACGACGACGTCCAGCACCCGACACCCGTCTTTCACGGCGACACCATCCGCGCGCAGTCGACGGTGACCGACAAGCGCGAGACGAGCGACGGTGAACGCGGCCTCGTCACGATGCACGTCGAGGCGTTCAACCAGGACGACGAACTGGTCTGCGAGTTCGACCGGACGGTGCTGTCGCTGAAGCGCGAGAACGCGGAGTAGTCGAACTGGTGGCGGCCGTTTTCCGTGCCATTGTGAGATGCGGAGCGTCCCGTAGACTCCCAGAAGCCGTGCTTGCTGGGAGAGGGTTTTGCGCCGAGGGGTTCCCGCAGGCGCGGCGAAGCCGCGCCGAGGAAATCGGTGCTCTAGAGAACGCTCGCAATCATCACGACGTTGATGCCCGCGGCGAGGAGCCACGGCGTGGCGAGGGCGAGCGGGACGAACGGGGCGACGTCGCGCGGGACGACGTACCACCCGACGATGGCGACGGCGAAGCCCGCGAATTTCATCGCTGTCATCCCGAGGACCCCGTAGTCGGCGATGATGCCCGCGGCGACGGGATTCATCTCGGTCAGGCCGAGACGCAGGCCGTAGGCGGTGAGCGCGATGTCGAGGACCATCGCGAGGACGGCGACGGCCCAGAGTATCCGTTCGTAGCGTGCCGCGCCGTCGAGGAACCACTGTGAGGTGGTCACGGCGTCGTGCGTTTCGGTGTGGGACGTGGGCATGGTGAGCGATGGCTGGTCCCGCGGTCCGGGTGACGGGTGGGACCTCCGTACGACGGGGAACGTCATCCCGAGCTATTGTTACCGCCCACCTACAGGACCGCCGGCGACGGTAAGCCGCGCGGTAACACGGCGAAGCGCGCCGATAACGGCCGGTTAGGGGAGGGGGACCGGTCGGCCTTTGGCCCCGGAACCCGTCGGGGAAGGTGATGGACACGTTCGAACGCGCCGTCGAGAGGTCGCGGGCGCTCGCACGCGACGGGCCGGCCCCCACGACACTCTCGCGGGTCGCCCTCGGCGCGATGGTCCTCCTCGCGGGGGTGCACAAGGTGCTCGACCCCGGCGCGTGGGCGGTCTACGTGACCGACTGGCTGGCGCCGTGGCTCGTCGTCTCGCCGGAGACGTTCATGCTCGTCAACGGCGTCCTCGAAGTCGGTTTCGGCCTCGCCATCCTCGCGGACCGCTACACGGCGTTCGCGGCGGGCGTAGCGGCCGTCTCACTCACGGCGACGGTCGGCTACCTCGCCGTCGTCTGGGCGCTCTCGGGGCGGTTCGGGGACGTCCTCGCCCGCGACGTGGGACTGGCGGGACTGGCGTTGGCCGTCGCGGTGGCGGCGTTGCGGGACTGAGATGAGTCCGTACGCGGACCCGACGAAGGGGACGGCGCTACAGGACCGTGCCGTGTTTCTTGTCGGGGAGGTCCTTCTCGACCGTCTCGTAGAACGCGAAGCGGTTGGCGAGTTCCTCGCGCAGCGAGGAGGGCGCGACGATGTCGTCGATGACCATCTCGCTGGCCATCCGATGGACGTCGATGTCCTGTCGGTACTCCTCGCGGAGTTCCGCCTCCAGTTTCGCCCGTTCCTCGGGGTCGTCGATGGCGTTGAGCTTGTTCGCGTAGACGGCGTTGATGGCCGCCTCGGGACCCATGATCCCGATCTCTCCGGAGGGAAGGCCGATGGTGCTCTCGGGGTCGTAGGCGGGGCCGGACATGGCGTAGATGCCCGCGCCGTAGGCCTTGCGCACGACGACGCACTGTTTCGGCACCGTCGCCGAGGAGGTGGCGTAGATCATCTTCTTGCCCTTCTCCAAGATGCCCTCCTTCTCGACGCCGGACCCGGCCATGAAGCCGGGCGTGTCCGCGAGGTAGAGGAGCGGGACGTTGAACGCGTCGCACTTCCAGATGAACTCGGCGGCCTTCTCGGCGGCGTCGGGGAAGATTGCCCCCGCGCGCGCGGCGGGCTGGTTGGCGACGATGCCGACCGGTCGGCCGTCGATGCGCGCGAACGCGGTGAGGATCTCGGGGCCGTACTCCGGTTGGAGTTCGAAGTAGGAGTCGGCGTCCACGACCCGGTCGACGAGGTCACGCATGTCGTAGCCCCGGTTCGGTTCCTCGGGGATGACGCGGTCGATGCCCATCGGCGACTCGGCGGGCGCCTTCGGTTCGGCGCGCGGCGGCTTCTCGTCGGAGTTGTTCGGGAGGTAGCTCACCAGTTGAGCGACGAGTTCGCGGGCGTGTTCCTCGTCGCGGGCGACGAGGTCCGCGCTGCCCGAGTGGCGGGTGTGGACCTCCGGGCCGCCGAGGTCCTCCATCGAGATGTCCTCGCCGGTGACCATCTTCACCATCCGCGGGGAGGCGATGGCCATCGCGGACATCCCCTCGACCATGATGGTGAAGTCGGCGAAGACGGGCGTGTACGCCGCACCCGCGATACACGGCCCGTAGAGGACGCATATCTGCGGGACTCGCCCGGAGAGCATCGAGTGGTTGTAGTAGTACTTCCCGATTCCCTCGCGGTTGGCGAAGAAGCCCGTCTGCTGGTCGATGCGACCCCCCGAGGAGTCCATCAGGTAGAGGACGGGTTTCGCGGTCTTCAGCGCGCGCTGTTGCATCCGGAGGAACTTCTCGACGCCCTTGGCGGCCATCGACCCCGCCTTGACGGTGAAGTCGTTGGCCATGAAGTGGACCTCGCGGCCCTCGAAGTCGGCCGCGCCGGTCAACAGGCCGTCCGCGGGGATGCGGTCCTCGGCGTCGAACTCGGCGAACTTGCCGTCTTCGAAGAGCAGTCCGTCCTCGAACCAGAGGTCCAGTCGGTCCCGGACGAACAGTTTGCCCTGGTCGGGCAGTCGCTCCTTGTACTTCTCGGGACCACCCTGTTCGATGGCCGCTATCTCCTCCAGCAGGTCGATTTCCCGCTGAGTGGGACCGATGTCGTCGTTGGGGACGGCGTCACCGACCCGGTCGGCGTCGTGGACGACGGCGGGGTCGTCGTCCGCACCGACGTACACCTCGACTGCCTCGACGGCGTGGCGGGCGAGTACGGCGGCGATGGCTCGGGCCTCCTCGTCGCTCGCGCCCTTCGCGATGCGCACCTTCATGCTCCCCGGTGCGCGGAGGGACGTGAAAACGGTTGTCTTGTTTGGGGGGGTCCGACTACCGGGGCGTGAACTCGATGACCCGCGCCCGCTCCGTGACGGACTCGCCGACGCCGACGCCGACGGTCGTGCCGGTCTTCACGTCCTCGGGGTCGGCGTCGACGATGCCGGTCACTCGAACGGGGCCGAAGTCGACCACGGCCGTCGTGTAGGGCGTGTCCTCGGCGAACTGCGGCGCGGCGACGCGGACGACGGTGTACGTCGCGACGGTGCCCGAGTCGGGGAGCGGTTCGTCCGAGAGTTCGCGGGACCCGCAGTGCGGGCAGACCCGTCGCGGCGGAAGCATCCCGTGGCCCTCGGCGCACTCCAGATAGTAGCCCTCGCCGGCCTCGATGGCGTCCAAGAGGTCGTCGTACCCCTCGTCGCGGACTCGGTCGCTCATTCGTCGCTCACCTCCTCTAGCACGTGGACGGTCGCACTCGCGACGGTCCCACCCGCGTTGTGGGCGACGCCGATTTTCGGCGTGGGGATGTCCGGCGAGCGCGGGTGGTCGCCGCGCAGGAGGCGCGTGACGGCGACGATCTGTGCGACGCCCGTCGCGCCGACCGGGTGGCCCTTCGCCTTCAGACCGCCCGAGAGATTGACTGGTAAATCTCCGTCGCGAGTGGTCTCACCGCGCCGGGCCGCGCCGATTCCCTCGCCGGGTTCGTAGAAGCCGAGCGACTCGATGGCCATGACCTCCGCGATGGTGAAACAGTCGTGGACCTCCGCGACGTCGACGTCCTCGGGGCCGATGTCCGCGTCCTCGTAGGCCATCTCGGCGGCCTTCGTCGCGGCGGGACTCCGCGCGAGGTGCTTCCGGTCCTGCAGGGCGAGGTTGTCGCCGCCCTGTCCGGACCCGGTGACCGCGACGCCGGCGTCGATGCCCTCGCGGTCCGCGAAGTCCTCGCTGACGACGACGATGGCCGCCGCACCGTCCGTGATGGGGCAGGCGTCGTAGAGGCCGATGGGGTCCGCGATGCGCGGCGCGTCGAGGACGTCCTCGACGGTGATGGCGTTGCGGAACTGGGCGTGTTCGTTCGGGAGGGCGTTGTCGTGGTTCTTCACCGCGACGTGCGCGAGGTCCTCGGCGTCCCCGCCGAACTCGTCGAAGTACGCCTGCGCCATCAGCGCGTAGGCGGCGGGGAACGTCATGCCCCCGCGAATCTCGTAGAGGTCGTCGGCCGCGATGGCCAGTCCCTCCGTCGCGCGGGCCGTCCCGAGGTTGGTCATGCGCTCCATCCCGCCGGCGACGACCACGTCGGCCTCGCCCGAGCGGACGGTCTTGACCGCCTCGCGGACCGCCACCCCGGCGGACGCGCAGGCCGTCTCCAGTCGCGTCGCGGGCGCGGTGACGCCGATTGCCTCGGCCATCAGCGGTCCCTGGTGGCCCTGATGCTCCGCGAGTTCGCCCATGAAATTCCCGAAGTACAGGTGTTCGACCGCCGTCGGGTCGATGCCCGCCTCGTCGATAGCCGCCAGTCCGGCCTCCGCGAACAGGTCGCGGCCGGTCCGTTCGGGGAACTGCCCGAACTTCGTCAGGCCGGTGCCGGCGACTCGTACCCCTGACATGACCTCACGTATTCGGTTCCGCCCTATATGTCTGCCGTCAGTGGCACGTCTCGCGTGCGCGACAGTCGTCGTGCGGGCTATCGACGGCGGTCGAGTTCGATCGAGTCCGCCGAATCACATCCCCATGTCGCTCGCGGCGTCGGGGACCGGCAGGTCGTTCACGCCCACGCCGAGGAGTTCGGCGGCGTGGTCCAGTGCCATGTCGAAGCCGTAGTAGCGTTCGAGTTCGTCGCCGTCCGGCGTCGGTCGGACCTTCAACATGGCGTAGCCGTCGAGGTTCTGGGCGATGGCGGCCGTCCGACCCTCCCGGTCGAAGGTCAGCACGCGTTCGCCGTCCGTCTCGTAGTAGGTGGCGGTGACGTCGCCCGCCGTCGCCGTCGTCGTGGCGTCCGCGTCGTCCCTGTCGTCGCTCATGGCGCGGCGTAGGGGTGGCCGCCCTACCCGTCTATCGGTTCTCCCCGACTCAGGCCGCGGGGTCCGTCCCCTCGGCGAGCGCCGCCATCGCCGCCTCGTCCATCTCGTGGGGTTCGAGCAGGTCGAACCGGTTGCCGTACAGGTCCTCGAAGTACACCTCCACGCCCCACGGCTGTTCGGTGGGCTGTCCCTCGAAGGCGACGCCGGCCGCCGAGAGCCGTTCGTACTCCTTCCGGCAATCGTCGGTGGTGAGCACGAACGCGGTGTAGCCGGGGACCTGCCGACCGACCGCCTCGCGCTGGGCGTCGTCGTCCGCGCCCATGAGGACGAGCTGTGGGAAGTCCGTGTGCGGGAGGCCGACGGTCAGCCACCGGCCGTCCGGGGTCGGGACGTCATCGCGCTTCTCGAAGCCGAGGGTCCCGGTGTAGTAGTCGAGCGCCTCGTCCTGGTCCTCGACGAGGACCGTCACGTGGGTGATGCCGGTCAGCATGGTCGGTTACTGTTGGCTTTCCGAGGACAAAAGGTCGCGCCGAGCGGGGCGGTAGTGAACGGGTCGGCCTGCGCGAAGCGCAAGGCACGAGTCGTCGCTTCCCGACACACCGCCATGAAGTGGCTGGAGAGCGGCACGCGCCGGGACATCTGCGCGCTCCTCTACCGGGGCGGTGAACTGCGCGGGCAGGCGCTCAAGACGCACCTCGAACGGCACTACGACCTGCAACTCGACCCGAAGCGGTTCTACGACCGGATGGACGCCCTCGTCTCGGCGGGCCACGTCGAGAAGCGCGCAGACGGCCTCCACGACGTGTACGCGCTGACCGAACAGGGTGAGCGGCGACTACTCGACCACCACGAGTGGCTCTCGGGGTGCGTCGAGGCGGGGAAGGGGGATGGTGATAGTGACGACGACGACGGCAGGGAACGGAGGAACGACTCCGACGCCGACGAGTAGCGTTCAGGCTCCCGGTGTGCGCGGTCCGGCAACGTACGGGGCGAGGGTTCAAGTGGGGAGTCGGGACCAGACGCCCCATGCGAGAGACGCTCCGACGACTGGACGACATCGTGGAGGCGGGCGGAACCGGCGTCACCCTCCTGCTCTGGGTGGTCGCGGTGGTCGCGGGAGCCGTCGCCGTATTCGACGCACTGCTGCTGGACGCACTGCTCGCCCGCCTCGGGCGCGCCGGGGGAGGACCGCCGCTGGCGACCCAGTTGCTCGTGCGTGAGGCCGTCGAGGCGGTGGCCGACGTCACCTTCCTCGTCGGCGGGGTGTGTAGCACGCTCGTCTGGCTTCGGTTCACAGACCGACGGCTCTCGGACCTGCTCTACACGATAGCTGACGACTGAGTGCGCGAGACGGGAAACAGACGGAGCAGACGCGGTTTCAGCCCGTGCGCGCGACCCGCAGGGCGACGAGTGCGACGGGCAGTCCCCCGACGACGGCGAGGGCCGTCGCGGTGAGCAGACCGACCTTGTACTGGAGGGAGGCGTCGAGGAGGCTCACCCGCTCAGTTCAGCAACTGGGCGGCGATAGTGTTGCGCAGGACCTCGCTGGTCCCCTCGTAAATCTCGTTGAGCTTCGCGTCGCGGTAGAACCGTTCTGCGGGGAAGTCCTTCGTGTAGCCGTAGCCGCCGTGGATCTGGATGCCCTCGTTTGCGACCTCGCGGGATATCTCGGAGGCGTAGAGCTTCGCCTGTGCGGCCTCCTTGACGAAGTTCTCGCCGCGAATCTTCCTGTCGGCGGCCTGGTGCATGAGCAGGCGGGCGGCCTGCAGTTTCGTGTCCATGTCGGCGAGTTTGTGCTGGATGGCCTGAAACTCGCTGATGGGCTGGCCGAACTGCTCTCTGTCCTGGCTGTAGCGCAGGGCCTCGTCGAGGGCGGCCTGCGCGATGCCGACGCCGCGGGCGGCGATGGTGATGCGCCCGCCGTTGAGCGTCTTCAGGGCGTGGACGAACCCGCGGCCCTCCTCGCCCAGCCGGCGCTCTTCGGGGATGCGCAGGTCGTCGAAGCGGAGTTCGGCGGTCGGACAGCCCTTGTCGCCCATCTTGTGCTCCGTCCCCTCCACGAAGAAGCCGTCGTCCTCCTCGGGGCGGACGATGAAGGAGGAGATGCCCTTGTTGCCCGCGTCGGGGTCCGTCTTGGCGAACAGCGTGACGGTGTCCGCGACGCTCCCGTTAGAGATCCAGAGCTTGTTCCCGTTGATGACGTACTCGTCTCCCTCCTTCTCGGCGGTGGTGCCCATCGCGGGCACGTCGCTGCCGGCCTGCGGTTCCGAGAGCGCGAACGCCCCGATGTCGGACCCCTCCGCGAGGGGTGTGAGGTACTCCTGTTTCTGCGCTTCGTCCCCGAACTCGTAGACCATGTTGCCCGCCAGCGAGATGTGGGCGGCGACGATGGTGCCCAGACCGCCCGACCCCCGGGCGATCTCGGAGAGGCCGATGGCGTAGGAGTGGTAGTCCAGACCCGCGCCGCCGTACTCCTCGGGGAACGGCATCCCCATGAGGCCGAGGTCGGCCATCTCGCCGACGAGGTCCGCGGGGAACTCGTCGTTCTCGTCGATGTCGGCCGCGACCGGAACGACCTCCTCGTCGACGAAGTCGGACACCATGTCCTCGATCTGTTTCTGTTCTGGCGAGAGGCTGAAGTCCATACCCGGCGTCGGGGCGGTGCGGACTTGACTGTTATCACCGCGCCCCGAGGCTTATCCTCCCTACGCCGAATCGTGTCCCATGATGGCACAAACCGATCTGTGGCATCGATATTCTCTCCCGACTCGCCGGGTCGATTCTGCTCCCGCTTTCCTCCTCCTCGTCGAGGTATTTCTCGTTCGAATCACGTGAACCCGCCAGAGACACCGAAAAGGGTGTGACTGTTTGCTGGTTCACCGCATCCGCTGGTAGAGCTGGATGGCCACCTGCGCGACCATCCCGACCCACGACGTCCGGTAGGAGAGCACCGCCGCGCCGACGAGGAGTGCCGCGACCTTCGTGTTCCCCCGGTACAGCGCGAGACCGGCCTGCACGAGCGTCGACAGCGCGCTCAGCGTCCGCGTGTTCTTCGACGAGAGGATCTCTGAGAGTCCCATACAGTCCGGTCTGGTCCCCGAGGACAAAAGGTCGCAGCCCGCAGGTGCCCCCGCCCGCGACTCAGAGCGCCTTGGTGTAGCAGCGGACCGGCGCGGCACCCGGCCGGAGGGGCCCCTGCCGGTACTCCTCGTAGTCCAGCGACTCGCACAGCCGACGGGCGGCGAGCGGTTCGCTCGTGTCGATGACGACGCGCCGGAACCCGCGCCGGCGGGCGGCCCGTTCGAGCGCCTCGGTCAGGCGACGGCCGAACCCCCGGCACTGGTACGACGGGTCGACCCGCAGGCCGGTGAGTTCGGCAGTCCACCCCCCGACGGGGAGGACGCCCCCCGTGGCGACGATGCGGGTGCTCCCCTGCTGGTCGCTCGGACTCGGCCCCCTCGCGGTCCACAGGCCCGCGGGCACCTCGCCGACGAGGAACTCCCCCTCGGGGAAGTACGTCTCTTCGACGTGGTGCAGGTCGGCGTCGGCCACCGGGTCGAACGCCGGGAGGGCGTCGCGGACCGCCGCCTCGTGGACGGCCCACACCGCCCCGGCGTCGGTCGGCCGGTACCGACGTACGTGAAATTCTGGAAACACGTCTATGCTCGTGACTTATAGATTGATAATACTTTCGAGTGATCGCCTACTCGTAGTCGTAGAACCCGCGACCGGTCTTCTTGCCGAGGTCACCGGCGTCGACCTTCCGCTTGAGGAGGTAGGCCGGCTTGTAGCGGTCGCCCAGTTCCTCGAAGAGGGTCCGACTGGCGTCCAGACAGATGTCGAGGCCGATGTGGTCGGCGAGCGTCAACGGTCCCATCGGGACGTTCGTCCCGAGGGTCATCCCGCGGTCGATGTCCTCCTTCGAGGCGACGCCCTCGTCGAACGCGCGGATGCCCTCGTTGATCCACGGCATGAGGATGCGGTTGGTGACGAAGCCGGGCTTGTCGTCGGACTCCCACGTCTCCTTTCCCAGCGCCTCCGAGAACTGGTGGGCCAGTTCGACCACGTCGGGGTCGGTCTTCTCGCCGACGACGACTTCGACGCCCGTCATGACCGGGACGGGGTTCATGAAGTGCAGGCCAACGACCTGTTCGGGGCGGTCGGTGACGCTCGCGATGGTCGTGATGGAGAGCGTCGAGGTGTTCGTCGCGAGGACGACGTCGTCGGGACAGACCTCGTCGAGGTCCGCGAAGATGTCCTGTTTGACCTCCATGTTCTCGAGTGCGGCCTCCACGACGAGGTCGCAGTCCGCGAGGTCCGCGAGGTCGGTGGTGCCCTCGATGCGGTCCATCGCCTCGTCGGCTTCGTCCTGCGTCAACGACTCCTTGCGGACGAACCGCGAGAGACTGTCCTCGATGGCCGAGAAGCCCTCGTCGAGGAACTCCTGTTCGATGTCGCGCACGACGACGTCGTAGCCGTTCGTCGCCGCCACCTGCGCGATACCGCCGCCCATGGTGCCCGCGCCGACGACGCCGATACGGTCGATGGAGTCGAATCCACGCATACCCGTCCGTGTCCCTCGGGGGGAGTAAAGCGTGCCGCTCGGTTCGCGTACCGCTCCTCAGACCAGCGCCGGGAGTTCGCCGAGGCTCTCGATGCGGTGGGTGGGCGTACACTCGGGGGCGTCCGCGCCCCGCGCGATGAGGACGGAGTCGATACCCGCGCGGTCGGCGGCCTCCACGTCGACGGCGCTGTCGCCGACGTACACCGCGTCCCGCGTGCCGAGGTCGGCAATTGCCCGGTCGAGGTAGTAGGGGTCGGGTTTCATCCGACGGAGCCCCTCGGGCGTGAACGGACAGCCGTACACCGCGTCGAAGCGCTCTTCCAGTCCGAAGTGCTCGACGACGAAGGTGACCGCCTCGTGCTGGTTGTTGCTCACGAGGCCGAGCGAGCGGTCGAGCGACCAGAGGACGCTCACGTCGTCGTACAGGGTTCGGACGCCTTCGCGGAACTCGCGTTTCTGCTCGCGGACGGCCTGGCTCGCCGCCTCCAGACAGAACGCGCCCGGGTCGACGCGCCCCTCGCGACAGAGCTGTCGGATGCGCTCGACGTTGCCCGCGACGAGGGCGTGGACCTCCTCGCGCGTCGGGCGGCGCAGGTCGAACGCGCTGAACGTCCGCTCCGCGGCCCGGCGCAGCGCCTCGCGTCCGGGCAGTTCCGTCAGCACGCCGTCGTTGTCCAGCAGGACCGCCTCGTAGGTCACGGCCGCCCCCACCCCCGATGTCGCCAACCCCGTGTCATTGCTCTGTTCGGGTCCGTCGCCGTTCGGAGATATCAATCTGTCCGAAACGATACGAGCATCGATGCAAGAACAATATTATACCCAGTTACCGAACACCCACGCGTATGCTCGACATCGACGACTCCCCGCTCACGCGGGACGGGAAGGTGCTCATCCTCGCGTACGACCACGGGCTGGAACACGGCCCCGCCGACTTCACGGGCCTGCCCGAGAGCGCCGACCCCGAGCGGACGTTCGAGGCGGCGACCCACTCCGCCGTCACCTCCATCGCGGTCCAGAAGGGCATCGCGGAGGCGTACTACCCCTCCTACGAGGACGACGTCGACCTGCTGATGAAGCTCAACGGCACGTCCAACCTCTGGATGGGCGAACCCGACTCGGCGGTCAACTGCTCGGTCGAGTACGCCTACGACGTCGGCGCCTCCTCCGTCGGCTTCACCGTCTACGGCGGGTCGAACAACGAGATCGAGATGGTCGAGGAGTTCCGGCAGGCCCACGAGACGGCCCGCGAGTACGAACTCCCCACCGTCATGTGGTCCTACCCGCGCGGGCAGGGCCTCAAGAACGACACCAGCGAGGAGACCATCGCCTACGCCGCCCGCCTCGCCCTCGAACTCGGCGCGGACGTGGCGAAGGTGAAGTACCCCGGCAGCAAGGAGGCGATGGAACACGCCGTCCGCATGGCCGGTAAGACGAAGGTGGTCATGTCCGGCGGGTCGAAGACCTCCGACCGCGACTTCCTCGAGTCGGTCAAGGCCACGATGGACGCCGGGGCGAAGGGTCTCGCCGTGGGCCGCAACGTCTGGCAGCGCGAGAACCCCGAGGGCATCCTCGACGCGCTCGAACGGGTCATCTTCGAGGGCGCGTCCGTCGACAGCGCCCTCGAATGAGCGGACGCTCGGACTCCGCGGACGCCGTCGACGAGATATTCGAGACGGTCGCCCGCACCGCTCCCGAGATACGCGAGAGCCTCGTCGGCCGTCGCCAGTACGAGAGCGAGGAGAACCCCTCCGGCGAACAGCAGCTGGCGGCCGACGTGTACGCCGACGAGTTGTTCGAGGAGCGACTGCTCGCCATCGACGGCGTCGGGAGCTACGCCAGCGAGGAGCGAGAGGACGTCATCGAGGGCGGAGAGGGGGAGTACCACCTCGCGCTGGACCCCCTCGACGGCTCCTCGAACGTCAAGTCGAACAACGCGATGGGAACCATCGTCGGCGTCTTCGACGAACCGCTCCCCGCGGGGGGCGAGTCGCTCGTCGCCGCCGGGTACGTCCTCTACGGCCCCCTGACGACGATGATGGTCGCCCGCGACGGGCAGGTCGAGGAGTCGGTCGTCGACGACGGCGAGCGTCACGTCGGGGACAGCGACCTGACCCTGCCCGACGACCCCACGGTCTACGGGTTCGGCGGGCGTGTCCCCGAGTGGACCGACGAGTTCGCCGGCTACGTCGAGTCGGTCGAACAGGAACTGAAGTTGCGCTACGGCGGCGCGATGATCGGTGACGTCAACCAGGTGCTCACCTACGGGGGTATCTTCGGCTACCCCGGCCTCCGGGACCGCCCGGAGGGGAAACTCCGCCTGCAGTTCGAGGGCATCCCCATCGCGGCCATCGTGGAGGCCGCGGGTGGCGCATCCTCGGACGGGTCGGGGTCGCTCACGGAGCGAGAACCCGCAGAACTCCACGAGCGAACGCCGGTGTTCGTCGGGAACGCCGAGTACGTCGAGCGACTCGAACCAGCGCTGGACTGACTTCGGCCCCCTTACTTCCCGGTGAACTCCGGGTCGCCCTTCTCGAAGAACGCCTCGTAGCCGCGTTCGTAGTCCTCGCTGTACGTCGCGCCCGCGATGACGTCCGTCTCGGCGGCCATCTGGTCGGCGAGCGAGCGCTCGAAGCTCTCGGTCATGAGGCGCTTGGTCGCGCCGAGTGCGCTCGTCGGCCCCTGTGCGAGTCGGTCGGCCACGTCGTGGAAGCGCTCCTCGAACTCGCCGGCGGGGACGCTCTCGGTGACGAGGCCGAGCGAGACGGCGTAGTCGGCGTCGATGGGTTCGTCGAGGAGGGCGATCTCCTTCGCGCGGCGGAGTCCCACGAGGCGGGGGAGCCAGAACGTCGACCCGCCGTCGCCGGTCAGGCCGATGCGCCCGTAGGCGTACTCCAGTCGCGCCTCGTCGCTCATCACGACCACGTCGCCCGCCAGCGCCATGCTGAAGCCCGCGCCGGCGGCGACGCCGTTGACGCCCACGACGAGGGGCGTCTCCGCCTGGTGCAACTGGAGGATAGCGTCGTGCAGGCTGGAGGCGAGACGGCGCAGTTCGGGCGCGTCGCGTTCGTCGCCGTCCAGACTGGCGAGGTCCGCGCCGGCACAGAAGACGCCGTCGGTGCCGGTGAGCGTGATACAGCGCACCGAGTCGTCCTCGTTCAGTTCGGTCGCGACGTGGACGAGTTCCTCGCCCATCGTCGAGTTGAGCGAGTTGAAGTTGCTCGTGCTGTCGATAGTGACGTGCGCGACGCCGCCGTCCTGGTCCAGCCTGAGGTTCTCGTAGTCGGCCATGGCTCGGCGTTAAAGCGCATCTGAGATAAAACAAGTGGAGTCGTGTCGGGCGGGCAACGAGGATTGCCCGCGAGTTTATATTCCTCGTGACAGACACGGTTCCATGAAGGAAATCGCGGTCACCGACGAGCAGTACGCGTACATCGACGGCCTCCGCGAGGCGCTGAAGACGGAGCGGGTGGGTCGGTACGGCCACGTCCGGATGCAGGACGCCCTCCAGTACCTCGTGGACACGCACGCGCCCGTGGCCGACGATGGCGAGGACCCGCCGGTCGGTCGCATCGACGCCGACCCGGAACGGGACGCGCTCGATGCGGCGGACCCGGAGGTGGCCGGGGGGTCGGGGGCGTCGAGCGAGGCGGACGGAGAGGACGAGGGCGACGAATCGGGCGAGGTGGACGAGACGAAAGACGGCGAGGACGGAGACGCCGACGACGACGGCAGAGAGGGCGAAGACGCCGACGACGAGAGCGAGGACGGCGAGGGCGACGACGGGGACCGCCTCTCAGCGATGATGAACCTGCTCGATACGCACACCGAGAAGTGGGGCGAGACGCCCTCCGAGCAGGGACGCTACGAGGTGAAACTGCCCGACGGCGAACTCGAAGTGGTCCAGACGAAAGACGACGTGCGGGCGGTTCTGTTCAAGAACTACCGCTGACTCACTCCACCTCGTGGAGCCGTTCGCCCTGATGGAGGCGGGTGGCGATGGAGAACGTCCCCTCCGCCTCCCGCCGGGTGGGGAAGTGCGCGGCCATGTAGCGGGTGGGGGCCATCAGCGCGACCCGTCGCTCGAAGCCCTCGTCGGGACCGCCGTCGCTCACCGCGTCGAAGCGCTGGAAGCCCGCGGTGACGTTCTGGAGCGTGTGGAAGCCGGCGTCCTCGCGCAGGAGGCCGCGACCGAGCGTCCGCTTCAGGTCGGCGGGGTCGCCGCCCGCGTCGAAGTGCTCGCTGACGAGGCTGGCGGCGCGGTTGACCTGCCCCTGTTCGTCGAAGCAGGCGAGGAGGTCCTCGCGTATCGCGGTCGGGTCGCGGTCCGACTCACCGGGGTCGGGCATCGGCGCGCGCGGCGCGTTGAGAAAGCGGTCGAGGTAGACGGACATCGCGCCGTCGAAGCAGGCGCGATACAGTTCCGTGGCGTCCGTCCGTCGGGTGGCGCGGTGGACGGCGTTCGCGTAGGTGAACGTGTGGTGGACGGTGTCCCAATCAGAGAACTCGTTGTTCGTCGCGAAGTACATCACCCGGCGGGTGGCGGCGCGGGCGACGGCGTCGGCCAGTTGCGTCGTGGTCGCCCCCTCCCGAATCGCGTCGGTCAGGGCGTCGATGCTCGCCTCGGGGTCCTCGCCGAGGAGCGTCTCGACGAACCCCTCCGGGCGCTCCCACTCCTCGCCCGCTCCCGCGGCGACGAGGTCCGGGAGCAGGTCGTTCGCGTCGGCGCACAGTCCCGCGATATCGACGGGCGTGCGCCACGAGGAACGCTCCTCCGAGCGCGCGGCGTCGGTTATCTGGTTCACCGTCGAGGCGAGGACGTTGTCGGCGTGTTCCTCCCACCCGAGTTGGTCCAGCGTCTCGAACGCCGTGTTGATGAAATCGAGCGTGTGCCCGGCGCTCATGTAGCGGTGGTCCGTCGCGGCCGCGAACAGGAGTTCGGCGACGTCCTCGCGCGGGAGGTTGGCGATGGCCGTCAGCAGGACCCGTTCCGCGCCGTCGCCGTCGCGCACCTCGCAGTTGTCCCGGAACCAGCTTTTGAGGCGTTCCTTGGGGACCTCGCGATTGTCGAAGGCGTACTGCTGGAAGCGCGGCGGTTCGCCTGCGCACTCGTCGGCCACCTCGCGGACGCCGAGGAACATCGCGCGGCGCTTGTCGCGCCCGCCGACCTCACCGTGGAGGTTCGCCATACAGCCGAGGGTGGTCAGCCCGCGGCCCCAGCCCATGTCCCGGTACTTCGTCCCGAAGTTCACGGCCGTCTCGATGGGCGTGTGGAAGCCCTCTCCCCCCTCGTCCAACCCGATGATCGCCTTCGCCATCACGAGCGAGAGGTTCTCCTGGAGGCCGTCGGCGAGGCGGTTGCGCCAGTGGACCTCGGGCGGGACGTCCGGGTCGGGGTTCGGGTCGAGGAACACCGCGCCGTCGCGCACCTCGACGGGGAACGTCTGGACGTCGTCGGCCCAGATGTCGAAGGTGTCGCCCTCCTCGAGTTCGAAGCGGGCGTGGTGCCAGTGACAGGTGAGGATGCCGTCCTCGACGGACCCCCGCGTCAGCGGGAACCCCATGTGCGGACAGCGGTTGTCGACGGCGAACACCCGGCCGTCGTGGTGGAAGAGGGCGATGGCCTGGCCGTCCTCGCTGACGACCTGCTGACCCTGCGATTCGAGGGTCGCGAGGTCCGTGACGCGGACGAACCGCCCGTCCGTGTCGGCGTCGGTTGCCATACCTGATGGTGTGAGAGGCACCCACAAAACGGTTCGCTGAAGCCGATTTTTGCCCGTGTGCTGACAGGATGCGGAGGCGGTCTGTTCAAGTGGTTCAACGGACAACGAATGGCCAACGAATGAGCCAGGACTTCTACGAGGTCCTCGGCGTCTCCCGCGACGCCGACGAGGACGAGGTCAAACAGGCCTACCGGAAGAAGGCCGCCGAGTACCACCCCGACGTGAGCGACGACCCGAACGCCGAGGAGAAGTTCAAGCAGGTCAAGAAGGCGAAGGAGGTCCTCACGGACGAGGACGCCCGGCAGGCCTACGACCAGATGGGCCACGACCGGTTCGAACAGGCCGAGAAGCGCGGCTTCGACGCCAGCCAGAACGGGGGGCAGGGCAACCCCTTCGGTGGCATGGGCGGGGGACAGGGCAGTCCCTTCGACGACATCTTCGAGCAGTTCTTCGGCGGCGGCGGGCAGGGCCAGCGCGGCCCCCGGCCCGGCCGTGACCTCCGGACCGCCCTCACCATCGACCTCGAGGACGCCTACTTCGGCAAGCAACAGCAGATGACGCTCACCCGCCCGGAGCGCTGTTCCGACTGCGACGGCGAGGGCCACCCCCCGGAAGCCGACGCCGAGACCTGTCCCGCCTGCAACGGGCAGGGCCAGCAGACGCACGTCCAGCAGACGCCCCTCGGGCGCGTCCAGCAGACCCAGACCTGCCAGCGCTGTGGCGGCGACGGCACCCTCTACAGCGAGACGTGCGACACCTGCGACGGCGACGGCGTCGTCAACGAGGAGACGACGCTCAACGTGGACATCCCGGAGGGCATCCGCGACGGCCAGACCCTCCGCATGAACGGCGAGGGTGCGCCGGGCGAGCCGGGCGCGCGCGACGGCGACCTGCTCATCGAGATAACCATCGACGCCCACCCGGACTTCGAACGCGACGGCGACGACCTGCTCTACCGGATGCCCGTCTCCTTCCCGCAGGCCGTCTTCGGCGACGAGGTGGAAGTCGAGACCCTCGACGGCACCGTCTCGATGGACGTCCCCAAGGGCACCCAGAGCGGCGAGACGTTCCGCCTGAAGGGCAAGGGGATGCCCCGCCTCCAGCGTCGGGGACACGGCGACCTCTTCGTGCGCGTGCAGGTCGTCACCCCCGAGGACCTCAACGAGGAACAGCGCGAGGCCCTCGAGGCGTTCGCCGAGGCCGGCGGCGAGGACATCGACGTCGAGGAGGGGTTCTTCGAGAAGATTCGCAACTCGTTCTGACTCACTCCCCGCTTCCGGCGTCGCCCGTCTCCGCCAGTCGCGTCTCGTACTTCTCCAGTGCGGTCTCCAGCGCCTCGCTCGCGTCCGTGTCCGTCTCCTCGCAGAGGGCCAGCAGGGCGAACAGGGCGTCCCCGAGTTCGTCCTCGGCCACGCTGACCTCGTCGGGCGACGCGCCGTAGCCCGTCGAGGTGGTCACCTCCTTGGCCACCTCGCCGAGTTCGGAGGTGAGGTCCAGCAGTCGGTAGGCGGGCGGGGCGTGGAGGTCGTTCGACTCGACGAACTGCGCGACGCGGTCCTGTGCGTCCATGGTCGGGCAGGCTGGCGGAGGCACCTCAGTCCACCGGTACGGGGGCGTCAGCAGTCGAGGAACGTGGCCGACCCGTCGTCCTCGCCGACGCGAATCACCCAGTCCGTCGTCACGGCGTCGCCCTCCATCGGTAGGCCCTCCCCGTCGACGAGGTCCACGACCAGTCGGAGACGCAGCGCACGCTCCCGTGGCGGGTGGTCCGCGCCGAACGAGGCGAAGTCGACCGGCCCGAGGGTGGTGTTCGTGAGGACGCAGTGCGGGGACGCGAACGCGAAGCGGGCGTACCCCTCCATCCCGGGCGACTCCAGCGGGAGGACCTCGGTCGCCACCGGGTCGAAACCCACCTCCTCCGTCGGGAGGGCGGCGAGGAGCGTCGCGCCGACCTCGACGGGGGACCGTCGGAGGCCGGCCCACGCGCACTCCGCCGACGGGCGGACCCTGAGTGCGTCCGGTCGACCGTCGGTGACGTCGACGCGGACGTCGCTCGCGGCGAGCGACCGCGGTTCGATTCGGAGGGCTGCCCCCGAGTCGGCGGCGACCGACGCGGCACGCTCCACGACCGCAGGGCGGGACTCCCCGTCGGACCACTCGACCTTGTCACTCCGGGACATATATTAATATTCGAGAATTACTATAATAAAAAACTTTCCTAGGAGGCAGTAATGGTCGGCGGCGAGCGCGCGTCGAGGCGTGCTCCACATCGGTTTTGGCCGGGGCGTCCGAACCAGTCGCATGGAGTTCACCGTCCTCGGGGACCTGGTCGCGCGGGAGCGACGCGGCGGGACACCGGCGCTCTCCGTTCCCGGATCGGGCCGGGAGTACGACTACCGGCGGTTCTGTACCACGACGTGGAAGGTGGCGCACTTCCTGGCGCACCTCGGCGTCCGGGCGGGCCGACCCGTCGCCGTCGCCGCCGACCCGGCCCCGGAACCCGTCCTCACGTGCTACGGCGCGGCCCTGCTGGGCGCGCCCGTCGAGTTCTTCGAGGGGGACCCGCCCGACGACGCGCGGGCGGTCGTGGTCCCGACCGGTGCCGCCGAGGGACTGGCGACAGTCCCTGGACGGAAGCGCGTGGGGTACGGCGACGCTCCCGACGACCCCGACGTGGCCCACTTCGAGCGCGACGTCTGGAGCGAGAACCCCACAGAGCCACCGGACCGCGTGACGCCCGACCGGACGCTCCTCCGGTCGGCGTCGGGAACCCACGATCACCGGACCGTCCTGGCGGCGGCCTCGCGGGTCGCCGAGGGCTGGTCGCTCGGCCCCGGCGACCGGGTCGTCGTCCGGGCACCGCTGACCCGTCCGGGCACCGTCGCCGCGGGACTCGTCGCGCCCGTCCTCTCGGGCGGCGTGGTGGTCTTCCCCGACGACGACACGGTCGGCGAGTTCGCGGTCGGGGACGGGGAGTCGCCCGAACCGACGACTCTCGCCCCCGGTGCCGTGCTCTAGGCGCCCGGAGTTCGTCTCCGGCGGTCGGCCGAGTGTGCCGGTTCTCGGGGAGTCCGGATCGCACCCGATCACCACCCGTCCACTCGTCGAAGCCGTTCCCCGTAGCAGCATTCAGGTGAAAATTTCTTGGATGAAGCAGACGTATCGGTCTAATAACTATTTCTCAGCAACATATAAGTACGCGTGTGAGAATACCTGCTCTATGACGGAGACGCCCCCGAGCGTAGTATGGCTGACTCTGGAGAGCGTTCGGTACGACGCCACGTCTCTCTCCGGCTACCACCGGGACACGACGCCCAACCTGCGCCGCATCGCGAACGCGCCCGACGGCGTCTCCTTCGAGAAGGGCTTCGCCCAGTCGCTCTGGACGCCGGCGTGTACCGCCTCCATCCTCACGGGGACCTACCCGGTGGTCCACCGGGTCGGGATGGACGGCCTCGCGAAGGAGCCACTGCCGGAGTCGGTCCGGACGCTCCCCGAACTGCTCTCGGCGGCCGGCTACCGGACCACGGCCATCTCCCCGAACGCCTACATCAGCGGTGCGACCGGGCTGGACCGCGGGTTCGAGCGCTTCGAGTGGTTCGACTACCGGAAACTGTTCGAGCGCGACTCGCTCGGCCCGTGGCTGAAGTACTTTGCCAACATCCGGTCGTACGGTCCCCCCGCCATCCACCGGCGGTACTACGAGGAGGGGAACCGGTTCTACCAGGCGCTCCAGCGGGTCCTGTTCTACGGCGTCTCGACGTTCACCCTCGCGGACGTGTTCGAGGGGTGGCTCACCGAACTCGCCGCCGGGGACGACCCCTTCTTCAGCTACATCCACCTCCCGAACCCGCACCACCCCTACAACCCCCCGCGGAAGTTCATCGACCGCTTCACCGACGACATCGAGTACTCGACGGCGGAGGCGCTCCGCCTCTCGTACGACCTCTTCGGCAGTTCGGCACAGATGAAACGGCGCATCGCCACTGGCAACGGGACACCCCTCGACGACGCCGAACGCGAGGCGCTGCGCGCCCTCTACGACGCCGAACTGCTCTACGTCGACGAGACGGTCGGCCGACTGTTCGACCACGTCAGGGCGCTCGACGAGGACGTCATCGTCGTCGTCACCGGCGACCACGGCGACCTCTTCGGCGAACAGGGGGTCATCGGCCACAACCTCGTGCTCCACGACGGACTGACGAACGTCCCACTGGTCGTCAGCGGCCTTCCCGGCATCGAGCGGGCCCGCGACGGGTTCGCCCAGCACATCGACGTCACGAGGACGCTCGCCGACCACCTGGGGGTGAGCGACCCGCAGTTCCAGGGGACGAACCTCACCGAACGCTCGCTCGACCACGCCATCAGCCAGCGCGGCATCGCCCACTTCGACAACTACCTCGAACACAACTACCGGTTCGACGTGTCCCCCTACCACCGCGAACCGATCACGGCGCTGCGGACGGACCACTTCAAGTACGTCGTCAGCGACGAACGCGAGGAGCTGTACGTCTTCCCCGTGGAGGGCGAGGACGTCAGCGACCAGTTCCCGGCGGTCTGCGAGCGCTTCCGCTCGCATCTGGTGCAGCGATTCGCCGACGTCGATGCCGACCTTCCCAGCGCGGGGCGCGTCGAACTCTCGCCGGAGATGGAAGAACAGCTCCAGCGACTGGGCTACCTGTAGGCCGGCGTCACCGCGCGTCCTCGATGTCCTCCAACGCGTCGGGGTTCTCGATGGAACTCATGTCCCCGAGGTCCTCCCCGCGGTAGATGGAGGCGATGGCCCGCCGGATGATCTTCCCCGACTGGGTCTTGGGGAACTCGTCGACGAACAGCACCTCGCGGGGGCGAAACGGCTTGCCCAGTTCCTCGCCGACCTGTTCGCGCAGTTCCGCCCGCAGGTCGTCGGACTCCTCGACGCCGTCTTCGAGGATGACGTAGGCGACGACGGCCGTCCCCGTGGTGTCGTCGGGCGCGCCGACGGCGGCGGCCTGGTTGACCGCCTCGTGGTCGATGAGTGCGCCCTCCACCTCGGCGGGACCGACCTTCCGACCGGCCACGTTGAGGGCGTCGTCCGCCCGCCCGTGGAGGAACCAGAAGCCCTCGTCGTCCTGTTGTGCCCAGTCGCCGTGGTCCCACATCGGTGGCTCGGTGAAGGTGGACCAGTACTCCTCCAGATAGCGCTCGTCGCCCGACCAGAGCGACTTGGTCATCGAGGGGTTGGAGTCGCGCGCGACGAGGAACCCGCGTTCGCCCTCGTCCGCGACGGACTCGCCCTCGCTGTTCACGATGTCGACGGACATCCCGAGGCCAGGCTTGCCGAGCGTACACGGCTTGAGGGGCATCCCGGGGAGGGGCATGAGGAAACAGCCGCATATCTCGGTCCCGCCGGAGATGTTGATGATGGGCGTGTCGCCGCCCCCGACGTGCTCGTAGAACCACATCCACGACTCGGGGTCCCACGGTTCGCCCGTCGAGCCGAGCAGTCGGAGCGAAGAGAGGTCGTGGCCCTCCAACCAGTCGTCGCCCTGCTTGCGGAGGGCGCGAATCGCGGTCGGCGAGATGCCGAACACCGACAGCGAGTGGCGGTCGATCATCTCCCAGAAGCGGTCCGGTTCGGGGTAGTCGGGCGCGCCCTCGTACATGAACACCGTCCCGCCGAAGGTGTGGTTCCCGATGAGCGACCACGGCCCCATCATCCAGCCGATGTCGGACACCCAGAAGAAGCGGTCGGAGTCCCTGTGGTCGAACCCGAAGTGAATCTCCTTGGCGGTCTGCATCTGGACGCCCGCGTGAGTGTGGACGATGCCCTTCGGCTTCCCCGTCGTCCCCGACGAGTAGAGCAACATGGACTCCTGGTTCGCGTCGAGTTCCGCCGTCTGGTAGTCGTCGTCCCGCGCCTCGACGGCCTCGCCCCACCACGCGTCCCGCGAGTCGTCGAAGGGCACGTCCGCCCCCAACCTGTCGAAGACGACGGTGTGTTCGACGTGGCCGGCCTCCTCGATGGCCTCGTCGGCGGCCTCCTTCAGGAGAATCTCCTTGCCCCGACGGAGGAAGCCGTCGCCGGTGAACAGCACGGAACACTCGGAGTCGGCGATGCGGGTGGCGGTGGCGTCGACGCCGAACCCGGAGAAGATGGGGACGGCGATTGCGCCGACCTTGAAACAGCCGTAGAGGATGGAGACGACCTCGGGGACCATCGGCATGTAGAGCCCCACCGTGTCGCCCACTCCGACGCCGACCGACTCGAGGTAGTTGGCGACCTTGTTCGTCTGGCGCTGGAGTTCGTGGTACGTTATCTCCCGGACCTCGCCGTCCTCGCCCTCCCAGATGGTGGCGACCGAGTTCCGGCGTTCGTTGTCAGGGGCGGCGTGGCGGTCGACGGTGTTGTGCGCGACGTTGATGCGCCCGCCGGGGTACCACTCGGTGAACTGCGGGCCGTCCGTGTCGTCTCGGACGCTGTCGTAGTCCTCGAACCACTCGACGCCGAGGTAGTCGGGCAGTTCGTCCCAGAACCACTCGACGTCCTGCGAGCGTTCGACGAGTTCGTCGTACGTGTCGATGCCGTGTTCGTCCATGAACGCGCGGACGTTCGTAGACCGGGCGAACTCCTCGTCGGGTTCGTAGACGACTTCGTCGAGGTCGGGAAGGCCGCTCATGCCCCTGAGTCACACCCCCTCCGGCAAGTAGTTTTTCGCGAGAGGGCGCGCCGGGACCGGTAAACGCTTTTCCCGCCGCACGGCCAAGCCGGGGTATGTACGTCCGGGACGCGAAGAACCGCGAGGAGGTCTGGCTCTTGGACCACATCGAGGCGATGAGTCTCGACGGACAGGCGTTCCGGTCCCGCGACTACGTCATCGCCATCGACGAGGAGTCGAACGCGAAGGCGGGGTTCGGGCGCTACCGCGTCCACACCACCGACGACGGCGAGGTCTGCGAACTGACGAGCATCGGCGTCCTCGACGGCTGGCGGGGCCAGGGCGTCGGCGCACACGTCATCGAACGCCTCGTCACCACGGCAGGCGCACAGGGGTTCGACCTAGTGTACGCCCTCGCCGACCAGCCGAACTACCTGACGCAGTTCGGCTTCGAGGCGATTGAACGCGACCGACTCCCCGAGGTGCTCCGGAAGCGCCTCGACGAGAAGCGCGAGACGACGACGCCCGACGCCATCCCGCTACGTCTGCAGGTCGAGCGCTTCCGGATGCCCGAGGAACTGCGCGAACGGTTCAAGGTGGCGGCGGAGCGGAGCGAACCGGAACCCGAGGAGTCGCCCGAGGATTTCGGCATCGACAGCGAGACGGCGACCTACAAGTACGACACGGGTGGCTGACTCGCCCTCTCAGGACCGCGTCCCCGTCCGCACCGAGAGCGCGACGTCCAGTAGCAACTCGCGCTTGAGGAGGGCGAACCCGAGGAAGATGGCCGCGAAGCCGACCACCGTGGAGGATTCGACGAGTTCGCCGAGGAGGAGCCAACTCATCAGCGTCGCCACGACCGGTTCGAGGTAGCCGATGAGGTTCAGTTCCGTCGGCCCGATCTCGTCCAGCAGGTGGAAGTACAGCATGAACGCCACCACGCCCGAGACGAACGTGAGGTAGACCAGCGAGACGATCGTCGGGACCGTCCACTCGACGGCCGCGAACGTCTCGCCGCGGGCGGTCCCGGCGACGTGAAGCATCCCCGCGCCGAGGAGCATCGCCCACGCCTGCGTGGTTCGCGCCGGGAGCGTCGTCTTGAGGGGCCGCGAGAGGACCGACCCGAGGGCGAAACACGTCGCGCCGGCGAAGACGAGACCCACACCGGCGAGGTTCGCGCCCGCGAGGCTCGACGGGTCGACGTCCGCGACGACCACGACGCCGATGAAGCCGAAGAGGAGGCCGACGACGCCCAGTCCGCGGATGCGTTCCTCCGAGAGGGCGACGCTGGCGAAGACGGCGGTGAGGACGGGCGCGAGGCTGACGACGATGGCCGCGACGGCCCCCGAGACGTGCTGTTCGCCGAGGTAGAGCAGGGCGTGGTAGCCCGCGATGACGAACGCGCCCGCGATGAGGACCGAGAGCCACTCGTGGCGGCCCTTCGGTCGCCAGCGGTCGACCGTGAAGACGGCGTACGCGAGCATCACCAGTCCGGCCACGTCGTAGCGCACCGCCGCGAACAGCACGGGCGGGAAGTGTTCCAGTCCGATCTTGATGAAGACGAAGGAGGTCCCCCACATCGCCGCGAGCAACACGAAGAGCACGGGGACGAGTGGGAGCTTTCTCCAAACTCGTGCGTGGACCATTGTTCTCAGTTCAAGGTTCAGAACGTGCCGTAGTTAAATTCTTCTACAACAGCTGTAGCTGTTGGACGAATTCTATACAATAGTTCGAGACAGATTCGGAGTAACGTCTCATCGATTCCGGTCGTCCCGGATGGTCGGCCTCACCGGTAGTTTACTGACGGTCCGCCCGAGAGTGGCACGCACATGGACGAACGCGACATTCGGCTCCTGAAGGCCATCTCGGACCTCGGGACCGGCAGTCCGGAGAAGCTCCACGAGGCGACGGACATCCCCGTCTCGACCATCCACTACCGGCTGAACAACCTGCGGGAGGCCGGCATCGTCACGAACGACCTCTACGACGTTGACCTAGAGGCGTTCGGTCTCGGCGTGACGGTCATCGTGGAGGTGCTCGCGGACTACAGCGGCTCCCACGAGGAGGTGGGAGAGAAGATAACCGCTATCGAGGGGGTGACGCAGGCGTTCTTCACGATGGGCGAAACGGACTTCGTCGTCCTCGCCCGGTTGCCTCACAGCGACGCCGTCGAGCGCCTCATCAGCGACTTCGAGGCCATCCCCGAGGTCGAACGGACCAACTCCACGTTCGTCATCTCGACGCTCAAGGACAGCGCCCGGTCGCTCCAGAGCTACGACCTGGAGACGCTGCTGGCGGAGTTCGTGGAGTAGGGAGGTTTGGAGCCGAGTGGGACGACTCTGCCGTTCCACTGGAAACCGGCGACCCGTCGCCGGTGACGAGCGAAGCGAGCGAGAACCTCCGAACGCGAACGGCGAATGCAACGAACCGTGAGCGGCGCGGGGGTCTGACGTACCGCGTCAGAGACCCGCGAGGCAACGGAGTAGGGGGGGTTCGGAGGTGAGAAGCGCCGAGAACCATCTGCGGGGATGTCGGCATGCCGAGGGGTGCGTGACGTGCGACCCGTTAACCATTAAGCACCCGGGCGGCCACCGTCGAAGCATGTTCGACGACGAGGACCTTCGCGAGATCCGCGAGGGCCGCGAGGAGTGGGAGGAAGAGTCGCTCGGGCCCACGGTGGAGCGCTTCGGCGAGCGAAAGGAGTCGTTCACCACCGACACGGGCGGCCGGGAGGTGAAACCGCTCTACACGCCGAACGACATCGCGCCGAAGGACTACGACGAGGACCTCGGGTTCCCCGGCGAGGACCCCTTCACGCGCGGGGTGTACCCCACGATGTACCGGGGGCGGCTGTGGACGATGCGCCAGTACGCCGGGTTCGGGACCTCGGAGGAGACCAACGAGCGCTACCACTACCTGCTCGACAACGGGCAGACGGGCCTCTCGATGGCGTTCGACCTGCCGACGCAGATGGGCTACGACTCCGACGACGCGATGGCCGCCGGCGAGGTGGGGAAGTCGGGCGTCGCCATCGACTCCCTGCACGACATGGAGACGGTGTTCGACGGCATCCCGCTGGACGAAGTGTCGACCTCCATGACCATCAACGCGCCCGCCTCGGTCCTGCTCGCCATGTACATCGCCGTCGGCGACCTGCAGGGCGTCGACCGGGAGGAACTGCGCGGGACCATCCAGAACGACGTGCTGAAGGAGTACATCGCGCGCAACACCTACATCTACCCGCCCGAACCGTCCATGCGAATCATCACGGACATCTTCGAGTTCTGCGCCGAGGAGGTGCCGAGTTTCAACACCATCTCCATCTCGGGCTACCACATCCGCGAGGCCGGGTCGACGGCGGCACAGGAGATCGCGTTCACGCTCGCCGACGGCATCGAGTACGTCGAGGCGGCCGTCGACGCCGGACTGGACGTCGACGACTTCGCGCCGCAACTGTCCTTCTTCTTCGCCTCGTACAACAACGTCCTGGAGGAGGTGGCGAAGTTCCGCGCGGCCCGCCGCATGTGGGCGAAGATCATGGAAGAGCGCTTCGGCGCGGAGAACCCCAAGTCGAAGCAACTGAAGTTCCACACCCAGACCGCCGGCTCCACCCTGACCGCCCAGCAGATCGAGAACAACGTCGTCCGAGTCGCCTACCAGGCGCTCGCGGCCGTCCTCGGCGGGACGCAGTCGCTGCACACCAACGGGAAGGACGAGGCGCTCTCGCTGCCCACCGAGCAGTCCGTCCGCACCGCCCTGCGCACCCAGCAGATTCTCGCCCACGAGTCGGGCGCGGCGGACACCATCGACCCCCTCGCCGGGAGCTACTACATCGAGTCGCTCACCGACGAACTGGAGGAGGAAGCGTTCTCGCTCATCGACGAGGTGGACGACCAGGGCGGGATGCTCCGGGCCATCGAGGAGCAGTGGGTCCAGCGCCAGATTCAGGACACCGCCTACGACCGGCAGGAGGAGATCGAGAACGGCGAACGCGTCATCGTCGGCGTCAACGAGTTCACCACCGACGAAGAACCGGAGGAAGACGTCCAGGAGGTCGACGAGGACGACGAGAAGCGCCAGCAGGAGCGCCTCGCGGGCGTGCGCGAACGTCGTGACGAGTCCGAGGTCGAAGCGACCCTCGACGCCCTCCGCGAGGCCGCCGAGGGCGACGAGAACGTCATGCCCTACATCATCGACGCGGTGAAGGCTTACGCCACGACGGGCGAAATCTGCGACGCCATGCGCGAGGTCTTCGGCGAGTACAACCCCGGCTACTGAGTCGGGACCGCTACCGCCCCACCGACCCACCGACGGACCACCGCGAACCGGGGCCGGTGTTTATGCCCCGCACGGTCGCACGCTCGACTATGTACTTCGACCACGCCGGAATCGCCACCGAGGACGCCGACGCCCTCGCCTCCCTGTACGCCGACCTGTTCAACACGCGCGTCGCCCACGAGGAGCAGTTCGGCGACCTTCGCGTCGTCTTCCTCCCGTTCGGCGAGAGCTACTTCGAACTGCTCGAACCCACCGACGGCGGAACCGTCCAGCGCTACCTCGACGACAACGGCCCCGGCATCCACCACCTCGCACTCGGCACCGACGACATCGAGGCGTCGCTGGCGCGCGCGAAGACCAGCGGGGCGGAACTCATCGACGAGGAACCCCGCCCCGGCGCGTGGGGTCACGACGTGGCCTTCCTGCACCCGAAGTCGACGGGGGGCATCCTCATCGAGTTCGTCGAACACTAACCCGAAAGCCCTCGGAACTGCGCGCCTCCGGCGCGCACTCGGCGGCTTCGCCGCCGAGCGATTGCCATCGGTTCCTCGCCCTTTTCATGTCCGCCAGGCACGCGTGCGCGGTCGCGCCGGTCGGCGCGACACGCTCGGAGTGCCGCTCGTTCGTTCACTTCGTTCACTCACTCGCGGTACAGTACACAGGCATCAGCCTACCCTTCCCCGAGTCGCGCGGCCCTCACTTCGTTCGGACACGCGCTCCCGGCCACAGCAGGAGGGTGATTCTCGAAACCGTCACATCCCGCCCTGTCCACCGCGATGGACGACCGACCTGTCGAAATCGACCGGGACGACCTGTCCCGCGACGGCCTTCCGGACGAAGTAACCCGTCAGCCCGCAGGTGACGAACAGGCCGACGCCGAAGAGGACTCCCATCGCGCGAGGGGCCGTCGGGCCGTACAGGACCATCTCGCCGACCATCCAGAGGGCGTAGAGCGGACCGACGACGGCGAGGGCGAGAAAGGCGAGACCGAGCAGTCCCGCGAGCCGTGATGTCAGGGACATCTCGTCTCGGAATTGCGCGCACGCCGGTACGGGTCTTTCCCCCGTGACACTACGCGGCGGGTCTCACGTTCTGGTTCGACCGGAACAGGTTCTCGGGGTCGTAGCGGGCCTTCACGCGCGCGAGTCGCTCGTAGTTCCCGCCGTAGGTGGCGCGGACGCCCGCCGTCCCCTCCTCGCCGAGGCCGGGGAAGTTGACGTAGCCACCCTCCGCACCGTACGGCCGCATCGCCTCGATGGTCTCGCGCGCCCACGCGACATTCACGTCGTCCTCGCTCTCCGCCTCCCAGTTCGCCTCCGGACAGAACAGGAACTCGACGTCCCGGTGGGCGTACGCCGTCTCGTCGGCCGGAATCCGCGCGATAGCACCCCCGAGGTGCCAGACGTCGACCGTCGAGCGGTGCGAGGGGGCGCGTTCGGCGGCGGCGACGAGTGTCTCGATCGCCCCGTCGGAGAGGCCGTCGAGGTTGAGCGACTTCCAGTAGTAGCGCATCCCGTCGGGGTAGTCGGCGTCGAGGAATTGCTGGAACTCGGTGTACTGGTAGGGGCCGCTCAGATCGACCAGCGAGTCCGCGAACGCCCGAACCGGCGCGAGGGCGCGTTCGCCCTCCTCGACGCTCCCCGAGTGACACCCGAGGAAGGCGACGGCGGGACGCCCTCGAACCGCCTCGGGGAACTCCTCGGCGTCGGGCACCCACGCACAGAAGGCGACGACGCTCGCCTCGTCGGGGGCGTCCTCGGCGTACGCGCGGAATTGCCGGAACAGGTCGACCGCCCGGTCGAAGGGGTGGAAGACGAGCAGGCCGAACACCTCGGGACCGACCGGGTGCAGGTCGAAGGTGAACTCGGTGACGACGCCGAAGTTCCCGCCCCCGCCTCGGAGCGCCCAGTAGAGCTCCGGGTGGTCGTCCGCGCTCGCGGTGACCACGGACCCGTCGGCGAGGACCACCTCCATCGAGACGACGTTGTCACAGCTCAGCCCGTACTTCCGCCGGAGGTGCCCGAGGCCGCCCCCGAGCGTCAGGCCCCCGACCCCGGTGTCGGAGACGAGGCCGCCGGGCGTCGCCAGTCCGTGACGCTGCGTGGCGGCGTCCACCTCGGCCCACGTCGCGCCACCCGCGACCCGCGCGGTCCGCGCCTCGGGGTCGACGACCACCGCGGTCATCCCGGAGAGGTCCACGACGAGGCCGTCGTCGCAGACGGCGGTCCCCGCGACGTTGTGTCCCCCGCCCCGGACCGCGACGGGCAGGTCGTACTCGCGGGCGGTCGCGAGGGTGACCACCACGTCCTCCGTGATCTGACACCGGACGACGACCGCGGGGTGGCGGTCGACCGTCCCGTTCCAGACCGCCCGCGCCTCCCCGTAGGCCGCATCGCCGGGTGTGACGACCTCGCCCGAGAGGCGTTCCCGCAGCGATTCTACCGCGTCCTTCGGGAACCGTTCGGCTACTGCCATAGCACCTAGAGGGAGGGCGGGGGCGGATATCGCCCTTCCCGACGGCGAACGGGACGCTCGCACCCGACAGACCGTCCCGACCGCCGACTTGCGCGCGACGAGGGGACGACCGAGGCGAGTCAGCCCTCGAACCAGTCGTCCGCCTTTCCGCGGGCGAACGCGACCACGCTGTCGGGTCGCTCGTCGAACCAGCGGGCTTCGAGAATCTCGTCGTCGTCCGCCAGTTCGAGCGACCCGTCGACGTATCGCGCCTCGAAGTTCGCGTCGAGCAGGTAGTAGCGCCGTTCGGGGTCCTCGCCGAGGACGATGCGCTTGCGTTCGGCGCGCCAGACACCCGAGAGGGCGCAGACGACGCCCGTCTCCTCCCGTACCTCGCGGGCGGCCGTCCCGTCGAGTCCCTCCTCGGCCTCGCGGGCGCCGCCGGGGAGACACCACTCCTCGGGCGCGTCGGCGTGCCGGACGAACAGCACCCGGTCGTCGGCGTCGCTGACCCACGCGCCGGCGGCACCGATCCAGCCCTCACGGGCCACGTCCATCCCGTGCAGGAAGTAGTCCACCTCGTTCTCGACGGTCCGTGATTCGACGGGGAACTCGCCGTAGCGCCGGCGCAGGCGGGCCAGTTCGACCTCGACGCCGAGTCGGGAGCGGACCGCGAGGGGCGCGTCGGAGTCACTCATGGAAAGGGGTCGGGGCGAACCACGCTTCCGCCTTGCGCTCGCTCGCCGGGGGTCCGGGCGCGAACGTTCAAGAACCGTGGCGGGACCAGCCTCGCCGATGCGCTGACCGCCGCCACGGGCCGCCCCGCGGGTTCCGAACCCGAACCGTCCGACGCACCCCGGACGCCGCACGGCGCACCGGTCCGTGGTCCCTCCGCGCCGTCTGCTCGCCCCCCGGGTGCCGACCGACGATACCGGAGCGCTCACCGGTCCGAGCGTGTCGTGTGGAGGCGGTCGACGACCGCCTCGGTCCCGTCCACGAGTTCCTCGACCACCTCGCCGGCCGGGACTACCTCCCCGACGCCGCCGACGCCCTGCCCGGCGTAGAGTGCCATCGCCTCGGCGTCGCCCTCGGCCACCGACAGGGGCGGGTCGTCGTCGTAGCGCGCGATGTCGTAGTCCCCGATGCTCGCCACCGTCTCGCCCTCGCCCGGCCTGTCGCCGGAGGTGGGCCGCTCCGCCGTCTCCCACGCGTCGACCGTGGAGTTGCGCAGGACGCGGTGGTCCCGGCCGGGCCACCCGCCGTCGAAGCAGTCCGTTCGGACCGTGGCCGTCTCGTCGGCGTTCAGGAGGAGTCGTCGGTACTCGGGGTGCGAGAGGGCCTCCTCGGTGGCGACGAAGCGCGTCCCGAGGTACGCGCCGTCCGCGCCGAGGGCGAGAGCGGCGGCCAGTCCCCGCCCGTCGGTGATGCCGCCCGCCGCGAGGACGGGCACGTCCACCGCGTCGGCGACCCGGGGGACGAGGGCCACCGTGGATACCTCGCTGTCGAGGTGACCGCCGGCCTCTGCGCCCTGCGCGACGACGCAGTCGACGCCCGCCTCGGCCGCGTCGCGGGCCGCCTCCGCGCTCCCGACCATCGCCAGTGCGAGGGCGCCGGCGTCGTGAACCCGGTCGACGTACGGCGCGGGGTCGCCGAACGAGAACGCCACGATTGGCGCGCCCGCGTCGAGGCAGGCGTCGAGGTGGTCGTCGGTCGGGAACTGGACGGTGGCGTCGTCGAGGGCGAGGTTCACCGCGAAGGGGGCGTCGGTCAGGTCGCGCGTCGTGCGGATGGACCGGCGGGTGGCGTCGGGCGGTCGCCACGTGACGGCGAGACTGCCGAGGCCGCCCACCTCGGAGACGGCCCCCGCGAGTGCGGGGCAGGTCACGCTCCCGACGGGGGCCTGTGCGACCGGGTGGTCGAGACCGAACAGGTCGGTGAACGGGGTGGCGAGTGACACGCTTCCCGGTGGCGGCCGGGGGAGAAAAACGTCGGGGGCGGCGTCACTCGGGTGCGGGGCCGAAGCTCTCCGTCTTGACCGTCTCGGGGTCCACGCCGCTGTCTGCGAGGGCGTCGAGGGCGTCCTCCAGGAAGCCCGCGAAGCCGTAGACGAACGCCTGCGCGCCGTCGTCGGCCGCATCGGTGACCGCGTCCGCGAAGTTCGCGGGGTCGTCGACGAGGTGGACCGTCGCCCCCTCCTCGGCGAGGGTCGAGAGGCGGTCCTCGTGGATGGGGTTGTCGTCGAGGTAGACGACGGCGGCCTCGCCGCCGTCCGCGAGGGTACGTTCGGCGATGCCGACGGCGGGGCCGACGCCCGGCCCGCCCGCGAGGACGAGCGTGTTCGACTCGCCCTCGTAGTAGGCGTCCCCGAAGGGGCCAGCGACGCCCACCGAGTCGCCCGGTGAGAGCCCGGCGAGACGGGGGCCGAGGGCTTCCTCGTCGGCATTGGGGTCGTAGGTGAGCGTCACCTCGAAGGTGTCTCCCACGTCGGGCGAGGAGATGGTGTAGAAGCGCGACTCGCGTTCGCCCTCGATTTCGAGCGAGAGGCGGACGAACTGGCCGGGGTGGGCCTCGAAGCCATCGGGCGTCTCGACGTCGAGGGCGACGGCGTTCGGTCCGACTTCGGTGACTCCGGCGACGGCGGCGTCGGTCTGGTCCATACCCGAATTGACGTTCGCCCGCTTCGAAGGGCGTTTCGGTCCCGACGAGTGGACACGCCTCCACTATTCAGAAGCCTTTTGCGGTGTGGAGAGGTAGCCCCGACTAGTATGCCAGAGGACCTCAACTGGGCCATCGGTGGGGAGGCCGGCGATGGCATCGACTCGACTGGGAAGATCTTTGCCCAGGCGTTGTCGCGTGCGGGTCGCCACGTCTTCACCTCCAAGGACTTCGCCTCGCGGATTCGCGGGGGCTACACCGCCTACAAGATTCGAACGGCCGTCGACCCCGTCGAGAGCGTCGTCGACCGCCTCGACATCCTCATCGCGCTCACCCAGCGCACCGTCGAGGAGAACATGGACGAACTCCACGAGGGGAGCGTCATCATTTACGACGGCGAGCGGACGACGATGCAGGACCTCGAGATTCCCGAGGAGATGGTCGGCCTCGACGTCCCCCTCAAGTCCCTCGCAGAGGACGCCGGCGGGGCCATCATGCGCAACATCGTCGCGCTGGGCGCGGCGTGTGAGGCGACGAACTTCCCCATCGAGAACCTCGACGAGTCCCTCGAGAAGCGCTTCGGGGGGAAGGGCGAGTCCATCGTCGAGAACAACAAGGAGGCCGCCCGACTCGGCCAGGAGTACGTCGCAGAGGAGTTCGACCACGACTTCGACTACGACCTCGAGACGACGGACGACGACTACGTCCTGCTGAACGGCGACGAGGCCATCGGCATGGGCGCGCTCGCCGCCGGCTGTCGCTTCTACTCGGGCTACCCCATCACTCCCGCGACGAACGTGATGGAGTACCTCACCGGACGCATCGAGCGCTACGGCGGGACCGTCATCCAGGCCGAGGACGAACTGTCGGCCATCAACATGGCCCTCGGCGCCGCCCGCGCCGGTGCGCGCGCCATGACCGCCACGTCCGGGCCGGGCATCGACCTCATGACCGAGACGTTCGGGCTGGTCGCCACCACCGAGACGCCGATGGTCATCGTCGACGTGATGCGCTCGGGGCCCTCGACGGGGATGCCGACGAAGCAAGAACAAGGCGACCTCAACATGCTGCTGTACGGCGGGCACGGCGAGATTCCCCGCTTCGTCGTCGCGCCGACGACGGTCAGCGAGTGTTTCCACAAGACCGTCGAGGCGTTCAACTTCGCCGAGAAGTATCAGACGCCGGTGTACCTCGTCGCCGACCTCGCGATGGCGGTCACCGAACAGACGTTCCCGCCCGAGGAGTTCGACATGGACGCGGTCGAGATCGACCGCGGCAAGGTCGTCGACGACGCGGCCATCGACGAGTGGCAGAACGAGAAGGGACAGTTCCAACCCCACCTCGCCACCGAGGACGGCGTCTCGCCGCGCACCTTCCCCGGCACGGCCGGCGGCGCGCACATGACGACCGGCCTCGAACACGACGCCCTCGGGCGTCGGACCGAGGAGGAGGAGGTCCGCCTCGAACAGGTCGACAAGCGGAACCGCAAGGTCGAGACCGCGAAAAACGAGGAGGACTGGAGCTACCGAGAGTTCGGCGACAGCGACTCCGACAAACTCGTCATCTCGTGGGGGTCCAACGAGGGCGCCATCCGCGAGGCCATGGAGTTCCTCGAAGAGGACGACATCTCCATCCGCCTCGTCTCGGTCCCCTACATGTTCCCGCGCCCCGACCTCTCGGAGGACGTGGAGGCCGCGAACGACGTCATCGTCGTCGAGTGTAACGCCACCGGGCAGTTCGCCGACGTCGTCGAACACGACACGCTGACGCGCGTCAAGCGGGTCAACAAGTACAACGGCGTCCGGTTCAAGGCGGACGAACTGGCCGAGGAGATCAAGAACGCCCTCGCGGAGGGCACGGAGGTGGAAGCATGAGTTCCGACGTTCGATTCACAGACTTCAAGAGCGACAAGCAGCCCACGTGGTGTCCCGGGTGCGGTGACTTCGGGACGATGAACGGCATGATGAAGGCGCTGGCGAACACGGGCAACGACCCCGACAACACGTTCGTCGTCGCCGGCATCGGCTGTTCGGGTAAGATCGGCACCTACATGCACAGCTACGCGCTCCACGGCGTCCACGGGCGCGCACTCCCCGTCGGCATCGGCGTCAAGGCCGCCAACCCGAACCTCGAAGTGATGGTCGCGGGCGGCGACGGCGACGGCTACTCGATCGGCGCGGGCCACTTCGTCCACGCCGTCCGGCGGAACATGGACATGACGTACGTCGTCATGGACAACCGCATCTACGGGCTGACGAAGGGCCAGTTCTCGCCCACCTCACGCGAGGACTTCGAGACCTCCACCAGCCCCGACGGCACCCACCAGCAACCCGTCAACCCCCTCGCGCTGGCACTGGCGGCGGGCGGCACGTTCATCGCCCAGTCGTTCTCCTCGGACGCACAGCGCCACGCGGAAATCGTCCAGCAGGCCATCGAGCACGACGGCTTCGGCTTCGTCAACGTCTACTCGCCGTGTGTCACGTTCAACGACGTCGACACCTACGACTACTTCCGCGACTCGCTCGTGGACCTCGGCGACGACGAGGACTACGACCCCAACGACTACGACCAGGCCAAGGAGGCCATCCTCGACCGGTCGAAGGAGTATCAGGGCGTCATCTACCAGGACGAGGACTCCCGGTCGTACAACGACCGCATGGGCCTGACCGAGGACCTCTCGGACATCCCCGAGGGCGCGCCCGAGGACGCGATGGACCTGGTGCGGGAGTTCTACTAACGCACCTTTTTCGTCGTCGGATGCGCCTCCGGCGCACCTCTCCTCGAAAAATCTGCACCAAAAAGGACCGATTCCGAGCGCGAAGCGCGAGGAATCGGTGAACCGCGCTCGCTTCGTTACCGGCGACTGAAGTCGCCGGTTTCCAGCGGGACCTCCGGTCCCGCGCGGCTCGCGCGGATGCTCTACTTCCGTCGTGGGAGTCGAGTTCTATCGACTTCGATGGGCCGTTCGGACCCGTCCGTCAGTTTCCGACTCCCGCTAACTGCTCACCAGCCAGTAGAGTGCCACCCCGAGTATCGCCTCTGGCGGGCCGACCAACACCGACCCGAGGAGGAACGGGATGGACACGAGCGTTCCGAGTGTGCCATCGATGGAGGGGCGAAGCCGCATCACGAACGCCTGTTTCACCGGCAGGAGAGAGGTGTCGTCGACCTGTGAGGCGGTCCGTCCCGTGACCTCGAAACGACGAGCTGTGCCGGTCGCTCGTCGGTGTCGGCTTCGACCACAATCCCACGGGACACACCGCTCTCCGGGGCGCATCGACGGCTCCTCGACCGCTGCAGAATCAGAGGGACGTCGGAAGACCAGTTCCGTGACGCAACACGCTCTGACAGTCCGCACCGACGGGTAGAACGGTGGGGGTAGTGAACGCTGTATCTAAACAGATTGGTGGTCGCGACGGGTGTGCACAAGAGCTATCGTGAAACAGACACGTCCGTCGCTGTGAACAGTCCTCCGCTCGTGAGGGGGTGCACGGTATCCCACCGGCAGCATTTCTGCGGGATTGACAGTCCGGCACTAGAGTAGATTGGGACCCACGTTCCTGCCCCTACCGTCGCCGTTTTCACGGCCCGCGCCGCTGTGTGTACACGTGACCCACACCCCTCGCCGCGCGTGGCTCGTTCTCGCCGGGTGCTTCGTCATGGCGACGGGGTTCAACGCCTACCTCCTCGGGCCGGCGAGTCTCATCCCCCTCATCGTCGGGGAGTTCCCCATCGACAAGCCGGCGGCGGGCCTCGCCATCAGCGCCGTCTTCCTCTCGTGGACGCTGTTCCAGATTCCGGGCGGCCTGCTGATGGACCGCTACGACAACCGCCTGCTGGTGTGGGGCGGCGTCGGCATCTTCGGGCTGGCGGCCGTCGCGGGCACCCTCGTACCCACCTACGACCAGTTCCTCCTCACGCGGTTCGTGGGGGGTATCGCCGCCGTCTTCCTCTGGACGGCGAACGCGAACATCGTCGCCCAGCGCTTCCCCGAGTCCGGGCGGGCCGTCGCGACCAGCCTGTTCGTCACCAGCGCACCGGCGGGCGCGACCATCGCGCAGTTCGCCGGGCCGCGCATCGCCGCGGCCGCCGGGTGGCGGTCCGTCCTCGTCGTCTACCCACTCGTGACGCTGCTGGGCGCGCCGCTGTTCTACGCCGCCCTGCGAGACCCGGTCCGTAACGAGGCAAGCCTCGACCTCTCGACGTTCGCCCGGACGCTCCGTCGCCCGGCCATCCTGCTCGTCTCCCTGTCCAGTTTCTGTGCGTACTCGCTGTTCGTCTTCTTCAACTCGTGGATGCCCACCTACGCCACCGAGGTGATGCGCGTCGACCTCGCGAGCGCGGGAGCGATGACGGCGCTCGTCCCCCTCGTGGGCTTCCTCGCCCGCCCCGGCGGCGGGTGGCTCTCGGACCGCATCGGCGGGCGCCGTCGGCCGGTCATCGCCGCCGCCTTCGCCCTCGCAATTCCGGTGTTCGTCGCCATCGGCACCGTCACCTCGCTGGCGGGGTTCGGCGCGTTACTCCTGCTCGCCGGGCTGGCCTCCCAGTTGGGCACCGGCGTGTTCTACGTGTTCGTCAACGAACTCTCCTCGCCCGAGACGCAGGGGACGAGTCTCGCGGTGCTCACCACGCTCTCGATGGCGGGGGCGCTGGTCGCGCCCGTCGTCGCCGGGTGGCTCATCGAGAGCGTCTCGTGGACGGCGGCGTTCGCCTTCGGTGGGGCGCTGGCGCTCGTCGGTGTGGGCAGCATCGCCCTCGCGCCGCGGACCACGGCAGGGTGAGCGTTTACCCGCCCGGCCGCACTGCACTCGGACGTGTCCGGAGCAGTCCCCCTCGCGGCGACGGGCGGCGGCCCGTCCGCGGCGCTCGTCGTCCTCGGTGCGCTCGTCCTCGCGGGCGTCCACGTCCTCGCCGGACGGTTCACCGCGTTCGACGCCGTCCCCCGCAGCCGGTGGCTCTCCGGAGCCGGCGGGGTGAGCGTCGCCTACGTGTTCGTCCACGTGCTCCCGGAGCTGTCGGCGAGTCGTGAAGCAGTCGAGGAGGGCGGGTCGGTCCTCACGGTGTTCTTCGAACACCACGTCTACCTCGTCGCGCTCCTCGGGTTCGTCGTCTTCTACGGCCTCGAACAGGCGGTCCGCCGGCGGAGCGAGCGGGACGGGGACGGCGGGGATTCGGACGACGCGACGGGTCTGTTCTGGATTCACGTCGGGTCGTTCGGCGTCTACAACGCGCTGGTCGGACGACTGCTCGTCCACCAACCCGACGCCCGGACGCTGGCGCTGTTCGCCGCGGCGCTCGGTCTCCACTTCGTCGTCAACGACCACTCCCTCCGTGACCACCACGCCGCCCGCTACCACCGGTACGGTCGCTGGATACTCGCGGGGGGCGTCCTGGTCGGCGCGGCGGAGGGACTGGTGACCACCATCACCGAGACGACGGCGGCGCTGGTGTTCGCGTTCGTCGCCGGCGGCATCGTCCTGAACGTCATCAAGGAGGAACTCCCCGAGGAACGCGCGAGCAGTTTCCCCGCGTTCGCCCTCGGCGCCGCCGGTTACACGGCGGTGCTGGTCGCAATCTGACTCGTGAGAGCGCGACAGAGCGCCGCGAGCGGAGCGGGAGACTGATACTCGGCGGCCACCCAACCGAAACGCATGACAGGGGTGACGACGGCATCTAGTAGTATGACCGGAGACGAGAACGACCACTTCGATGTCGTCATCGCCGGGGCGGGGCCTGCCGGGGGGCAGTGCGCCCGTGACCTCGCCTCGCGCGGGTACGACGTCGTCGTCCTCGAGACCGAGGCCGAAGACGGCTTCCCACGACAGAGCAACAAGTCCACCGCGGGGACGTTCCCGTCGATGATGACGAGCTTCGGCGTCCCCGACCGACTCGTCGAACAGTTCACCGACAGCGTGGTCGTCGAATCGCCGAACGAGCACTACAAGAAACCCCAGTCCGGGGCGGTACTCGACTTCGCGGCGCTCAAGCGGTGGCTCGTCGAGGACGCCCGCGAACGCGGTGCCGAGGTCCGCTTCGGGTCGCGCGTCAACGCGCCCATCGTGGAGGAGGGGCGCATCGTCGGGGTGCGCTACGCCGGATCGGAGGAGGTCTACGCCGACATCGTCGTGGACGCGACCGGCCCGAGCGCACCGCTCGCGAAGAAACTGGGCGTGACGAACCTCCACCGCAAGAACCAGGCCATCGGCATCGACTACAAACTGGAGGGACTCGACCTCGACCACGAGGGGTACGCCGACCTCCGTGAGTCGATGATGCTCCGTCTCGACCACGACATCGCGCCCGGCGGCTACTCGTGGATCTTTCACACCGGCGGCGACACCGCGAAGGTGGGCGTCTGCTACATCCAGAACGAGCGCCACGACGAACTCGCGAGAGACGGGATGCGCATCGACGACTACCTCGACTACTGGATGGACACCGACCCGCGCTTCGCGGACGCCGAACCCGTCGAGGACGGTCACGTCCTCCGGGGGTCGGCACACATCCAGATGCCCGGCGACCTGAGCACGGACGGGTTCATGGCCGTCGGCGACACCGTCCCGACCATCGACCCCCTCTGGGGCGAAGGTATCAACCAGGGGATGGAATCCGGTCGCGCGGCCGCCATCACCGTCGACCACTGCCTGACGCCCGACCCGTCCGACACCTCCGCCGAGCGGATGGCGACCTACGACGACCTCTGGCACGACCGTGTCGCGCCGAACATGCAGAAGCGACTCCTCATGACGGAGTTGCTCTACCTCGTCCCGAACGAGCGCTACGACCAGTTCGTCCGGGACCTCGCCCGTCTCCCGCCCGAGACGCTGACGGACGCCAACGCGGGAAGCGTCCGCTCCATCCTCCGTCTCCTCTCGCTCGAAGACCTCCGGTACGTCGCGAAGCTCCTGCAGGGTCGAATCACGGACCCCCACCACCGCTGGAACCCCCTCTCGTAAGCGCCACGGTAGCGCTACCCACACCTCCGCCCTCGGGGACGCCGTGTGACTCCATATCTTCCCCTTCCACAACGCCTAATCAGTCGGCACCCTTGGAACGGAACACGATGAGCAACCAGCAGCAGCTTTCCCCCGACGACGTCCCGTCCACCCAGGGCATGCCGATGCTCGGCCTCGGCACGTGGCAGAACGACGATCCCTCCGAGTGTACCGAGTCCGTGAAGACGGCCCTCGAGATGGGCTACCGCCACATCGACACGGCGCAGGCCTACGGCAACGAGGAGGCCGTCGGCGAGGGCATCGAGCAGGCCGACGTGGACCGCGAGGACGTCTTCCTCGCCACCAAGGTCTGGATCGACCAGCTGAACCACGACGACGTCGTCGAGTCCACGAAGGAGTCGATGGAGAAACTCGGCGTCGACTACCTCGACTTGCTGTACATCCACTGGCCGTCGGGCGACTACGACCCCGAGGAGACCCTCGGCGCGTTCGACGAACTCGTCGAGGAGGGCCTCATCGAGCGCATCGGCGTCTCGAACTTCACGCCCGACCACCTCGAGGAGGCCATCGAGACCGCCGAGAACCCCATCTTCGCCAACCAGGTCGAGATGCACCCGCTCCTCCCGCAGGAGGAGCTCCGCGAGTTCGCCGAGGAGAACGACGTCGAACTCGTCGCCTACTCGCCGCTGGCCCGCGGCGACGTGATGGACGTGGACGTGCTGAACGACGTCGCCGAGAAACACGACGCCAGCGCGGTGCAGGTCAGCCTCGCGTGGCTCCGCGAGAAGGGCGTCACCGCCATCCCGAAGGCCACGAGCGAGGAGCACATCCGCGACAACTGGGAGTCGCTGGCCGTCGACCTCGACGAGGAGGACGTCCAGGCCATCGACGACATCGACGAGACCGACCGCAAGGTCAACCCCGACTTCGCGCCCGACGCCTGGTAAGCGCGACGACCCCGACGCGGTGACTCTCGGGGGAACTGACGAGTGGCCGACGGCCCGACGGTCACCCCCACCATATACTATTGTAGTCCGAACGTTCAGGGTGCCCGAGTACAGTTCGGGTGTATGGTCGTCGAGCGCGAACAGTACGGAATCGTCTCCGGGGTGCGGGCGGACGTCCAGCAGTTGCACGACTTCTGGATGGCCATCGTCTTCCCGAAGCTCCGCCGGACCCACGCGGTGATGGGTCGCTGGCGACCCTCCGGGGTCGGCCAGCGCGCCGCGTTCTACCTCTGGGCCGTGGTGGGTGCCCTCGCCCTCGTCCTCGCGTACCCCCTGCTCCTCCTCGGGTTCGGGACGCGCTTTTACTCCCGGCGCATCGACTCGACGACGACGCGTCTCGGCCTCGCCGGAACCGTCGTCCTCGCCGCCGTCGTCTGGGGCGGACTGACGCTCCTCGCGCGCTATCGCTTCTCGCCGGAGGGCTTCCTCGCCGTCGCCGCCGCGAGCGTCGTCGCCGTCGTGAGCGCCGGCCTCGCCGTCACGTTCACCCGCGTCGGCGGGCGGGCGACGACGGTGGTGCTCGCCTACCCGTCGGCGATGAACGCGCTGTTCCTCCCGCCCGTCGTCGCGGCGCTCTACTCGCCGACGCTCGCGGGCGTCGTCTTCCCCGAGAGCCTCACGCTGGCGCGCTGGTTGCTCGACAACGTCCTCGTCGTCGGCGACCTGAACACCGCGCTGCGCACCCGCTTCGACCTCGAAGGGGCGGCGTACGTCGCCATGTGGTTCGGCCTCGCCGTCCCCCTCGGGTGGCTCCTCGGTGCGGTGGTCACCCTCGCAGACACCGTCCGCCCCACTCCGAAGACCGGCGAGACGGCCGCTTCCTGAACTCTTATTCCGCTCTCGCCCGTAGCGGAGGCATGGAATTCGACGGACCCCGGACGATCGGCATCTTCGTCGTCCTCATCGCGGTGGCCGCCCTCGGCCTCCTCGGGATGGGCGTCATGGAGACGAGCACCGTCCTGATGATGGTCCTGCCCTCGATGGTCGTCGGCGGACTGCTGTTCCTGTTCCTCGGCGTCAAGCACGGCGAGTACCGCGCGTCGGGTCGGTAGAAGGCGGACGGCGTTTCTGTCTCTCGAACCTCCGCCCCGAGCGTCAGCGACGTTCCCGGACACGGTTGCTCGTCTGCGTCTGCACGTCGAGTTTCGCCGTCTTGCGAATCCAGTTCAGGTAGCCCTGCAACGGCCTCGCGTCCCGGAGGGCGTCGAGGGTGTCGTAGTCCTCCCGTAACTCCTCGTTGGTGAACGTCGCGTGGACCTGCGCGTGACAGGGCCGACAGAGCGTCACCGTCGGACTCTCCTTCCGGTTCTCGGGGACGAGGTGGTGGCGCTGGATGGCCTGCGGGTCGGTGAGCAGTTCGTCGGGAAATCGCCGCCGACAGAGCTGGCAGGTCGTCGCCATGAAGTGTTCAGTCTACGAGCGCAGACCGTATGAGTGTGTCACCGGAGGCAGTGCGGTCTCCCCAGTGTGTTCTGCCGTGAGCGAGTGAAACGAGCGCGCGGCCTTTTTTCGTGCAGGATTTTTGACCGAGCGGTGCGCGGGTTGCGGGCCTTCGGCCCGCAACCGGATGTCGTGGCGTTCACGAGAACTGCGTTCTCGTGCGCTCACGAGACGCATCGTGTCTCGTGAACGGCGGAGCCGCCACGCGAGGCGCACCCGAGGCGAAAAGCCGTGCAGTTCTACATGTAGCCGAGGTCGCGCAGGCGCTCCATCAGGTTCTCCTTGTCCTGGGCGCGGCCCTGACGCTCGGTCGTTCCTTCGAGGTCCTGTAGCCACGCGGGGAGGTCGGCGGACTTCGCGGAGCCCTTCTCGGTGCCGAGCGAGCGGAAGCCCTCGAAGTACTTCGGCGAGACGGGGATGTCTGTCGGCGAGAAGTCCTCGGGCATGTCGTCGTAGTCCTGTGGGGCGTGGCCGTCCTCGGGCCACCCGTCGACCGTGTCGGGGACGACGTAGTACCACATCGTGTCCCAGACGGCCCGCTCGTCGAACTGGAGGATGGAGTGGATTCGGTCGTGGGGCGGGTACTTCTCGGAGTCGTGGCGCGGCGAGAAGAACGTCTCGTCAGCACGCGCCTCCTGTTCGTCCCAGCGGACGCCCGAGAAGATGCCGTCGAAGCCGTGTTCCTCGATGACGTGGTTGAGCGCGACGGTCTTGAGGAGGTGGTTCCCGCCGAGGCTGTCGGCCTCGAAGCGGAACGTCTCGCCCTCGTGGTCGGCGCGCTTCAGTTCTCGCTGGTTCTCCCCGGTGAGCGAGGCGACGGGCACGTCGTCGCCGGGGGTGTAGCTGGCGAAGACGGGGTCGTCGTTGCGCGCGACGACGAGGTCGAGGCCCCATTTCTCGGCCCACTCGTGGACGAAGTCGGTCACCGCCTCGAAGTGCTGGTAGTGGTCGATGAAAACGACGGGGGGCACCTCGTGGCCGTACTCGCGGGCGACTTCCGTGACGAAGTAGAGCACGAGCGTCGAGTCCTTCCCGCCCGTCCACATGACGGCGGGGTTGCGGTACTGTTCGAGGGCCGTCCGGGTCACCTCGACGGCCTTGCCGAGTTTGTCCTCCAGCGTCGGGTAGTCTGCGGCCGTCTGGCCGCGACCCTCGTCGTAGTCGAGCGAGAGGTAGGCGGGGAACTGTGTACTCATCGGACGATAGTATCACCGCACGGAGACATCTACCTTCCGGCAGCGCTGCCAGCACCCGTCACGCGCCGTCGTCTCACTCCTCGCTGACGAGCATGCCGTGTTCCTCACGCTCCTCGAACGTCCGCACCACGAAGTCCACCAGGTCCTCGCGGGCGTGGTCCGCGCTCAGGTGACGGCGCAGGCCATTCTCGCGCTCGAACTCCGCCCTGCAGAGGAGACACTCGATTCGTGGCTGGTACGCGCCAGTGTCGGACATACGTCGCACTAGTGGACGGTTCGGGCAAGAGTTAGCTGGTTGCAAGCGAAAGGAAAGCCACCTCTCGTCTGGTGGTTCTGCCTCTCTCGGTGCTGTTGGGGCGGTCACGCCAGCCTACTGTACCGCGAGCGAGAGCGCCGCGGAGCGGCGCACGAGCGAGCGGCCTTTTTTCGTGCAGTTCTACATGTAGCCGAGGTCGCGCAGGCGCTCCATCAGGTCCTCTTTGTCCTGGGCGCGGCCCGCGCGCTCGGTGGTGCCTTCGAGGTCCTGCAGCCAGGCGGGTTCCTCGGCGGACTTGTCCGTCGAGACTTCGCTGCCGAGCGAGCGGAAGCCGGCGAAGTACTTCGGCGAGACGGGGATGTCCTCGTGGGTGAGGTCGTTCGGCAGGTCGTCGTAGGACTGCGGGACGTGACCCGCGGGGTAGCCCTCGACCGTCTCGGGGACGACGTAGTTCCAGAACGCGTCCCAGACGGCCCGCTCGTCGAACTGGAGGATGGGCTGGATGCGGTCGTGGGGCGGGTAGACGTCGGGGTCGTGGCGCGGCGAGAAGAACGTCTCGTCGGCGCGCGCCTCCTGTTCGTCCCAGCGGATACCCGAGAGGATGCCGTCGACGTCGTGGGCCTCCAGCGCGTTGTTGAGCGCGACGGTTTTCAGCAGGTGGTTGCCGACGTAGGTGTCGAGCAGGAACGGGAACGTCTCCTCGTCGTACTCCAGCAGGTTGCGGACGTGATGCTGGTTCTGCTCGTTGAGGTCGCCGATGGGGATGTCGTCGCCGGGCGTGAGGCCGTTGGCGTCGACGTACTGACCGACGTCCTCGTTGCGAGCGTAGACGACGTCGAGGTCCCACGCCTCGGCCCAGTGCTCGACGAAGTCGTGGAGTTCGTCGAAGTGCTGGTAGTGGTCGATGAAGACGGCCGGCGGCATCTCCAGGTCGAACTGCTCGGCCACCTCCTTGACGAAGTAGAGCACGAGCGTCGAGTCCTTCCCGCCCGTCCACATGATGGCGGGGTTGCGGTACTCTTCGAGGCCGCGACGGGTGACCTCGATCGCCTTCTCGACTTTGTCCTCCAGCGTCGGGTAGTCCTCGGGGGACTCGCCTTCGCCGGCGCTGTAGTCCACGTCGAGGTAGTCGGGGAAGTCCTCTGCCATCTCGTAATTAGATATTATTACCCGGCCTAAACCGTTTTCGACATCCCACGGACGCTGCCGTCCGCCCCGTCCCGGGGTGCCGCGACACGGTGCGGGACGGGCGCGTCGGGAAGTGCGGGCCTCGACGCGGGAGGTACGCGTCGCTCGACGTCGTCGCAGACGGTGTGAGAGGGCCGTCGGGTGCCCGAGGCCCGACGGCGCGACCGGTCACAGTCCACGCGCGGTGTCGCGCGCGGGATGAGGGAATCAGCTGATGAACTTGTTGTCCCGCCAGTTGACGCCGTTCGTGGCGGCGTTCTCGCGGGGGTCCTCGACGACTTCGAGGGTCGCAGCGCGGTCCTCGCCGTCGACGATGCGCGTCGCCTCGAGTTTACCGTCGCGTGCGGTGACGGCGGTGAGCGACCCCTTCTCGCACTCGCGCGCGAGGTCACAGAGGACCTCGAACATCGGATACTGGAGCGCGGTGTTCTGGAGCACCGTCTCCCGGTCGCCCTTGAAGCAGGCGTACTCGACGAGTTCGGACGGTCGCTCCATCTCCTCTTCTTGCTGGCCGAACGCGCCCCACTGCGGGGCGCCGGACGGGCCGCCGCCGCCGAACGGGCCGCTCTCGTCGTCGTCTTCCTCCTCGTCCAGATAGATGCGGTTCTCCGTGACGCTGGCTTTCAACTGGGCCGTCGGGGTGTACTTGCTGATGTTGTCCTCCGCCGCCACCGCGCTCACGATGAGCGTGTTGTTGCGGCGCGTGATCTCCACGTCGGCGATCTCGACGGGCAGTGTGGCGTCCTCAAAGAACTCGTGGACGTCTTCGAGTGGCAGTTCGAGCGTCGAATGGATGGTGTATACGTGACTGGTCATAGTGTAGCGTGGGCTAACCGGGGCGAGTCCCTCGCCGCGACCGGAACTGGTCGACTCACTCTAAGGACTTGTAGCTTATATTTTCTGCCCTTTTTGTCACCCGTGAACAAGGGGGTGGATACTACTGGAGCGTCGCCGCGAGTTCCCCGCGTTCGTCGAGTTCCGCGAGAATGTCGCTCCCGCCGACGAACTCGCCGTTCACGTACGTCTGGGGGATGGTCTCCCAGCCGCTGTGCTCTTTGAGCGCCGCGCGGTAGGCATCGAGGGCCTCCAGGACGTCCACCGTCTCGACGTCCTCGCGGTGTTGCTGGATGAGACCGACGGCCCGTCGCGAGTAGCCACACTGGGGCATGAGCGGCGTCCCCTTCATGAACAGCACCACTTCGTTGTTCTCGATGGCCTCGTCGACGCGTTCGCGCGCCTCCTCCTCGCTCAGACTCGCCGTAGGGTCGAACGTCATACCTCTCGTATCGCCTTCCCGCAAAAACACCTTTCGACCGTAACGGTCGGTAGCCCGTGGCGACTGGTCGTGGGGGGCACACAGGCGACCGGGCCGTTATAATCGAGGCCCTCTAACGTGGGTGCACATGAGCGAGGAGTACCAGGTAACGGTCGTCGGCGGCGGTCCCGCGGGACTGACGGCGGCGCTCTACGCGACACGACTCGGCCACGACACCATCGTCATCAACCGCGGCGGCGGCCGCGCGGCGATGATGCTCGACACGCACAACGTCATCGGCGTCACCGAGGAGGTCAGCGGCAACGAGTTCCTGCAGACGGCCATCGACCAGATAGAGGGCTACGGCGCGGACTACGTCCAGCAGACCGTCGAGTCCGTCGAACGGACCGACGACGGGCGCTTTCGCGTCACGGCCGGCGATACCGACGTCGTCACCGACGCCGTCGTCCTCGCGACGGGATTCAACGACGTGCGCCCGGACCCGCCACTCCCCCGGACGGGTCGCGGCCTCCACTGGTGTCTGCACTGCGACGCCTACATGTTCGTCGACGAACCCGTCTTCGTGATGGGCGTCTCCGAATCTGTCGCGCAGGTAGCGATGATCCTCCTCAACTTCACCCCCGACGTGGACATCCTCACGCGCGGCGAGGACCCCGAGTGGAGCGAGGACACCCAGAGACAGCTCGACGCCCACCCCGTCGATATCGTGGAGGAGGACATCGAGAGTCTGGAGAAGGGCGACGACGGCTGGCTCGAAGCGTTCGTCTTCGAGGACGGCACCCGCCGGGAGTACCGCGGGGGCTTCCCGATGTACGGGTCGGACTACAACAACGGACTGGCGGACTCCCTCGGCTGTGACCTCAACGACGACGGCACCATCGCCGTCGACGACCACGGGCGCACCAGCGTCGAGGGCGTCTACGCCGTCGGCGACCTGACGCCCGGTCACAACCAGATTCCCGTCGCCATGGGCGAGGGTGCGAAGTGCGGCATCGGCATCCACTACGACTACCGGGAGTTTCCCCGCTCGCTGGAGGACATCGAGGCCGAAGGCGAAGTCACCGCCGAGGACGTCCCCGGCATCTCCGAGCGCCTGCGCGAACGCGCCCACGAACACAACGTGGAGGCGCCCGCGCCCGCCGACGACGACTGACCGCGACACCGCTCTTCTCGTCACTCGGTACCGCGACCCACGACTATTTGTGACGCCCGTCCGACGGGTCGGTCGATGTCCACCGACCCCTTCCGCTCCGCGAGCGACCTCGCGGCCGCCGTCCGTTCGGGTGACGTCTCGCCGGTCGACCTCGTCGACAGCTACCTTGACCGCATCGAGTCGCGCGGCGACCACACCACCGCCTTCGTCACCGTCGTCGAGGAGTCGGCGCGCGAACGCGCCCGAGAGGCGGAACGCGCCGTCGAGGCGGGCGAGTACCTCGGCCCCCTCCACGGTGTCCCCGTCGCCATCAAGGACCTCGCCGACGCAAAGGCGGGCGTCCGCCACACCTTCGGGATGAAACCGCTCGCGGACAACGTCGCCGACCGCACGACGGTGGGGGTAGAGCGACTGGAGGCGGCCGGAGCTATCGTCGTCGGGACGACGAACACGCCCGAACTGGGCCACACGGTCAGGACGCTGAACGAACTCGTCGGGCCGACGGCGACGCCCTTCGACGCCGACTACAACGCGGGTGGCTCCTCGGGCGGGTCCGCGGCCGCCCTCGCGGACGGCCTCTGTGCGCTGGCGACGGGGTCGGACGTGGGTGGGTCGCTTCGCACCCCCGCCGCCTGCTGTAACGTCGCCTCCGTCAAGCCCACCTTCGGCCTCGTCCCGCGCGACGCCCGCCCGGACGCCTTCCGCGGCCACACCCCCTTCGGCGTCCTCGGACCGATGGCGCGCACCGTCGACGACCTGGCCCTCGCGCTGGACGTCCTCGCCGGGCAGGACGACCGCGACCCCTACAGCGTCCCCAAACCCGACGAGTACGCCGACGCGACCGACGCTTCGGCCGACGAGTTCACCGTCGGCTACAGCCCGGACCTCGACCGCTTCCCCGTCGAACCCGCGGTTCGGGAGACGGTCGGGGACGCCCTCGACGCGCTGTCGAGTGCGGGCGCGACAGTCGAGGAGGTGTCCGTCGGCGGTCCCGAGAGGGGTGATCTCGTCTACGCCTACGGCGTGACGGCGACGACGCTGTTCGCCACCGTCGTCCGCGAGATGAACGAGGCGCGCGGGATGGACCTGCTGGCAGACCACGCGGAGGACCTCTCACCAACGTTCGAGCAGACGGTCCGGATGGGACAGGGCGGCGACGCCGTGGAGTACACCACCCGGGACGTGACCCGGACCGCGTGGTACGACGCCGTCGAGGACGCACTGGAGGGGAACGACGCGCTGGTCTGCCCGGCGCTGGCGACGCCACCGCTCACGCACGACGAACCGCTCCCGACGGAGATAGACGGCCAGTCGGTCGGTGGCCTCCCGATGGACTGGGCGCTCTCGTGGCCGTTCAACCTGACGGGCCACCCCGTCGTGACGGTGCCCGCGGGCCTCGTCGACGGTCTGCCCGTCGGCCTGCAGATCGTCACCCGGCGGTTCGACGAGCGCACCGGACTCGGCATCGCGGCGGCGTTCGAGGACGCGAACCCGTGGGCGGACCGCTACCCGGACGCGTAGGGGTGCGAGCCGTATCGAGAAATCAGTCGTCCGCGGCGGCCGGTTCGTTGGCGTCTTCCTCGATGCTCGGGGGGTACTTCCCGCGGTCGAGTTTCAGGTCGGAGGCGGGGCGGGCCATGCACGTCAGCGCGTACGTCTCGGCTTCCTCCTCGGTGATGCCGCGGGCGACGGCCACCTGCTGTTCAACCTCCCCCTCCACGATTTCGGCCGAGCAGGCCAGACACATCCCGACGCGACAGGAGTACTCCTGTGCGATTCCCTCCTCGATGCACCGGCTGAGGATGGTCTGCTTGTCGGAGACGGTGATGGTCTCGCCGGTCCCGACGAACTCGACGGTGTAGTCGGTCATGACTGGGCTTGGTCGAAGCGCGACAAAACTCTTGTTCGACGGTTCCGTCTCGTTGCGGGCGACGGAAGCGACGGGGGATTCGGTAAACGTTTTCCTGCGCGCGGGCCACCTTTAGTCATGACCACTCACGAGTACGACGTGTGTGTCGTCGGTGCGGGCACCGCCGGGTGTTACGCCGCCGCGACGGTCGCCCGCGAGGGCTACAGCGTCGTCATCGTCGAGCGCAAGACCGCGGAGGAGGCGGGCCACATCGCCTGCGGTGACGCGCTCAAGGGAGCCGCGAACTTCCCCGAGGCCATCCCGAAATCCGACATCGAACCGGCGTTCACCAACACCGAGGTCGACCACGGGCGCTTCGAGATTCCGAGCGAGGACGCCGTCCTCGACATCCCCGTCCCCGGCGAAATCGCCGTCATCGACCGATGGGAGTACGGACGACGGCTCATCGAGACGGCCGAACGCGTCGGCGTCGAGTTCCACTACGACACCGTCGTCAAGTCCGTCGAACAGGACGACGACGGCCGCGTGACGGGCGTCTCCGGCGTCCACAAGGGCGACCCCGTCACCTACGAGGCGGAGGTGACCATCGACGGCGCGGGCGCGCTCTCCATCCTGCAGGACAAGGCGGACCTCTCGGACGCGACGTTCGACACGAACGTCCGCTACTCGCAGTTCTCCTCGGCGTACCGCGAAATCGTCGAAGTCGAGGAACCCGTCGAGTGGGAGGACGCCCTCGTCCTCAAGCCCACGAAGCGGTCGGCGGGCTACCTCTGGTACTTCCCGCGCACGCCCACCGAGATCAACGTCGGCCTCGGCTTCCAGATGAACGAGGAACCGATGAAGCTCGTCGGCGACCTCCGCGAGGACCTCCAGAACCGCGAGGAGTTCGTCGGCGCCACCGTGAAGGACAAACTCGGCGCGGCCCTCCCGACGCGGCGCACCTACGACTCCGCCGTCGCGCCGGGGTTCATCGCCGCCGGCGACGCCGCCGCCCACGTCAACCCCATCACCGGCGGGGGCATCGCCGGGGCCGCCTACTCCGGGCAGTACGCCGGCGAACAGGCCATGGAAGCCATCGAGAACGGCGATGTGAGCGAGGACGCCCTCTGGGAGTACAACGAGCGCGTGATGGACCACTACGGCGGGCGCTACGCCGCCCTCGACGTCTACAACATCTTCGCCACCGCGAACGGTCTCGACGACCTGATGAGCCTCCTCGCCGCCATGCCCGGCGAAGAACTCTCCGAGGCGCTGTACTCCGGCACCGCGGGCGTCTCGCCCCTGCTCGCCGCGAAGACCCTCTGGAAGTCCCGCGGTCACTGGGATACGGTGTACGGCCTGTTCAAGACCAAGCGCCTCGCGGACCGCCTGCTCGCCCACTACGAGAACTACCCCGATAGCCCCGAGTTCTTCCGAAACTGGCAGCTGAAACGCGACCGCATCATGGACGACGTCTACGAGACAACCGGGGCGGACGCGAAGTACTAGAACCGCACCGGCTTACTCGTCGGGTGTCCTCGCGCCGGCTTCGCCGTCGCTGCGGGCACCACTCACCACGGGCGACTCACGGGTCGCCCGTGGGGAAGCGAGACGGCTCCGCCGTCTCGCCCTCCTCGTAAAACCCTGCACGAAGAAAGTCGGTCCTCGCTCGCTCGGTTCGGAGGAGTGCGCTGGCGTACCGCAGACCGCACCGCTCAGCGACGCGACTACGGGCTTCACCGTGCCTCGCGCGTGTCGGGTCGGACCTCCCATCGACCCGCAACGAAATTGTACTACCTCTACATACCTCCCGGATAGTGACGCTTTCAGAGGAAGCGAAAGGCCGGCTGAAGGACATCGTGGAGCTTCAGCCGACGAAGAACAAGGAGCTACAGCAGCGCTGGGAGATGGAGAGCGGCAGCGAGGTCCACCAGTACCTGGAGTCCGAACTGAAAGAGTACTACTTCCGCGACGAGAACAGCCTCATCCGGGCGACACAGGACGCCGCGGGCGTCGTCGGCATCGAGATGGACCCCGAGGTGGTGAAGGTCCCGCCCCTGCAGGTCCGCATCACCGAGGTGCTCGCCGGCCCCGACGAGGACAGCGAGAGCGTGGTGAGCGTCCTCCACAAACTCCGGGACGCGGGCGTCGAGAGCGACACCGATTCGGTGCGTTCGGGCCTGCGGCGACTGGAGGACAAGGGACTCGTCGACGTGGTCCAGAAGACGGTCCCCACGTTCCGACTCGCCGTCGAACGCGAGGACCTCAACGTCGAGGCCCTCGACGAGGAACCGGCGGACGAAGCCGGAGCCGAGGACTGACCCCGCTCATGGGCGGCGCGTCCGGTCGCGCTGGCGGTCGAGCAGCCGCCTGAACCCCTTCCCCGGCCCGCCCTCGATTGGCCACCCGCGGGTCCGCCACGCGGGCGGTTCGGGCGTGAACTCCGGACAGGACCCCGAGCACTCGCGGGCCGTCGGGCTGTGACCCTTCGCCGCACACCACGGGAGCGTATCGCCCGCCCGCTCCCGGAGTTCGAAGTGCCGACAGTCCGGACGCATCGTGCCGACGTAGGCGCGCCACCCGCGCTCGTAGGCGCGCTCGGCGATTTCGAGGCGCTTCTCGCGTTTCCACTCGGCGTCGACGTACTCGAAGCGGGCGGCCGACTCGTCGTGGGCGTTCCCGGCGGGCCGCTCCTCGATGCGCGTCCCCGGCGCGTCCACGTCGAGCGAGTTGGGGTGCCACGCCACGTTCGCCGTCCCCGCCTCCGAGTCGAACGCGAGCAGTCCGACCTCCACGGGGAGGCGTTCGAGCAGGGCGGGTTCGACGGACTCGCCCGTCGCGCGCGTGGCGACCCACACCTCGTCCGCGAGCGAGAGCGCCACGTCGCGTTCCATCTGGTCTGCGAGGCGGCGGGCGGCGCTGGCGTCGAGGTCCGGCTTGTTCTCGATGGCGATTACCCGATGAACCCAGTCGGGGTAGTGCCACTTCCGGCGAATCTCGATGCGGTTGCCCGCGCGGCGCGTCTCGACGATTCCACGCTCCTCGGCCGTGTGGATGGCCTCGCGGACGTAGCGCCACGGGTAGCCGGGATGGGGGAGCGCGTCGCGGTAGAACGCCCACTCGCCGGGGGCGTCGCGAACGACGTGCAGGAGGTCCGAGTCGAGTCGGTCGGATCCGAAGACGGCGCGCGCGGCGAGCGCGTCGCTGTCGCACTCGACGACGAGGGTGTCCCAGCGCCGCCCGCGCGTGCCGAGCTGGCGGGCGACGAGGGCGGTCCGGTCGTCGGGGAGCGACCGCTCGGGGGGCCAGTGGCGTTCGGCCCACTGGCAGACGCGGAGTTCGAAGGTGAACTCCGACTCCGCCCCGGGCATTCAGTTCTCGGCGCTCGTCGCGTTGTCGTCGCTCGCGCCCTCGCCGCCGCCGTGGTGCCCGTTTCGTTCGTCCAGTCCGCCGTTGTCGAGGAACTCGTGGGCCTGTTCGAGTATCTCGCGGGGGCCGTCCTGCGTGATGGTGTTGACGGCCTGCTCGTAGTCGCGCCACTGCAGGTCGCGGTGCTCGCGCGAGAGTTCGGCGCTCGCCTCGAAGGACTTCGCGATGAACAGGTGGACCGTCTTGTGGATGGTGTTCCCGTTCGCCTCGAAGATGTAGTCGTAGTCCTCGCGGAAGCCGTCGACGAGTCTGATGTCCTCGATGCCGGCTTCCTCTGCGATTTCCCTGATGGCCGTCTGCTGTAGCTCTTCTTCCCCTTCCACACCGCCCTTGGGGAACTCCCAGTCGCCCGTGCGCGACTTGAGCAGGAGGTACTCGCGACGGCCACGGGTATCGCGGAACAGGATCGCTCCGGAGCTCGTGGCCTCTATCATGCCTTCCGTTACTGTGTGGGACTTTAAGAGAATATCGCCATCCGGGCGGCGATGAGTGCGTTTTAGTCGTTCGCCGCGGACAGAGGGGTATGGCCTTCGTCACGACGCTCACGTTCACCAGCGGCGACCGGAACGTCCTCGAATCGGTCGTCTCGGACATCAAGACCAGCGCCGCCCGCAAGGGCGTCGAGTGCAAGGGTCCCCACCCGAGGCCCCCGACGGAGTATCGCGTCCCGCAGCCCAAACGCCTCCATCCCGACGGCGGCGAGTTCGAGTCGTGGGACTACTCCGTGTACACCCGGACCATGCGCATCGTCGGCCACGACGAGTTCGCCCGCGACGCCGCCCAGCGAAGCTTCCCCGACGGTATCCACGTCGAAGCCGAGGTCGAACAGGTCAAGGGCGCGGGCCGGACGTAGGGCGCGCCGCCCGCGGGAGCCGCGCGTGAGGGGGAGGTCGGACCGCCGGTCGCGGGCCGTTCAGGCGACCAGGCGGTTCTCGGCCGGGTCGTCCTGTCGCTGTTCGTTGACGTACCAGAGGAACTCGTCGACCTGTTCGCCACGCGAGATGTGAAGCGAGAGAGTCACGCCCGAGGCGTGGACGACGAGGCCCTGCTGGCGGCGGTAGAACGCGTAGGCGACGACCCCTGCGCCGACGAGCAACATCAGCAGGGCCATCCCCGGGGAACTGAGCAAGCTGACGAGGCCGAGGACCATGAGGACCGCCCCGGCGCCGATGGCGAGGAGGTTCAACTGACGGCCGTACTCCACGGAGGTAATGTTCTCGATGGGCAGGTCCTGAAAGTTGAACCCGCCGGTGACGTTGACGTACTCGATGAGTCGCTGGTCGGTCAGATACCAGTGGGTCGTCCCGATGCCGAACTGCGATTTCACCCAGTTCGTGAACCCGGTCGGTCGGTGGCTGAGGGTGTACGTGACCGTCTCGTCGCGCGAGAGATACTCGGTCACGTTTGATTCGTCGGCTGACATTCCGTCCCGGTCGAAGGAAAGCCGGTTGATAAATCCTCCGAACAATCATTATTTCGTGAAATTTTCCGAGGGAGAGAGAACGGTGACGTAGGACTAAGCCTCTCCCCCCGTATCCTCCCGCATGAGCGTCTCGAGAGACCGCCTCGTGGCACTGCGCCGTGACCTCCACCGCCACCCCGAACCCGCCTGGCGGGAGTTCTGGACGACGAGTCGCATCGTGGACGAACTCGAAGCCATCGGCGTCGACGAACTGTACGTCGGGAGCGAGATGCTGGTCCCCGAGGAGCGAATGGGCGTCCCCGACGACGAGGAACTGACCCGCTGGCACGACCTGGCCCGCGAAGCGGGCGCGCGTGAGGACGTCCTCGAACGGACGGAGGGCGGACTCACCGGCGCACTCGCCGTCGTGAAGCAGGGCGAGGGACCCACGGTCGGCCTGCGCGTCGACATCGACGCCCTCCCCCGCCTCGAATCCGAGGACGCGGCCCACGTTCCCGCATCGGAGGGCTTCCGCTCGGAGACGGGCGCGATGCACGCCTGCGGGCACGACGCCCACGTCACGTTCGGCATCGGCGTCCTCGAAGCCGTGAAAGCGAGCGACTTCTCGGGCACACTGAAAGTCGTGTTCCAGCCCGCGGAGGAGGTCATCGGCGGCGGGAAGGCCGTCGCCGAGTCGGGCCTGCTCGACGACTGCGAGTACTTCCTCGCGGCGCACGTCGGCCTCGAACACCCCACGGGCGAGGTGGTCGCGGGCATCGACGGCTTCCTCGCGGTCCACCACTTCGAGGCGACGTTCACGGGCGAACCCGCCCACGCGGGCGCGAACCCCGGCGACGGGCGCAACGCCAATCAGGCGCTCGCGGCGGCCGTCCAGAACCTCTACGCCATCCCGCGCCACCAGGACGGCGCGACGCGCGTCAACGCCGGCGTCATCCGCGGGGGGAGCGCGACCAACATCATCCCCGAGGAGGCCCACCTCGAAGGCGAGGTGCGCGGCGAGACGACCGAACTGAAGGAGTACATGCGCGAACGCGCCGTCCGGGTCATCGAGTCGGCGGCCCGGATGCACGACTGCGAGGTCGAACTGGAAACGGCCGGCGACGCCCCCAGCGCAACGAGCGACGAGGCCATCGTCGACGTGGTGTACGACGTCGCCCGCGGGACCGACGCGGTGAACTCGCTGGTCCGCCGGGACGCCCTCGGCGGGAGCGAGGACGCCACCTACCTCATGCAACGCGTCCAGGAGCACGGCGGGAAGGCCTGCTACGTCGGCGTCGGCACCGACCACCCCGGCGGCCACCACACCGCCACCTTCGACGTGGACGAGGACTCCCTGCCCATCGGCGTGAGCGTCCTCACGGAGTCCATCCGACGGCTCTCGCACGCGCGGGTCTGAGCCGTCGCTGGTCAGAGCGGTCGCTGCAGAGCGGTCGCTGGTCGGTCCGTGAATTCCGTCAGAACGGCGCGGTCGCTCTCCCGTCGGGCGTCGTGAAAAACGAACGTAGAACGCGGGAAGACCCCGGTGTCCCGCTTAGAGCAGCCCGGACTTCTGGAGCTTCATCAGGTCCTCGGTGTCGAGGGTCTCGCCCTCCTTGAACTTCTGATAGATCTCCTCGGCCTCCTGCTTGGCCTCCTCGCGCTTGGCGGCGCGCTCGTCCTTGCGCTCTTTCTCCTCCTCCTTGTCCATCTCGCGCAGGCGCTTCTGGACGCGGACGAAGTCCTCGTGGTGGCGGTCGGCGGCCTCCTGGGCGTCGACGAACTTCTCGTGCCACTCGTCGGCCTCGTCACGGATGTCGTCGGCCTCGCGGTAGGCCTCGATCATCTGGTTGTGGTGTTCCTGGGCCTCGTCGGCGAGTTCGGTGACCTTCTGGTGGTGCTGGCTCGCCTCGGCGCGGACCTCCTGGGCCTCCTCTTTGATCTCGTCGATGCCGTCGGTGTCGTCGAGCTTCGACTTGCGCTCTTGGTACTGGTCGCGCTTCTTCTCGATCTTCTCGATGAGTTCGCGCTCGTCCTCGGAGCTCAGAACCTCGGTCTGCTGTCGAAATTCGAGCTTCTCGATCTCCTCTTTGAGCTGGTCGAGGCTCTTGCCGTCGTCGAGGTCGAGGTCGGACTTGGCGTCGTCGACTTCCGAGAACAGCTCGTTGGCCTTCGCGTTGAGATCGTTGCGCTTCTGCTTGTGCTCCTGAACCTGCTCGTTGAGCTCGTCGCGCTTCTCGCGGTGTTCCTGGGCCTCGTCGACCTTCTCGCGAGTCTTGGCGTTCAGCTCGTCGCGCTTGGACGCGCGCTCGGACGCCATCTGGTTGAGCTCGTTGCGTCGGTCACGGAGCTGACCGGCGCGCTTGATGAGCTCGCCTTTGGATTTGGTTTCGAGGTCCTCTTCGGTTAGTTCTACGTTCTTGGATTCGTCGATAGTCTCTGCCATGGTTAAGCTACTGTCCATTACCGACTCCGAGAGCCCGGGCTCGCGGGGGTGTCGCAACCGGTCGATAATCAGGGTCTCCTGTCATTCTGGTCGCCGTGCGATACACCGGGACGCGCGGAGGCGTTCTGGTACGTAGTAGTATTGGGACGCGACACTTAAAGGTTTCCTAGTTCACAGCACCCGAGGCGTCTAGGGCCACCGAGCGGCCGGTTCGACACTGGTTCACACGGTACACGTCCGAGGTATAAGTAGGTCGCACCGGGAACGACCGCCTCAAGTGTGCGGGGCGAGGACCACGCGGCAATGATGGCATCCGACGAGCGGTCCGTGACGGTCCACGCCGCCGGCCACGAACACGTGAGTGCGACCCACGAGAGCACCTTCGAGGTGACGAGCGACGACTGGCTGACCCCCGCCGGCGACTGCATCCTCGGCGTCGAGGCCGACTGCACCCCCGCGGCCCTCGACGAGGGGTTCGTGTCGGCCTGCCGCGACCGCGGCGCGACCATCACCGCGACGCTCACCGCCGGGGACCACGAACAGACCGTCACGGGCCGGGGGCACCCGGACCTCACCTTCGAGGACGACCGGAGCATGGTCTTTCGCACGAGCGACTACGCCGACGACCGCACCGTCATGGTCGGGGCCGACGCCAGCGCCGACGACATCGACCGCGACCTCGTCGCCGCCCTCGCCGACGGGGCGGACCTGACAGTAACCCTGCGCGTGGAGTGAGCGGTCGGGCGTACCGTCGCGGCGGTGGTCGCCACCTCGGGGTGGCGAGGCCCCGAGAGCGTACGGCCGACAGCGACGAGACACCGGCAACCTGCACGCCGACGCGAGGGGGTTTCCGCCCGCACCCCGAACGGGTAGTATGAGCGAGGACGAACCCGCGGAGAACATCTCCGGCGGCGAGACAGGCGGCGGGCGGTTCGACCAGTTCCAGCCAGGGGACGGAACCTCCCGCGCGGAGACGGTCGTCGACCGACTCGGGGACCTCTACTGGCAAAAGACGTACGGGGTTCGCGAATCGCAGAGCGATTCGCGAGCTAACCAGAACGCAGAGCGTTCTGGTGATGGACAGGACGCCTTCGAGTGTCTGGTCCGCACCATCCTCTCGCAGAACACGAGCGACAAGGCGAGCCAACCGGCCCACGACGAGTTGATAGGGCGCTATGGTGGTGGAGACCTCGCGGAGTCCCTCGCGACCGCCGACCGAGACGAACTCGCCGAGACCATCTCCGCTGCGGGTCTCTACAACCAGAAGTCCGAGACCATCACCCGAATCGCGCGGCGGGTCGAAGAGGAGTACGGCGGCGCGACCGAGTTCGACGCGTTCGTCCGCGAGGAGGACTACGACGCGGTGCGCGAGGCCCTTCTCGACATGAAGGGCGTCGGGCCGAAGACGGCCGACTGCGTCCTCCTGTTCGCGGGCGGACGGGGCGGCGTCTTCCCCGTCGACACCCACGTCCACCGCATCTACCGGCGGATGGGAATCGCGCCCGCCGACGCCGATCACGAACAGGTGAGGCAGGTCCTCGAATCACAGGTCCCCGCCGAGAAGTGCGGCTTCGGCCACACCGCCTCCATCCAGTTCGGGCGCGAGTACTGCTCCGCGCGGAACCCCGCGTGTCTGGACGACCCGGAGGCCTGCCCGATGGCGGACCTCTGCGAACAGGTGGGCGTCTCCCCCGAGACGGGCGAGGTCGTGGACCCCGCGGAGGCCGAGTAGCGGTCCTCGATGATCGCCGGTATCGCCGCTCTCACCACTCAGCGCCGTGGTTCTCGGTCGCTCCGAACCGCGCCGACCACGAGTATCGTCACCAGCAGGAACCCCACGAACGAGAGGTGCGGAATCGACAGCCCCAGCACAGGCAGTCGGTACTGGACGACGGCACAGGACCCGCCGAACGAACAGAACGCGTCGGCGGTCAGTTGCAGGTACGAGTGGTAGGCCGCGATGCCCCTCCTAGCGCCGACAGGGACAGGACGGTCCGGAACACGCCCACGCGGTCCTCCTCCCACGTCGCCACGCCGAAGATGACCACCAGCGGGTACATCAGCACGCGCTGGCACCAGCAGAGTTCGCAGGGGACGAGTCCCATCCCGAGGCTGAAGTAGAGGCTCCCGGCCGTCGAGACGAGGGCGGTGAGGGTCGCCGCGGCGAGGACTGGCCGGGCGGCGAGTCGGGTGGGCCGGGTCATCCCTCCGCGAGCGAGTCGAGCAGTTCGTACATCTCCGGATTGGCGACGATGTCGCCGCTCTCCCGGGCGAAGGGGCTGACGACGGTCCCGTCGACGAGGAGCGACGGGGTGCCGCGGAGTTCCAACTCGCTCGCGCGGGCGCTCGTCTCCTCGACGGCCCGCTCGAACGCCTCGTCGTCCAGTCGCTCGCGGACGGCCTCGGGGTCCGAGACGCCCGCGGCGCGGGCGAACTCGACGAGGCGGTCGGCGGTGGCCCACTCCCGCGCCTCGGACGGTTGGTTGGCCATGACGTACTCGTGGTACGGCCAGTAGCGCTCGGGGTCGACGGCCCAGACGGCCAGTCCCGCGCGGGTCGCCCGCGGCGCGTCCGGCCCGAGGAACGGCTCGCCGTTGACGTACGCCAGCCCCCGGTACTCCATGTCGAGTCGGCCCGAGGCGACGTACTGCGTCACGAGGTCACCGAGGATGTCGACGCTGAACCGGGCACAGAAGGGGCACTTCCAGTTGCCGAAGTAGGTGAACGTCGGCAGGTCGCCGGACCCCATCCGCGCGTAGGTGAACTCCCCGGGGTCGTTGGGGACGGGGGCGTTCGCGATGGGGCCGTCGACCTCGGCGGGCGTAGTCGTCGAGGCCGACCCGTTCCCACCGGCGTCGGTCCCGTTCGAACCGCTCGTCTCGTTCGGGTCGTCGGGCGCGTCCCCGCCGAGACCGAGACAGCCACTCAGGCCGACCGCGGCCGCGCTCCCCCCGGCGAGGAGGAGGCGGCGTCTGGAGAGCGTCATCGCCCGGGAGTACCCGGCAGGCGAGAAAGAGCGTTGTGGTCGGGGCGTCGAACGGGACCTACTGCTCGATGATGGACTCCTCGACCTGTTCGCCGAAGTGGCGGGCGGTGTCCTCGTAGTGGACGAGAACCTCGTCGCCCTCCTGTAGGTCGGTGACGGCCGTCCGGCCCTCGCGGGTGGCGACCTTGATGGTCTCGGCGTTCTGGAGGAGCGTCTCGATGCGGTCGCCTTCGACCTCCGCCTGCACGCGGAACATCGGGCGTTTCTCTATCTTCGAGCGCCCGACGATGGCCTCGCGGGTGTTCCCCTCGGTGTCGACGACCTGCACCTCGTCCCCGCTCGTGAGTTCGGCGAGGTACTTCGTCTTGCCGTCGGGCGTGCGGACGTAGGCGTGGACGGCACCCGCGTTCACCCGGAAGGGGCGGGAGGCGACGTACGGCGACTCGGCCGTCTCGGCGTGGACGAAGAACAGCCCTCGAGACATCGACCCGACGAGCATCCCTTCGTCGTGGTCGAACAGGCTCCCGGTGTCAACGCAAACGCGGTCCGCGCTCCCGGTCTGTTCGATGGCCGTCACAGTGGCCCACGTCAGGTCGAGGTGTTCGCGTTCGGCCGCGTCGCGCAGGTCGACCGTCTCCCGGATGACGTCCGGGTCGTCCGTGTCGAGGAGGACGGCGTCCGCGCCGAGTTCGAGCGTCTCGAAGGCCGTTCGGGCCTCCTCGGCGGTGGTGACGCCCGCGACGAGGTCCGTCTCCTCGCCGATGCGGGCGATGAGGTTCTCCAGCGGGATGATCTTCCAGTCCTCGCCGACGACGATGGTGAAGTCGGCGTCGCGGGCCGCCTCCTCCGCGAACGTCTCGTAGCGCTGGTCGCGGATGCGGACGTAGACGCCCTGTGCGCCGTTTCGGCGGACGGCGGTGAGGTCCGCCGACCCCGAGAGGTCGTTCGGCAGGTCGACCGTGCCGTCTCCCTCGGTTCCCTTCCCGACGACGAGGGCGTCGGGGGTGGCGTCGTGGTCTGGTTCGGCGTCGGGTTCGGCGTCCATCACGTGGACGTCGTCGCCCGCGAACGCCGCGACGTTCACCTGCCCGAGTTCCCGGACGCGAGCCACGTCCTCCCGGTCGACGAGCACCCAGTCCACGCCGGCTTCGAGGCCGGCGGTGATTCGCTGGCGTCGCGCGTCCCAGTCTCCCACCTCGTCGTCTGCCTTCAGCCAGACGGCACGTGTCATTGTCGGTGGCTTGCGACGGGCGCTATTGAACGTGGTGGAACCGGTACTGGCGTACACGCAACCCTTTTCGTCGCGAACCGGGTAGAGTCGTCAGTGACGGTCCCCCCGACTGCGGTTCTCTTCGACCTCGACGACACCCTCTGTGAACACCGCCGCACCCTCGCCGAGCGACTGGCCGCGGCGGCAGACCACGCCGACCTCGCCCTCCCGTTCGACGCTGACGCGGTGCGCGCGGCGTTCGCCGACGTGCCGACCGCCGCCACCGCCCACGAGTTCTACACCTACCTGTTCGCCGCGGCGGCGCGACGGGTCGGCGGCGACCCCTCCCTCGCGCCGCGCCTCGCCACCGCCTTCAGAGTGGCGTCCGACCCCGCGGCGGTCCGGTTTCGCCCCGGCGCGACAGACGCACTCGCCGCCGTCCGCGACCGAGACGTGGCCGTCGGTCTCGTCACGAACGGCGGGCGGACGACCCAGTCGGCGAAACTCGCCGCCCTCGGCATCGAGGACGCCTTCGACGTGCGCGTGTTCGCCACGCCCGACCGGGGACTGAAGCCCAGCGCTTACCCCTTCCGTCGGGCGCTCGCCACTCTCGACGCCGACCCGGCGCGCACGCTCTACGTCGGCAACTCCCTCCGGGCGGACGTGACCGGCGCGAACCGCGAGGGCCTCCGGTCGGTGTGGTATCCGACCGCGGACGAGCGCACCCCGGACCCGCATCCCGCGCCGGACCACACGCTCGACACCCTCGCAGACCTGCCCGCGTTGCTGTAGGGCGCGCTCACACCTCGCCGTGCACGCCCCACCCGCCGTCGACGGCCAGCAGTTCGCCCGTGGCGAACGACGCCCCCTCACTGGCGAGAAAGAGCGTCGCGGGGACGACATCCTCGGGGAACCCCGGCCGCCCGAGGGGGACGCGCTCTTCGATCTCCGATAGTTCGTCCCCGTCGCCGACGCAGGCCGCGCCCGGCCCCGGCACCACGGCGTTCACCCGGACCCCCGCCCCGGCGAGTTCGCGCGCCGACTCGCGGGTGAGCGTCCGCACCGCCCCAGCGGCTGTCACGGCGGCGACGTCGTCGCTCGTCGGGGTCGACGCCCCGACCGGGACCACGTTGACGACACAACCCTCGACGCCTCGCTCGGTGAAGTCCCGGGCGGCGGCCCGCGTCCCCAGGAGCGTCCCCCGGGTGGCCGTCTCGACGACCAGGTCGAACGAGTCCGGGTCGGCGTCCAGCAACGACCCGCCAGCGACCGCGCTCGCGGCGTTGACGAGGACGTCGAGGCCGCCGAACTCGCGGGTCGCCTCGACGAGCGAGTCCACCGCCTCGACGTCGGTGACGTCCGTCTCGACGAACGCCGCGTCCCCGCCGCCCTCGTGGACGACGCGGTGGGTCGGCACGCTCGCGTGCTGGTCGGCCGGGCGCTCGCGCAGGTCGGCGACGACGACGCTCGCGCCCGCGCGGGCGAACGCCAGCGCGACGGCCCGCCCGATGCCGCTCGCGCCGCCCGCGACGGCGACGGTGTCGCCCTCGAAGTCGTACGAGACCGTTCCCATGGGTGGTGCGTGGGCAGGGGAGGGGAAAGGCGTACCCGTCGCCGACGGGCCCGGGCAGTCGTGAGGAGGGGTCGGTTCAGACCGGCGTGGAGAAGCCCGCGCGTTCGAGGGCGTCCTCCGCGCTGGCGTCGTCGTGGACGACGGCGCTGACCGCGCGGGTGATGGCCTCGGGGTCGTCGTGCTGGAAGATGGAGCGGCCCATCGAGACGCCCGCGCCGCCGGCGTCCATCGCGCCGCGGACGGCTTCGAGGGTGGCCTTGTCGCCCTCGGGTTCGCCGCCCGCGATGACGACCGGCAGGCGCGTCGACTCCACGACGTGTTCGAAGCTCTCGGCGTCGCCGGAGTAACCCGTCTTGATGACGTGTGCGCCGAGTTCCTCGCCGAGACGGGCCGCGTGACCGAGCGCCTCGGGGTCGGACTCGTCCACCCCGGGACCGCGGGCGTACGTCATCGCGAGGACGGGCATCCCGAGGCGTTCGGCCTCGTCGGTGACCCGCGCGAGGTCCTCCATCTGTTTGCCCTCGTAGTTACTGCCGACGTTGAGGTGGACGGAGACGGCGTCGGCGCCCGCGCGGACCGCCTCCTCGACGGTGCCGGTGACGCGCTTGTCGTTCTCGTCCGGGCCGACGACCGTCGAGGCGTTGAGGTGGACGATGAAGCCCGCGCCGTTCGTGTTGCCGTGGACGCGCGGGGCGATGCCCTTCTGGGTGAGGACGGAGTCCGCGCCGCCGCGCGTCACCGCGTCGATGGTCGATTCAATGTCCTTGAGACCTGTTACCGCACCGAGCGTGATGCCGTGGTCCATCGGGACGACGAGGAACTTCCCGTCTGTCCCGATGCGGTCGAGTCGTGCCTGGATACCGGTGTTCATTGATGTGTGAATCTGTGGCAGGTTCCGTTCAAGTCCGTTCCGGTCGCGTCCGTGCTTGCGCTCCCGCGAGTGCGCCCTCCTTCAGTTCGCGCGCCTTCTCCTCCAGTCGGGCGGCGACCTCCTCGGTGCTGTCGCCGTTCTCGTGTCCTTCGGCGACGTCGCCGGACTGCGTCCGGCTGGCTGCCGAAGTCCCTTCGGCAACGATGTCGACGAGGGCGCTCCCGACGATGACGCCGTCCGCGCCCGCCGCCACGACTTCGCGGGCCTGCTCGCCCGAGGAGATGCCGAACCCGACGGCCTTCGGGACGTCCCACTCCGACAGTCGGTCGAGGCTCTCGCCGGTCTGGTCGCTCACGTCCGCCTTCGCGCCCGTGACGCCGAGGCGAGCCTGCACGTAGACGTACCCGGAGGTCTGGTCCATGAGGCGTTCGAGGCGCTCGCCGCGGGTCGTCGGCGCGACGATGAATATCAGGTCGAGGCCGAACTCGTCGCAGGCCTCCCTGAGCGGCCCGGACTCCTCGGCCGGTAAGTCCGGGACGACGAACCCCGACAGCCCCACCTCGGCGGCGCGTTCGACGAACGGCCGTGGCCCCGCCTCCTCGCCGAACTGGTAGATGAGGTTGTAGTAGGTCATACAGACGAGGGGCACGTCCACGTCGAGGTCCTCGACCGCGTCGAGGAACTTCGTGGGGGTCATCCCTCCTTCGAGCGAGCGGACGACGGCCGACTGAATGGTGGGGCCCTCCGCGATGGGTTCGGAGAACGCCAGACCGAGTTCGATGACGTCCGCACCGCCGCGTTCGAGGGCCTTCACGTATTCGAGAGACGATTCGAGGTCCGGGTCGCCCAGTGCGAGGTACGGGACGAACGCCGGGCCGTCGGCGAAGGCTTCGTCGAGTCGGCTCACTCCGAACCACCCGCGCCGGACGCGGAGAACACGTCCATGTCGGGGGCGTTCTCGATGTCGCGCTTCTCCGTCTCCTCGATGACCGATTCGAGGTCCTTGTCGCCCCGCCCGGAGACACAGACGACGACGCTGTCGCCCAGTTGGTCGGAGGTGGCGTCCTCCAGCCACGCGACGGCGTGGGCGGTTTCGAGGGCGGGGATGATGCCTTCCTCCTGCGAGAGGCGGTGGAACCCGGCGAGTGCAGCGTCGTCGTCGACGGTGACCGGCGTGACCCGCCCCTCGTCGACGAGGTGGGCGAGTTCCGGCCCGACGCCCGCGTAGTCCAGCCCCGAGGAGATGCTGTGCGACTCCACGATCTGCCCGTCACCGTCCTGCAGGAGACGGGTGCGCGCGCCGTGGAGGACACCTTCCGTCCCCGTCGAGAGCGAGGCGGAGTTGGGCGCGACGCCCGTCTCCTCGTCGACTTCGAGCGAGGACCCGCCCGCCTCGACGGCGAACAGCGAGACGTCCTCGTCGGACACGAACTCCGCGAAGGCCCCCATCGTGTTCGACCCGCCGCCCGCACACGCGACGACGCTGTCGGGGAGGCCGCCGGCCTGCTCTCGCATCTGCCGGCGCGCCTCCTCCGAGATGACCGACTGAAACTCCCGGACCATCGTGGGGAACGGGTGGGGACCAACCACGCTCCCGATGACGTAGTGGGTGTTCTCGACGGTGGTGGCCCAGTCCCGCATCGCCTCGCTGATGGCCTCCTTCAGGGTGCCCCGGCCCGCGGTGACGGGTTCGACCTCGGCACCGTTGAGGCGCATCCGGAAGACGTTGGGTCGCTGCCGGTTGATGTCGCGCCGGCCCATGTAGACGACGCAGGGCATGTCGAGGTGGGCGGCGGCCATCGCGGTGGCGGTGCCGTGCTGGCCGGCGCCCGTCTCCGCGACGATTCGCTCCTTGCCCATGTACTTCGCGAGGAGGACCTGCCCGAGGGCGTTGTTGAGTTTGTGTGCCCCGCCGTGGAGGAGGTCCTCGCGCTTGAGGTAGACGTCCGTATCGTAGCGCGCGCTCAACTGCTCGGCGTACTGGAGCGGGGTGGGTCGCCCGCCGAAGTCCCGGATGCGCTCGCGGAACTCGTCCACGAAGCCGCCCTCGTTCTCCAGGACGTAGCGCCGGAAGGCGTCGTCCAGTTCCTCGATGGCCGGCATCAGGGCCTCGGGGACGTACTGGCCGCCGTAGTCGCCGAACTTACTCGGGTTCTCGTTCGTGTTCGAACTCATGTCTGGGGTGTCGTGAGGCGTCGGGTGCTCGCTTCGACGCTGTCGCCGCGCATGATGGCCGTCCCGACCAGCAGGCCGTCAGCGCCCGCCCGGCGCATCCGGGCGGCGTCCGATGGCGTGGCTATGCCGCTCTCCGCAATGAGAGTCACGCTGTCGGGTGCGTGTCTCGCGACGTCCACGAACGTCTCCAGGTTGACCACGAGGTTCGCCAGGTCGCGGTTGTTGATTCCGACGATGTCCGCGCCCGCGTCGAGCGCCTCGCGGAGTTCCGCCTCGGAGTGGACCTCCACGAGCACCTGGAAGCCCCGGTCGCGGGCCGCCGCCAGCATCCCCGGCAGGTCGTCCACGAACCGGGCGATGAGGAGGACGACGTCCGTCTCGACGGCGTCGAGGTGCGCCTCCTCCAGGAGGAAGTCCTTTCGGAGGACGGGCACGTCCACGGCCTCGCGGACGCGTTCGAGCGTCTCGACGGATCCGCCGAAGTGCTCGGGTTCGGTCAGTACCGACAGCGCCGCCGCGCCCCCCGCGACCATCTCGCGGGCGAGGTCGACCGGGTCGCGGTCGTCGCGGCCCTCGGTCGTCGGACTGGTCGGCTTGACCTCCGCGATGACGGGGACGCGGCCGTCGCGGTCGGCCGCCGCCAGCGCCTCGGGGAGACGCCGAGGGGACACCGACACCCGCCCCTCGGGTGGCTGTCGCCCGCGCGCCGCGTCGAGAATCGACGCGACGGCCGGGGCGAGCTCCTCGTTAGTGTTCATCGTTGTACTACGATGGACTAGAATGGACATAAGACTTGTGTGTTCCCCCGCTCCCTTTTCCGTCCGCTCGGCCTCCCGGGCGTGATGGACGCGAACCGCGAGGGGAGGGACGGCCCGCCCGGCGACGAACCGGTCCTCCTCGTCCACGGGTACGGCGACACCGGCCACTCGCCGTGGTGGCGGACGCTCGCCGACCACTTCTACGACTCGGGGTACACTCGGGACGCCGTCGAGACGCTCAGCCTCGGGTGGCTGCCCGGAACGACCGTCGGGTCCCCCGAACGCTACGCCCGGCGAATCGGTCGGGCCGTCGAACGCCTCCGGGACCGACACGACTCCCGGGTGGACGTGGTGGCCCACTCGATGGGCGGCCTGGGCGTGCGCTGGTACGTCGAACGCGAGGACGGCGCGCCCAACGTCCACGACCTCGTCACCCTCGGCACGCCCCATCAGGGGACGGCGCTCGCCCGCGCGGGGTCGTGGACGCCCGGCGGGCGGGCGATGCTCCCCGGGAGCGACTTCCTGCGGACGCTCAACGGTCGTCGCCTCCCGCGCGCGGTGAACTACACCGCCGTCTGGAGCGAGGACGACGAGGCCGTCCTGCCGGGCCACCGCGCCCGCCTCCCGTTCACGGCGTCGAACGTCCGGAACGTCCGCGTGCGGGGCCCGGGACACATCGGACTCGTCACCAGCCACGACGTCTTCGACTCGTACGCGGAGACGCTGTGAGGGCGCGGCGGCGGAAGCCGCTAGCGCCGGACTAACTTTCATAGGTGGCATCGACCTGTAGGTAGCATGGACGACGCCGGCATCTACACCCGCGAGTCCGAGTACCTCGACTGCTACGTCCAGCTCGGCCTCGCGAGCGACCGCGTCCTCGCCGTCTCCTTCCCCGAGGAGTCCGACGACGAGGACGCGGACCACGCCCTCCTCGACCGCATCGACGCGTACCTGGAGGGCGAACGGGAGGAGTTCGACGACGTGGCCGTCGCGCTGACCGTCCCCACCGACCAGCGGGAGGTACTGGAGACCACCCGGGAGGTCCCCTACGGCGAACAGGTGTCCGTCGAACGGCTGACGCGGATGACGCCCGGCCTCGACGCCAGCAGCGACGAGGACCACGACGCCGTCCGGACCGCGCTCGCGGCCAACCCCGCACCCCTCGTCATCCCCGACCACCGCGTCCGCGACGGGCCGAGCGGTGCGCCCCCCGAGATAGAACAGCGCCTCCGTGCACTCGAAGGACTCTGACCCCGGCGAGTCACGCCGAGACGGCGCCCACGAGGACGCCGACGGCGAAGACGACGCTCCCCGCCTCCCCGACGAGCGACGCCCCGAGGAGGTAGCCCGCGCTCCCGACGAGGGTACCGGAGAGGAGGAGCGCCACCTGTACGGTCGTCTCCCGCGAGTCCCGCCCGAGCGCCCGGCGACAGGAACACCCCGGCAGGGCCGCGAGGAAGACGAGCGCGAAGGCGGGCATGGCGAACCCCCAGACCCACGCGGTCCCGTAGTCGAGTGCGGCCCCCGCAAGCGAGCAACACGCGAACGCGCCCGCGCCACCCAGCAGGGTCAGGTCGCTCGTGCTGTGCGACGACTGCATACACGGACGGTGTCGACGGCGAGGCTTGAACGGTTCGGAGTCCGTCGAGCGCCGCGAACGCCTCCGCAGCCGGGAGGAACCGCCGCGCCACACCCCAAATCCCTTTGCTGACAGCATCGTAGCGGTGGCAATGGCAACGTGCGACGTGTGTGGGCGAGAGGAGAGCATGCCGTACCGCTGTCGGCACTGCGGCGGCACCTACTGCTCCGACCACCGCCTCCCGGAGAACCACGACTGCGCCGGCTTGCAGAACTGGGGTGACCCGAGCGGCGTCTTCGACAGCGGCTTCGACGACAGCGTGAACCAGCAGGGGCGGGCGAAGAGCGTCGCTTCCCGCGTCACGTCCACCGGCGGTCCCCTCTCCTATTTCCGGGGGAACATGACCTACCCCTTCCTCGGCCTGATGCTCCTGACGTTCGTCGCGCAGTACGGCATCGCGCCGGCACTCGGCATCCCCGCCGGGTCGGCGGCGTGGCGGGACCTGTTCACCCTCTCGACGGCCAATCCCCTCTACGTCTGGACGTGGGTCACCTCCATCTTCGCCCACGGCGGGTTCGGTCACATCTTCGCCAACGGCATCGCCCTGTTCTTTTTCGGCCCCATCGTGGAGCGACACGTCGGGTCGCGGGCCTACACCGCGCTGTTCTTCGTCAGCGGGATGGCCGCCGGCCTCGGACAGATCGGCCTCAGCCTCCTGTTGAACACCCCCTCGGCCGTCCTCGGGGCCAGCGGCGCGGTCATGGCCGTCCTCGCCGTCCTCACCGTCCTCAGCCCGGACATGCGGGTCCTGCTCTACTTCTTCATTCCCGTCCCCATCTGGGTCATTACGTTCGGCTACGCCGGCCTCTCGGTCCTCGGGATGCTCTCGCCGACGACGAACGTCCTCGGCGGCAACATCGCCCACGCGGCCCACCTCACCGGACTGGTCATCGGTCTCGCCTATGGCGAGTACGTCCGCAGACAGGGCGTCAGCGGCCCCAGCAACCTCCAGTTGGGCGGCGGCGCTGGCGGACCGGGACGCGGCCGCGGGCCCTTCTGAGCCGATGGACGTACCCCACCCCGAGTTCCGGCCCGACCCGTCGATGAGTCGCGCGGAGATGGAGGCACTGCAGGACGACATCGCCGCGAGCGCCCGCTTCGAGGACGACTTCCCCTTCGACGCGCGGGCGGTCTGCGTCGGGGGCGACGGTCCCGGAGAGCAGTCCTCGTTCGGCGACGCGGCCGCGTTCGGCGGCCACGAGGGCGACGGAGGGGAATCGGACCCGCCCCTCGTCGCGGGCGTCGACCAGGCGTTCCTCGACGAACGAGTCGTGAGCGCCATCGTCGTCCTGCGGGGGAGCGAGGTGGTCGAACGCACCTACGCCGTCTCGCCGATGGAGTTCCCCTACATCCCCGGCCTGCTCTCGTTCCGCGAGGGCGGCCCCATCCTCGACGCCTTCGAGACGCTCGAAACCGAACCGGACGTCGTGTTCTTCGACGGGTCCGGGCGCATCCACTACCGACAGGCGGGGCTGGCGACACACATGGGCGTGGCGCTGGACGTGCCGTCGCTCGGCGTCGCGAAGAACCTCCTCTGTGGCGTGCCAGTAGAACCGACGGACGAACTCGACGCGGGCGAGCGTGTGGCCGTAGAGGCGGACGACGACGTGAGCGCCCCCGCGGGGACGGTCATCGGCTACGCCGTCCAGACTCGGCAGTTCGACACCTCCTTCCGCATCAACCCGGTGTACGTCTCGCCGGGCCACCGCCTGAGCGCGGAGACCGCCGCCGACCTCGTCGACCGCTTCCGGGGCGGGTACAAGCTCCCCGAACCGACGCGGCTGGCCGACGAGTACGCCGACGCGGCGAAGGCCGAGGTGGCCGGCGACCGAGCCTGACCGTCAGCGCGACTCGCGGACGACGATCAGCGGCCGGTCGCTGTCGCGCAGTTCCCGTAGCAGGTCGGCGACCTCCTCGGCGGCCCGGATCTGATCCGTCGGCGTCGTCGGGGCCACCGTGCTGAAGGCGTCGATGAGCGCATCGAGCAGCGCGTCGCTGGCCGGCGCGCGCGACTGGTCCGGGACCAGACGGTGCTCGGAGGGGTGGAGCTGTCCCTCGACGACGCTCTTCGGCATCACGTACTCCTCGCCGACGCGTCTGATGGCGTCGCTCCGGCGGGTCTGGTCGATTCGGTCGGGGGCGTCCGAGTCGTTCGTGCTCATGGATAGTCTGTGAACGGACGGGGCGGGACGGCGCACCCGACGACCGGGCGCGGGTCCGGACCCGTCATTTCGTCTATCGAATAGTGGGGCCTCCAGAGGGAACTGCTTTGGCTTGCGAACGCCGCCGCCCCTCGACCGGCGACCCTTAAGTGCGGGGCGCGAGACTCGCGGACATGGCAAAGACCGTGCTGATTACAGGGTGCTCGTCCGGTATCGGTCGGGCGACCGCCCGGGCGTTCCGCGAGGAGGAGTGGACGGTCTACGCGACGGCCCGCGACACGGCCGACGTGCAGGACCTCGCCGACATCGGCTGTGAGACGGCGGCGCTCGACGTGACCGACGCGACGCAGGTGGAGGGCGTCGTCGACCGCATCGTGGAGGAACAGGGCCGCATCGACTGCCTCGTCAACAACGCCGGCTACGGGCAGTTCGGCCCCGTCGAGGACGTCCCGACCGACGTGCTCCACCGACAGTTCGACGTGAACCTCTACGGCCCCCACCGGCTCATCCGGGCCGTCCTCCCGCACATGCGCGAACGCGAGTCGGGGCGCATCGTCAACGTCTCCAGCGTCGCCGGGCGTGTCTCCACGCCCGGGATGGGCGTCTACTGCGCCTCGAAGTTCTCGCTGGAGGCGCTGACCGACGCGCTCCGCAACGAGGTCGAACCGTACGACGTGGAGGCCGTCCTCGTCGAACCCGGGCCGGTCGAGACGGCGTTCGCCGACCGGACGGACGACCAGTTCGCCCCCCTCGACCGCTCGGGGGCCTACGAGACCATCTACCGCCTCTACGAGGACAGCACCGTCTTCGGCGGGCAGAGCCCCGTCGCGGTGACGCCCGACCAGGTGGCGGAGGTCATCCTCGAGGCCGGCCTCACGCCGGATCCGGAACCGCGCTACCCGGTCGGGGCGTTCGCCGACCTGACACTGAAGGCCCGCTACCTGCCCGACCGACTGCAGGACACCGCCTACGGGCTGCTCAACCGCCTGCTCTGAACCATGTCACGTGACGTCGCGGAGGCGTGTATCGAGGCGGGCGTCGCCGCCGCCGACCCCGAGCGGGCGGTCCGCGAGCAACTGCACGTCGAGGCCGAGCGGCTCCACGTCGGCGGCGAGACGTTCGACTTCGCGGACTACGACCGCATCGTCGTCGCGGGCGGCGGGAAGGCGGCGGCCGCCGTCGTCCGCGGCCTCGGTGCGGTCCTCGGGCAGCGAATCACCGAGGGCGTGGTCGTCACCGACGGGGACACCGAGGGACTGCGACCCGTCGAGGGCGACGACACGGACGAGGAGGGGGACGGCGCGGAGGACGTCACGGGAGACGACGAGAGCGCTAGAGACGACGCGGAGGACGAGGAGAACGTCCCTCCGCGCGTCGAGGCGCTCGTCGGCGACCACCCCGTCCCGAGCGAGCGGAACGTCGATGCCACCGAGCGGGTGCTGGACCTGTTGGAGCGCTGTGACGAGCGAACGCTCGTCGTCGCGCCGGTCACGGGCGGCGGGAGCGCTCTGCTGGCCGCGCCGACCGTGCCCCTCGACGCCTTCCGCGAACTGACCGAGGCGCTGGTCGAGAGCGGCGCGGACATCCACGAGATAAACGCCGTTCGCAAGCGCCTCTCGCGGGTGAAAGGCGGGGGGCTGGCGGCCGCCGCCGCCCCCGCAACCGCCCTCGCCCTCCTCGTCAGCGACGTGGTGGGCGACGACCCCGGCGTCATCGCCAGCGGGCCGTTCGCGCCCGACGAATCGAGCGCGGAGGAGGCGCTCGCCGTCCTCGACCGCTACGGCATCGAGGCCGACGAGTCGGTGCGGGAGGCACTCCGGACGGGCGGCGAGGCGGCCACCGACCTCGACCACGTCCACACGCACCTCCTCGTGAACACGCGGACGGCCATCGACGCGGCCGCCGACCTCGCCTTCGAGTCGGGGTACGACCCGCTCGTGCTCTCCTCGTCGATGCGCGGGGAGGCCCGGGAGATCGCCCTGGCGCACGTCGCCGTCGCCGAGGAGGTGGGCGCGGCGGGCGACCCCGTGGCGCCGCCCGCCGCCGTCCTCTCGGGCGGCGAGGTGACCGTCACCGTCGCGGGCGACGGCGAGGGCGGCCCGAACCTCGAACTCGCGCTGGCGGCGGCCCTCGACCTGCCCGAGGGTGTCACGCTCGCCAGCGTGGACACCGACGGCCACGACGGCGGGACGGACGTGGCGGGGGCCGTCGTCGATTCGGGGACCGTCGGGGACGACGCGGACGCCGCCCGCGAGGCCCTCGCGGACAACGACGCCCTCCCGTTCCTCCGGGAGCGGGACGCGTTGCTCGACGTCGAGAGCACCACGAACGTCAACGACCTGCGACTCGTGCTCGTCGAGTAGGTCAGGCGAGGCAGGCCGCGACGACGCGCAGCATCGTCTCGCCGCTGACCTCCTCGGCGAACAGCGGGACCCGCTTCACATCGTGGCCCCGGAACACCTCCTGCGCCCGCGAGAGCGCCTCCTGCTGGCTCTCCCAGCGCTTCGCACAGAACTCGCAGTTCTCGGGGTTCGGGCTGACGACCCACCCGCTCTCCACGTCGACGACGTTCTCGAGGTCCTCCGTCACCCGGTTTACCACCACCGTCGAGACGGGGATGCCGAAGTCGTCCAGCTCCCGGATGAGGCGTTCGGACTCGACGACGCTCAGGCGCTCGGGGACCATCACGACTCGGAAGTCGGTCCGTTCGGGGTCCTGCAACGCGGCGCGGAGGCGTTCGATTCTGTCGGCGAACTCGCGCAGGCCGTCCACGTCGGCAGCGTCCCCGTCCCCGAACGGACCGGGCATGTCGCCGAGCATCCCGCTCATCTGCTCGCGGAACTGGAGGACGCGACCCATCATCGAGTCGAGCGCCTCCGGGAGCTGGAGGAGGCGGAGCGTGTGGCCCGTCGGCGCGGTGTCCACGACGACGCGGTCGAACCGGTCGTCGTCGAGGTACTCGAGGAGCAACTGCATCGCCGCCGTCTCGTCCGCGCCGGGCATCGCGCCCGCCGACATGGGGTTCATCCCGCCGAACATCGCGTCGGCCTGTCCCAGTCCCTCGCCGACGCCCATGCCGCCGAGGGGGCCGTCGCCACCGTCGTCCGAACCCGCGCCGCCCGGTCCACCCGCACCGCCCGCCCCCATCCCGAGACCGGCACTCTCCAGCGGCGAGTCCGCCGCCTCGGGGTCGATTTCGACCGCGTAGAGCGGCATGTCCTCCCGGATTCTGGTCGGTTCGCTCGGAATGTCGGTTTCCAGGACGTCCGACAGCGAGTGGGCTGGGTCGGTCGAGATGGCCAGCGTCGCCGTCCCGTCGTTGGCGCTGGCGAGCGCCGACGCCGCGGCCATCGTCGTCTTCCCGACGCCGCCCTTCCCGCCGTAGAGGACGTACTCGGGGGCGTCGAGGCCCTCCGGCGTCACCTCGTCGGCGTCGAGAGAGTCGACCGCCTCGACCTCGATGGAGCTCATACCGGCGCTACCCGACCGAGGCTTGTGTACTCGTTGGTAGCGCGTTGCACCTCCTGTCAGCGGGGGTCACGGTCAGCCCATCGACTCGGCCAGTCGCTCGGCGGCCTCCTCCACCCGGTCGGTCACGAGCGCGTAGCGGAACCACCCGCTGGTCGTCTCGCCGAACGCGTCGCCGGGCATCCCCGCCACGCCCGTCTCGTCGACGAGCCGTTTCGCGTTGTCGAGGGTGCCCTCCATCCCCTCGAAGCGCGCGAGGACGTAGAACGCGCCGTCGGGGACGACGTACTCCGCGCCCGCCCTGTCGAGGGCGTCGGTGAACACGCGGACTCGCTCGCGGAGCAGGTCCCGGTTGGCCTCGTAGTACTCCGGCCCGGTGTCGCGAAGCGCGGAGAGGACGGCACGCTGCCCCGGGTGGCTCCCAGCGACGTTCACGAGCATGTGGCGGGCGCGCGCCGGTCCTACCAGCGCCTCGGGGAGAATCGCGTAGCCCACCCGGAGGCCCGTGATGGCCATCGACTTCGAGAACGACCCGGTGACGACGCGGTTCTCGGATTCGACGGCGAGTGCGCTGGCGAAGCGCCCGGAGTAGTCGAAGTGGTCGTACACCTCGTCGCTCACGAGGAGGGCGTCGTGCTCCTCGGCGATTCCGACGAGTTCCGCGACGGTGTCGGCGTCGTACACCGCCCCGGTCGGGTTGTTCGGCGAGTTGACGACGACGAGGGCGGTGTCCTCGCTGGCGCGTTCGCGCACGTCCGCGGGGTCGAGGTCTCCCGTCGGGCCGACGGGGACGTACCGCACCTCGGAGCCGAGCATCGCCGCGCGGTCCGGGTAGTAGGGGTAGGTGGGGTCCGTGAGGAGCGTCTCGGTCCCCGAGAAGGCGTCCAGCCCGCAGGCCATCGCGAGGTAGTTCGCCTCGCCGCCGCCGTTCGTGACGACCACGCGGTCGACGTCCACCCCGCGCCGCGTCGCTATCTCCTCGCGGAGGTCGCCGAGGCCCTCGCTCGGCGGGTACTGGAAGTCGGCGGGCGGGCCGTCGGCGTACTCGCGGAGGCCCTCCCGCAGGGCCTCGGGTGGCTCCCAGTCGGGGTTGCCGCTGACCATGTCAACCACGTCGCCCTCGGCGGCGTCGGCGTAGGCCATCACGTCGAAGAAGACGGGCCGGTCGAAGTCCATGCCGCGAGTGGTACACGGGGCGTCGTCGTTCTTTCGCTCTCTCACCTACCCCCGCGACCTACCCGCGCCACTCCTCGCGGAGCAGGCCGTACTGGACCATGTCGCGGTACTCCCCGTCGACGTACATGAACTTCCGACGACAGCCCTCCTCGGTGAACCCGAGCGATTCGAGCAGGCCCCGCGAGGCGTCGTTCGAGGCGAACGCCCCGGCGCCGATTGCGGGCACGTCGTAGGTCCGAAAGGTGTAGTCGACGGCCAGCGAGACGGCCTCCGTGCCGTATCCTTCGCCGTGGACCGACGGGACGAGCCAGTAGCCCAGTTCCGGGCGCTTCCAGTCGGCGTCCTGAACGCTCACGACGCCGATTGGCTCCGTGTCGCCCTCGTCGGGCGCGCCGGGTGGGGCGTCCGGCGCGTCGAGACAGACGACGAAACGGTCGTCCGAGCGGTCTTCGAAGCCCTCCTCCAGTTCCGTCCGGTTCTTGACGGGAGTCCCGAGGGGGTATCTGAGGTCGGGGTCGGTACAGGCGCGCTGGACGAACGACAGGTCCCCGCGTTCGAGGGTTCGGAGGGCGACTCGCTCGCCGCGGGTGACGCGTGCGCCGGGCATGGGGAGTGCGGTCGGAACCGAGGTATAGGTCTTCTGTACACGTAGGGGCGAACGATTCTTTCCCCGTCCAGGCGAGGGTGGGGTATGAGCGACGAGAGCGGTGACGGCGACGACGAACCCATCGAGAAGCGGGTCGGCGAGGTCCTCCGCGAACGAGACGCCACGCTCGCTATCGCCGAGTCGTGTACGGGCGGTCTCGTCGGGTCCCGCATCACGGACGTGTCGGGGGCGAGCGACTACTTCGACCGGAGCGTGGTCTCGTACTCCTACGACGCCAAACGGGACCTGCTGGCCATCTCGCGGGAGACGCTGGACGACCACGGCGCGGTGAGCGAACCCGTCGCCCGGCAGATGGCCCGCGCGGTCTGTGACACCGCCGACGCGACGTGGGGGCTGGCGACGACGGGCATCGCGGGGCCCGACGGCGGCACCGACGAGGACCCGGTCGGGACGGTGTACGTCGGCGTCGCGAACGCCGCGCCGTGGGGGACCGGCGAGTCGCGGACCACGGTGAAACGGCACGTCGTGGAGGGCACACGCGAGGAGGTGAAGGCGGGGTTCGTCGACCGGGCGCTCACGGACCTGCTGGAGCGAATCGAGTCCGGTTGAGTCGCCACCCGGAGAGAGACAACGTTTTAGGCGCGCTCGCGCCACCGACGGGCGTGAACAAGGACGGACACGTCATCAACGGCCTCCTCCTCGGCGTCGGGTTGGGGTTCATCCTCGAACCGTCCGGCGGAACGGAGACCCTGCGGACCGTCGCCGCGGTGACCGTCCCCGTTGTCCTCGGTGCGCTGTTCCCCGACGTCGACACCGCCTTCGGGAGCCACCGCAAGACCCTCCACAACCTCCTCACGCTGGGGGTGTTCCTCGCGTTCCCGTTCGCCTTCGACAACCTCCACTGGGTCTGGGTGGGCGTCCTCACCCACTACGTCCTCGACGTGGTGGGGAGCAAGCGGGGTATCGCCCTGTTCTATCCCTTCCCGAAGGAGTACAGCCTCCCGACAGGCGTGGCGACGAGCAGTCGGTTCGCCAACGCGGTGACACTCGCGGTGACGGCGGTCGAACTGGCCGTCGCCGCGGGCGTCGTCTGGTACGGGCCGTCTGCGCTCGCGACGGCGGGGGCGGCGCTCGGACTCTGACCCCTAGCCCTCCAGCAGTGCCTCGAGCAGTTTCCGCTCGGCGGCCCGGAGGTGCTCGTGGAACGTCGACGGCGAGACGTCGAGGGACTCCGCGACTTCCTCGCCGGTGCTGGAGCGGGGCCAGTCGAAGAACCCCGCGAAGAACGCCGTCTGGACGACCTCCCACTGGCGGTCGGTGAGCCGTTCCTGAAACGACGCCCAGAGCTCATGGCGCGAGGTGAGCGCGTGTTCCGTCTCGCGCTGGGCGAGGAGGCTCGCCGCCTCGTAGCGTTCCTGGAGCCCCGTCGTGATGGCGTGGATATCGCTCTCGAAGGGGAGTTCGACGGTCACCTCGTAGCGCCCGTCCTCGACGACGAGGTCCACGACGCGCGCGCCGAGTCGGCCGAACGCCTGTACTACCTGCTCCTCGTCGAAGACGAACTCGAAGAGCGCCTCCCCCCCGTGTTCGCCCACGAACCGGGCGTAGCTGATGGCGGGTTCGGTCTCGGCCTGTTCCAGCACCGCCTCGGGGTCGCAGTCCACGACGGCGAAGTACTCCAAGAACGACCCGTTGGTCGCGGCGACGACGCCCTCCAAGCGGAACTGGCAGTCGATGTCCGCCGAGATGTGGTGGAGCGCGGAGTCGGGTTGATCGATGGCGAACTCCAGTTCGACGACCCGGTCCGCCAGCAGGGCGCGGCGGCTCTCGGCGGCGTTGACCGCGTGGCCGATGGTCTCGCCCAGTTCCTCGAGGACCGACACCTCGTCCGCGTCCTCGAACGCGCCGGGGCGGTCGGCGAACAGGCCGAGCGCCCCGTACTGCGTGTCCTCGTAGGTGAGCGGAACGGCGATGGCCGCGCCGAATCCCTGGGCTGCGGCGGCCGCCTGCCACCGGCCCCCCTCCGTCGCCTGCAGGTCGTCCACGACGACGACCGACCGCGTGGCGAGGGCCTGTCCGACGGGGTCGCGGACGCCGTCGCCGCCACCCGTCGAGATGACCACCTCGTCGAGGTAGTCGTCGGCCGCCCCCGTCGCGGCGTGCGGGGTGACGGCGTGTCGCGTCGCGCTGTCGGTCCCGATCCACGCGGCGACGTACCGCCCGCTCCCGACGAGGCGGTCGCAGACGGTGTGCTCTATCTCCGCGCGGTCCGTCGCCCTGACGAGCCCCTGGTCGATGTCGCGGATGAGGGCGTTCAACCGGTCGAGCGTCCGCAGCGCGTCGCGCTGGCGGGTTATCTCCTGTTCGCGGAGGTGGCGCTCGGTGACGTCGCGGACGACGAGTTGGACGGCTGGCCGGCGATCGTAGGTGATGGCCGCGGCGATGAGTTCCGCGTGGCTGACCTCGCCGTCCGTCACCACGCGCGCCTCGATGGCCCCGCGGGGACCGTCGTCCCCGGTCGCCTCGCCCGGGGCGCACTCGTCGGAGTCGCCGACGCCACCGACGAGCGACCGCACCGCCTCGCGGTCCGCCTCGTGAATCGCGTCGAACAGCGACTCGCCGTAGAGCGCCTCGGGGTCGTCGACGCCGAACAGTTCCGCCCCGCGGCTGTTGAGGTACCGGACGGTCCCGTCGGAGTCGACGGTGGTGATGGTCTCCGGCGCGACGGACAGCAGGCGGCGGTACTGCTCGCGCTGGTCACGGAGTCGCAGGGAGAGCTCCCGCGAGTTGAGCAGGTTTGAGAGCCGACCCTCCAGTTCCGCCTTCTTAATGGGCGTGGTGATGAGTTCGTCCACCCGTTCGCGGACGACGCCGTCGATCTGTTCCCAGACGCCCGGCCCGAGACGGTCGAGTTCCTGCTGGGAGACGACGAACAGGAAGGGCAACAGGACGGGTCGTTCGCGGCGCTTTCGCTCCATCAGCGGTTCCTCGTGGTGGGCGAGGGCGACCCGGTCGACGACGGCGAGGTCGAACGACCCGTCGAGGTCGTCGGGCGACGACGCCGTCACCACGTCGTAGTCGGTCGCCAGCCACTCCGCGAGGAGCCGCCGGTTCTCGTCGTGGGCGACGAAGACGACGACGCGCGGCGTCCCCGTCGGTCCCCCGAGGAGGGGTCGCTGCCGGTCGCCGCAGCGTTCGGCCGCGACCGCGTGTGTCCCGTCGTCCCCCGATGACGGGTCGGTCACTGCGATCGGTCTCGGTCGGCGTCGAGCCAGCGTGACGACCCGTCAGGTCCGCCGTGGCCGTCGGGGATCTGGTCAGCCCTTGGAGGGAACGATTCGGCCGCAGAGTCGTGGGCGAAAGCGTCGTCACCTGGCGCGCGCGTCGGGTTCCCGGTGAGGATGCCGTCGAGACCCGTCAGCGGTTCGCCGATACGGATGCCGTACTCGGTGATGCGGAACTCACGGACGGTCCGCTCGAAGTCGCTCGTGCGTTTCTTCAGGACGCCGATGACCTTCCGCATCCGCGAGTCCATCTCGATGTGCTGGATGAAGACGATGGTGTCCGAGAGGTACGACAGCCCCTCCTGGGTGAGCGTGAAGTCGCCCGTGATGGTGCGTATCTCGTTCATGAGGATGACGGTCACTCCCATGTTCTTGAGGAAGCGACAGAGCGAGTGGAGTTCGCGCGTCAGGTTGTCGTTCTCGTCGCGCAGGGCCTGCTTGTACCCCTCGACGCCGTCGATCATGACGATGCGGGCGTCACGCTCTTCGACCTCCTCGCGGACGGCGTGAGCGAACTCGGTCGCCGAGAGCTGGAGCGCCTCCACCTCCTCGATGGCGAGCGTCCCGCGGTCCATCATGTCCGTGATGGGCATGTTGATGGACTCACAGCGGTGGACGAGCGTGCTCCGGGCCTCCTCGAAGGAATACACGACGGAGCGCTCGCCGCGACCCGCGGCCTCCTTCATGTACTGGAGGCCGGTGGTCGTCTTGCCGACGCCGGGCGACCCGGAGACGATGGTGACGGTGCCACGCTCGAGGCCGCCGTTGAGCAGTTGGTCGAGTTCCGGCACCCCCGACGGGATGGACTCGGCGAAGAACTCCTTCTCGTAGTCGCGTGGGACGATACGCGGGTAGACGGTCATCCCCTCGTCGGAGATGCTGAGGGCGTGGTCGCCGTTCTCGACGCCGGACCCGCGGAACTTCGATACCGAGACGGTCCGGCCGCGCGAGGTGCGGTCGAGTTCGACCACGCCGTCGCACATGAACTGCAGGTCGTCGTCCGGCGTCGCCTGCGTCGCCTGCGAGGTGAACACCACCGTCGCCCCCTGCTCTTTCAGGAACCGCATGAACGACAGCACCTCCTTGCGGAACTGGAACTCGTCCGGCGAGAGCTGTCGCATCTGCGTGATGGGGTCGACGAAGATGCGCGTCGGCGACTCCTCCCGGACCCGTTCGGTGATGCGGTCGGTGAGGACGTCGCCTTCTACCTCGTCGGGGCTGAAGATGTCGTACGAGAGGTCCTCGGTGAAGAACTCCGAGTCGGGACTCATATCGAGGAAGTCGATGTCCGAGACGTCGACGCCGAGCGACGCCGCGTTCTCGCGTATCTCGCGGACGGGTTCCTCCATGTTCACGTACATGACGTCCTCGCCCGCGGCGACCCCCTCCACGAGGAAGTGGAGTCCGAGGATGCTCTTGCCCGCGCCCGGTTCTCCCCGAATCATGTACGTCCGGTTCTGGATGAACCCCCCGTAGAGCACCTCGTCGAGCCCGTCGATACCCGTCGAGACACGTTCCAGCGCCTCACTCATGAAACCAACCGAGACAGGAGGTAGTAATATCTGTTACGACCGGGGAGGTGCCGCGGGGTCGACCCCGACATCCTCGAGAAACTATCAGCCCGTCGCCACCACCGGGCCGGACTGACCCGGTCCCAAATCCTTGGGGGTGCTGAGCTAATGCGTACAATCTTGAGACTGTTCGTATGGAGAGTCAGACCACTTCCATCGCCGCCGCCCGACCGCCCCAGTTCGAGACGAGCGAACAGTCCCGCGACGCGCTGTGTCGCGTCTTCGCGAACGCCCGCCGTCGCGCCACCCTGCGCGTCCTGGCCACGCACGACGACGCGATAGAAATAGACGCGCTGGCCGAGGCCGTCGTCGGCGAGGAGTTCGAGGACGAGGGCGACGACGAGCGCACCGACCGCGTGCTCGTCTCGCTGTACCACAACCACCTGCCGATGCTGGCCGACTGCGACCTGCTGGAGGTCGACCGCCGCGGCGAACGCGTGTTCGTCCACCCGAACACCGCGGACATCGCCGCCCTCCTGTAAGCGCGTCGGATCGTCACTTCTCGGAAAACCCCGCGCCCGCCAGCCGACGCGCTCAGTAGACGCGGACGTCGTCGAATCGACCGTCGTACGCGATGTGCCCCGGGTGGGTCGCCTCCGTCGCCGACAGGAGGACGCGGTCTATCTTCCCCCAGGTGTTCTCGTAGACGAGGTGGGCGGCCTCCACCGTACAGCGCAGGCGGTGTTCGAGGCCGTCGCGGTGACAGACCCGGCGCGGGGCGCGTTCCTTGAGCAGGTCGGCGAGACCCGAAGCGTCCGTGACGGGCTCCTCGAAGGTGGTCCACGCCTCGCCGATGGTCCCCCGGAGGTGGGCGTACGAGGAGGTAAAGCCCGGCAGACCCGTCTCGCGGGCGATTTCGAGCGCGCGGTCGTTCTGCTCGGGGAAGTGCTTCGGGTTGTACACCTCCACGGCGTCCACGTCGTACTTCCGGATGTCGGACTCCTCCAGGCTGACGGTGAGGAACTCGGGGTGGGGGGCGAGGACGGCGGCGTCCTGCCGGTCGAGTTCCCGCATGGCCCCCTCGAGCGTGACGAAGTCGGGGACGGGGTCGGTGAGGCCGACGGCGAGGACGTGCTTCCGGTCGCGCCACGACCCGGTGAATATCTCGCGGGCGGGGAACACCCGCAGATCCTCGTCGGAGAACGCCTCGGCCTTCGCCGCGATGTTCGGCAACCGGACGAAGTGGGGGGCGTACACCAGCGCGTCGAGGCCGCGCGCCTTCGCTCGCTCGACGACTCGCTCGTCGAGTATCTTGACGTGCATATCGACGCGGAACTCCTCGCTCGACACGTCCCCGGCTACCGGCGGTTCGATGATAACTGGTTCGGACGAGCGCGGGACGCGAGAGTCGCGCGACCGAAAGGCACACCCGGTCCCCCCGCGAGGGGTGCGGTATGCTCTCAGTCGCGCTCGCGGGCAAGCCCAACGCGGGCAAGTCCACCTTCTACCGCGCCGCGACGCTCGCGGACGTGGACATCGGCAACTACCCCTTCACGACCATCGACCCGAACCGGGGGGTGAGCCACGTCCGGACCGAGTGTCCCTGTCTCGAACGCGAGGAGCGCTGTGGCGACGAACACTGCCACGACGGGAAACGGTACGTCCCCATCGAACTGCTTGACGTGGCGGGACTGGTCCCCGGCGCCCACGAGGGGCGCGGCCTCGGCAACCAGTTCCTCGACGCGCTCTCGAACGCCGACGTCATCCTCAACGTCGTCGACGCCTCCGGCGGGACGAACGCCGAGGGCGAACCCGTCGAACCGGGGAGCTACGACCCCGTACAGGACGTCGACTTCATCGAGGAGGAGATGGACCTCTGGATGGCGGGCATCGTCGACCGCAACTGGGAGTCCGTCGAGCGCCAGTCTCGCTCCCCGAACTTCGACCTCGAAGACGCCCTCACCGAGATGCTCACCGGCATCGGCGCGAGCGAGGCCGATGTGGCCGCCACCCTCCGCACCGTCGAGTACCCGACCGACCCCAAGCAGTGGACCGACGAGGACCGCAGGCGACTCGCGCGTGACCTCCGCGAGCGCTCGAAGCCCATCATCGTCGTCGCGAACAAGGCCGACGCCGCGAGCGAGGAGAACCTCGACCGCCTCCGGGAGGCCGCAGAGGTCGTGGTACCGGCCACCGCCGAGGGGGAACTCGCCCTCCGACAGGCGGCGAAGGCGGGCGTCATCGACTACGACCCCGGCGACCCGGACTTCACCGTCACTGGCGACGTCTCCGAGAAGCAGGAGGCGGGCCTCGAACGCATCCGGACGGTCATGGAGGCGTGGGGCGGGACGGGCGTACAGGAAGCCCTCGACACCGCGGTCTACGACTTCCTCGACCACGTCACCGCCTACCCGGTCCAGAACGAGGGGAAGTGGACCGACGGGCAGGAGAACGTCCTCCCCGACGCCTTTCTCTTACCCCGAGGCTCGACGCCGAAGGACCTCGCGTACGCCGTCCACTCCGACATCGGCGACGGCTACCTCCACGCCGTGAACGCGAAGGAGAACCGCCGCATCGGCGACGCCTACGAACTGGCGGAGGGCGACGTGGTGAAGATCGTCAGTACGGCCTCCTGAGGGCGCTCAGACCATCTCCTCTGCCGTGTCGACGCCCGCGACGACCGCCGTCCCCTCGGCCAGTTTCTCCCGGTAGCCCGTCGTCGCCTCCGAGAGCAGTCGCTCGGCCTGTTCCTCGTGGGCGGCCCGGACCGCCCCGAGCGTCGACTCCGAGAGGTCCAGTCGGTCGCCGATGTCGGCCCACTCCTCGCCGTCGACGAAGTAGATTCGAGACCCCTCGACGGTGGTGTGGTCGTACTCGCGTTCGAACCGCGAGTGCTCGTCGGTCAGGTCGGCGGCGACCACGTCCAACGCGCCCGCGAGGTCGTCCGCGTCCACGTCGCGTTCGGCGGCGACGCGCTCGCAGATTCCCGCGTCGATGGCCGTCTCGCCGGTCGGCGTGTCGTCGGTGTCGTCGGTCATCGCCGGGGCCTACTCGCGGACGGGCCATGAAGCCCCCACCCGACGCGACTCGATTCGCCCGACCCCGTCCGATCCCGCCCGACTACTCCCGCCCCGAGAGCAAGGCGTCCGCGAGGACGACCTCCGTCCCCGCGAGGCCGACCGAACAGAACAGCGTCAGGTCGTCATCGCTCTCGCGTCCGACCTCGTCGCCCGCGACGACGGCGCTCAACTCGACCATCTCGTCCCGGGGCGAGTCGAGGAAGAACGGGTCGCGGTACTCCGCGTACCCCTCGACCTGCGCCAGCGAGTCCGTCGCGATGCAGTCGGCGGCCTCGGCCATCGCGAGGGGGAGTTCGTGCGCTCCCGCGAACTTCGGGCCGAGGGTGGTGACGTGCGCGCCCGGCGCTAGCCACTCCGGGTCGAAGACGGGCGAGTCGCTGTCCGTCGCACACACCAGCACCTCGCAGTCGCGGACCGCCGCCTCGGCGCTCTCGACGGCTTCGACGGGCACCCCCGTGGACTCCCGGAGGGTCGCGGCGAACGACTCGCGGTGCTCCCTCGTCGGCGAGTAAACCAGTGCCGCCTCGACATCCCGGACCGCACAGGCCGCCTCCAGTTGCGACCGGGCCTGCGCGCCAGACCCGAGGACGCCCACCGTCGACGCGTCGCGGGGTGCGAGGTGGTCGATGGCGACGCCGCCGATGCCGCCCGTGCGCAGGAGGCCGACGGCGTGTCCGACGCACTGCCCCCGGTAGGCCCCTGACTCGCTGTCGAAGACGGCCACGAGTTGCGTGTGGTCGTCACCCGTCCCGAGCGTCTCGTACACGCGAAAGCCCATCGCGCCCCGGCCGAGGGCCGCGCCCGCCGTGAACACGAGTTCTCCAGCGGGAACGTCCAGCGACCAGCGCGGGGGCGCGACGAGCGTTCCGGCGGCGTGTTCGCGGAACGCCGACTCCATCGCCGCGACCACCCTCTCGGTGTCGGCGGCGAAGACGTCGCCGTCGGTGAGGGTCGGAGCGCTCATCGACCTCCCTCCTTCCGGGCGACGAGGACGCCGGTGTCCTTCTCGACGTGGAGGACGCCGTCCTCGAACCGGTCGACGAACGCCGCGTGGAGGTCGGGGGCGTCCTCGGGGCCGAACTCCTCGCGCGAGCAGAGGTAGCGCACGACGGGTTCCACCTCCGTCACGGCGAGGGCGTTGTCGTGACGGTGCAGCGTGACGGACTCGAAGACGTCGGCGAGTTGCTCGCGCCCGTTCTCCAGTCTGAACCCGTCGATTCGAGCGAGGGGGCCCCCGTGGACCCCCTCCGCGACCTCGTACACCTCCTTCAGCGCCCGCTCGCCGTTCGTGGTCGCGTACAGTCGCCCGCCGGGCCGGAGAACCCGACGAACCTCGCGGAGCGCACGGCGGCGCTCGGCGACGTGGTAGAGCATGTGGTTCGCGGTGACGGCGTCGAAGGAGTTCGAAGCGAAGGGGAGCGAGGCGGCGTCGACGACGCCGAAGCCGAACCCGCCGTTCGCGTCGCGGAGGGTCTCGCGTGCCTCCTCGACCATCCCCGGCGAGGCGTCGGTGTGGAGGACCGACCAGCCCTCGGGAACGCGGTCGGGGACGGCCGCCCAGAGGTCGCCCGGCCCGCCGCCGAGGGTGAGGACGCGGGCGTCCGACGGGAGGTCGAGGCGGTCGAACAGCCACGGGTGGAGGTCCACCTCGGCTGTCGAGAACCGTTCGTGGAGGGCGACGCGGTCGGAGAGGTTGGCGGCGTCGGCGTACTGCTCTGCGAGGGCCTCCCGGTCGTCGAACCAGTCGGTCATGGCCGTCACTCGCCGTGTGCCGTGAAAAAGCCCCCCGACGCCCTCACTGGAACGGCCGGAACCACACCGCGACGACGAGGAGAGCGAGGAAGACGTACGACCCGCGGATGAGCACCATCGTGGTGTGTTCGGCGTCCATCCGGCGGGTGAGGAGGGCGATGGCGGCGAAGGCGGCGACGGCGAGGACGCTCCCCGGCGGGAAGACGGGCGTGAGGACGGCGAGCGCACAGACGACGACCATCCCCGTCGCCATGAGGAGGTAGGCCGTCGTGCGCGCGCGCTCGCGCCCGAGGACGACGGCGACGGTGCGTTTGGAGATGGAGCGGTCGTACTCGTAGTCCTTCGCGTCGTCAATGACCTTGATGCCCGAGAGGACGGCCACGAAGACGACGGCGAAGCCGAGGACGGTCGGCGAGACGGACTCGGCTTGGACGTAGTGGCCGCTGACGAGGGCGAACCCGATTCCCAGCGGGTAGCCTGTCGTCGCGGTGACGGGGTTCATGTCCAGTTGCGGGGCGTGGAGATAGCCGATGACCCACCCCGGGAGGGTGAGCAGGGCGGCGGTGGGGCCGACGAGGACGGCGATGGCCGTCGTCCCGAGGAAAAAGAGGACGGAGGACCCGGCGAGGGTGCGGCGACACCCCGCCGCGCTCAGGGGATGGTCGTTGTCCTCGCCGCGGACGTGGAAGTCGACGTAGCCGTCCTTGACGTGGGCGGTGTACAGCGCGAAGAACGCCGTCACCATGTGCAAGAGCGCCAGTGGGACGGAGAACTCCCCGGCGAGCACCGCGCCGAACGCGCTCGCGGCGACGGGCGGGAGCATGAACACCGGGTGGACCTGCGAGGCGAGTGCCGCGAGGTCGGCGCGGACGCCGTCTCCGTGTCTGGCGATAGCCATGCTGAACGGTAGCGTGACACGGCAATAAAACGTCAGGCTGCTTTCACGCCGACCGGGGAGCGGTCAGCGTTCGGCGAGGCCGACGTCGAGGCGCAGGCCGAGGCCGGGGACGGCCAGCGAGGCCTGCCGGCCGGCGACCCGTCGTGCGGCGGCGCGAGCGACGGCCGCGAGGGCGGCCAGCGTCAGGAGGGCCGCGAGGGCGGTCAGCGGGTAGGCGACGACGGCGACGGCGAGAGGCGCGAGGAGCGTCATCGCCAGCGTCGCGGTCAGCGACCGGGCGTCGGCGGGGACGCGGCGGTGACCGGACGTGCCAGCGAGGGCGCGGGGCCGGTCGAGGGCGGCGGGTTCAGGGGCGGTACGTCGGGAACGGGGTGAGTGCTGTCGTGACATCTGACTGCGGGGGGTGGGCACTCGTGAGCGATGCGGCACTCGGCAGGAGCAGTCGTGCCGAGACGGGGGTCCCGACACGGCGAGGACTCGTCCACGGGAGACGAGGGCCGGTGGGACCGGGGTCAATCGAAGCGGATAACGGGGTTCATTGTCCTCACTCGTTCCGAGACCCGCGGGGAGTAAAAAGTGTCAGGGTGGTGTGACGAACGGTCGCACGGTACGGTCAGGCCCAGTTGCGCTCGTCGAGGACCGTCTCCGCGAGGTGCGAGGCGAGCGTCCGCGCTCGCTTCTCGGTCCCCTCGTGCAGTTCGCCGGAGACCGGTCCCGTCTCCCCGCCCAGTTGCTCGACCTGCGAGATTCGGGCGTCGAGGGGGTCGCGGTCGCGGTGGGCCAGAAGTCGGTCGCGGAGTCGCTGGAGGGCGTCCGGGGAGAGTTCCCGGTCGAGGTGCTGGAGGTCGTATCTGACGACGAAACCGCGTTCGGCGTCGCGGACCGCGACGACCGGCAGGTCGCGGTCGGCACATCGCTCCCAGACCCGACGCTGTTCGGCGGGCGTCTCGTAGAACGGGACGTGTGCGGGTGCGAGTGAGTCCACGTCGACACTACGAGTTCGAGGGGGAAGTGGTGCGCGTTCGTGGTTCGAGGACTCAGCGGACCGCGTCGGTCGCCTCGCGCATGATTTCGACGGCCTGTTTCAACTGCTCGGTGCTGGCGGCGTAGGAGATGCGGGCGTGGCCCGCGCCGCCCTGCCCGAAGGCGTCGCCGGGGACGACGACGACGCCGCGGTCGATGACCGCGTCGACCCACCCGTCGGGCACGCGGGGCATCGCGTAGAACGCCCCCTGCGGCGTGGGGGTGTCCAGTCCCATCTCCTCCAGTCCGTCCAGCAGGATGTCGCGGCGCTCCTCGAACGTCTCGACCATCTGGCCGACGACGTCCTGCGGGCCGGAGAGGGCGGCCTCGGCCGCGAACTGCGCCGGGGCGCTGGCGCACGCTTGCACGTACTGGTGGGCGCGGAGCATCCGCTCGATGCGTCGTTCGCTGCCGGCGACCCACCCGAGTCGCCACCCGGTCATGGAGTAGGTCTTCGAGCAGGCGTTGACGACGACGACGTTGTCCGTCTCGGCGAACGCCATCGGCGAGTGGTGGTCCCGCCCGAACGTGATGCGCTCGTACACCTCGTCGGTGATACAGAGCACGTCGTGGTCGTCCGCGATGCGGGCGAACTCGCGCATGTCCTCCTCGGACTGGACCGCGCCGGTCGGGTTCGACGGGGAGTTGACGACGAACGCGGCGGTGTCCTCGGTGATTGCCGCCTCGACGGCGGCGGGGTCCATCGTCAGGTCCTCGCGGAGTTCGACGGGTTTCGGCGTCCCGCCGGCCAGTCGGGTGAGGGCGTCGTAGGAGACGAATCCGGGGTCCGGAAAGAGTACTTCCTGACCGTCCTCGACGTGGGCCTCCATGGCGATGTGGAGGGCCTCGCTCCCGCCCGCGGTGGCGATGACATCCTCGGGGTCCACCGAGAAGTCGTTGTCCCGGTCGTGTTTGGCGGCGATGGCCTCCCGGAGTTCGAGCGTGCCCTTGTTCGAGGTGTAGCCGTCGGCGCGCCCCGACTCGATGGCGTCGATGGCCGCTCGCTTCGCGTGTGCCGGCGTCGGGAAGTCGGGTTGCCCGAGGCCGAGGTTGATGGCGTCCTCGCCCGCCGCCTCGAACACCTTCCGGATGCCGCTGATGGAGATCTCCTCGATTCGCCGTGAGAAGCCGGTCATACCCCTACCCCGGAGCGATGGGGTATAACCCTTCATGTGCGACGAACACTCATGTCCGTCGGGTGCGTACTGTCACCACGTGACGTCACCGATCGCACTCTCGATGCCGGGCGGCGTCGAGTCGTTCCTCGTCGCCGTCCTCGCGATGGTCGGCCTGCCCCTCACCATCTTCGCCGTCGGCCACCTCTTCGACACCTACCTCATGGAACCGTGGGACGGCACCGACCCCGGGGCGCGCCTGAACCTCGACGACCCGGACGACCGAGACGACTGAATCCTCACGCGCGTTCGAGGAGGAGCATGATGCCGCCGCCCCCGCCGATGCTCATCCCGACCATCCCGTAGCGCACGTCGTCGTCTCGCATGGCGTACGCGAGCGAGGCGGCGAGCATCCCGCCGCTGGCGCCGATGGGGTGACCGAAGGCGACGGCCCCGCCGCGCGTGTTCAGGCGGTCGGCGGGGATACCCAGACGGTCGCTCGTGTGGACCATCTGGGCGGCGAACGCCTCGTTCAACTCGTACAGGCCCACGTCTGCCACGTCGAGGCCCGTCTTCGAGAGCAACGCCTCCACGGCGTCCGGGACGGCGTCGTTGAACCACTTCGGGTCGCGGTAGGTCACCACGTAGTCCACGACGCGCGCGAGGGGGTCGACCCCGTGGTCCTCGACCGCGTCGCCGGAGGCCAGCAGGACGACCCCCGCCCCGTCGCTCAGTTTCGAGGCGTTGCCCGCCGTGATGGTCCCGCCGAAGGCGGCCGGCAGGTCGCCCAGTCGCTCCATCGAGGTGTCCCGGGGGCCCTCGTCGGTGTCGACTGGCCCGTCGCGCGTCTCCACCGTGACCGTCTCGTCGGCGAACCGCCCCGACTCGATGGCCGCCAGCGCCTTCCGGTTGCTCTCGACGGCGTACTCGTCCTGTCGCTCCCGCGAGATGCCCTCCCGCTCGACCAGCGCCTCGGTCAGTTCGCCCATGTGGGCGTCGTAGCTCTCGTCCCAGAGGGCGTCGCGGACCATCGAGTCGACCAGTCTACTGTCGCCGTGCCGTCGCCCCCGCCGGTGGTCGGGGACGAGGAAGGGCGCGTTCGTCATCGACTCCATCCCGCCGGCGATGGCCACCTCGCTCCGTCCCGCCAGAATGCGGTCGGTGCCGAGGGCGATGGCCCGCAGGCCCGACCCGGACGCCTCGTTGACGGTGGTCGCGGGTGTCGTCTCGGGGAGGCGGGAGGCGACGACGGCCTGTCGGCCGGGGACCTGCCCCAGTCCCGCCTGGATGGCGTTGCCGAGGCAGACCCAGTCGACGGCGTCGGGGGGGACCGGGACGCGGTCAAGGAGGCCGTCGAGGGCCACCGTCCCGAGTTCGACCGCCGTGTGGCCCGCGAGCGACCCGAGCAGTGCGCCGTGGGGCGTGCGAGCGCCGTCGACGAGGAAGACGTCCATGGCCCGGCGTACGGCAGCGCTGGCTATGTGGTTTGCTCACGTTTCGCAGAACGACCGGCTACTGCGTCTCCGCTTTCAGTTCGTCGACGTAGAGTTCCATCGCGTTCATCGCCGCGTCGGCGTCCATGTAGCCGCGTTCGTACTCGTGGAACACCTCGTCTGCCTTCCGGATGAACTGCTGGACCGCTGCGTCGGATTCACTCATACCTACCAGAAGGCGCGGCCGGGTAATGAAGCCCCGCCACGGCGGACGAGCCGAACCCGATTCGACGGACGTGCGGACCTATCGGAACCGGAACGTCTCGAGGTTCTTCGGCGCGAACGTCCGCATGTTGAACTCGTGGTAGAGCGCGCTAGAGAGGTCCTGCACGCTCGACTCGTCGCCGTGGACGCAGAGCACCTTCTCCGGGCGCGGGTTCATCGTGCGCACGAAGTTCTCCAGGCCCTGCCGGTCGGCGTGGCCGGAGAAGCCGTCGACCGTCTCCACGTCGAGTTTCAGCGTGAGCGTGTTCGACCGCCCGCCGCGGCCGTTCATCGGAATCTCGTCCCAGCCGTTCTGGATGCGGCGGCCGAGGGTCCCCTGCGCCTGGTAGCCGACGAACACCATGCGCGACTTGGGGTCGGGCCCGATGTGTTCGAGCCACGACATGATGGGGCCGCCCGTGACCATCCCGGACGTCGAGAGGATGATACACTGGTCGCCGTCGGCGACCTCCTGTCGTTCCTCCTCGCCGCGGTCGATGTGGTTGAACTGCGGCGCGAGGAACGGGTTCTCGTCCTCGTGGAAGATGCGGTCGCGCAGGTCGTCGCGCAGGTACTCGGGGTAGGTTGTGTGGATGGCCGTCGCCTCCCAGATCATCCCGTCGAGGTGGACGGGCATCTCGGGAATCTTGCCCGAGCGCATCGCCTCCTCGAGGACGAGCATGATCTCCTGTGACCGACCGACCGCGAAGGCGGGGATGACGACCTTCCCGCCCTTCTCGTAGGTCTCGTTGATGACCTCGACGAGTCTCCGCTCGGAGTCCTCCTGGTCGGTCTGGTAGTCGTTCCGTCCGCCGTAGGTCGATTCGAGGACCAGCGTCTCGACGCGGGGGAACTCGTTGACCGCGCCGTTGAACAGGCGGGTGTCGTCGTAGTGGATGTCGCCGGAGAACGCCACGTTGTAGAGGCCATCGCCGATGTGGAAGTGACTCACCGCCGACCCGAGGATGTGCCCCGCGTTGTGGAAGGTGAGTTTGACGTCCGGCGCGATGTCGGTGACGTCGCCGTATTCGAGGGGGATGGTGTGCTTGATGGCCTCGCGCACCATCTCGGACTCGTAGGGCGGCGTCCGCCCCTCCTTGGCCGCGACGTCGAGGTAGTCCAGCGTCAGCAGGCCCATCAGGTCCCGCGTTGGTTCCGTACAGTAGATGGGACCGTCGTAGCCGTACTTGAACAGGAGGGGGATGAGCGCCGAGTGGTCGAGGTGGGCGTGGGTCAGGACGACGGCGTCGATGGTGTTCGCGCCCGCTCCGAGGGCCTCGGGCACCTGCAAGTAGGGTACCTCGCCCTCCGCACCCGGTTTGTCCCCGCAGTCGATGAGGATGCGCGTCTCGGGCGTCGAGAGGATGAACGAGGCGCGACCGACCTCGCGACAGCAGCCGAGGGTGGTGATACGCACCCACTCGTCGTCGGACATCTCCTTGCGGTGGATCTGTCTGCCGACGCGTTCGAGGATGTCCCGGCGCTCCTCGCGTTCCTGCTTGAGGAAGTTCCGGACGTTCGACACCGTGGAGGACTCGATGGGCGGCGTCCGGACGACTTCGGGCGTCCAGCCGACGCGCTGGGTTATCTCACGGAGGGTCGAGCCGTGACGGCCGATGACCATCCCGGGTTTCTGGGCCTCGATGACGACCTCGCCGGTGTCGGCGTGGAAGTCGAGGTCCGTGACGCCCGCCTCCTCGGGGATAACCCCGCGAATCTCCGCCTCCGCGTCGGTCGGTCGCGAGAGCACGTCCGGGTCGGGCCGGACCGTGATGCGCTTCCTGAGTTTGCCCGCGAGGGTGCGGATGAGGTCGCCGTTCTGCGCGAACTTCTTCGGGTCGCGCGTGTAGATGACCAGTTCCGGGCCCTCGTAGGTGACGTCGGAGATGGAAATGTCGTCGGGGACTTCCTCGGTGATCTGTGCTTTGAGTTCGTCGAGTTGCTTCTCTACCGTGCTCATATCTGGCTCGAAAAGGCGGGGTTCCGGGACACGCCGATGGCACTCGCCCGTCCGGCCCGGTGCCGGACCTCGGGAACCAACCCAGTGACGAAAGAGTAGGTCATGCTAGGGAGTCGTGACCGTTGAGACGGTCCGGAAAACCCGCGTTATCCGTGGCTATACCCCCACGGTTATAAAAGCCTTCGCAAAGACCACGTCGTTCGCCCGACAGCTTCCCCCATGCGTCTCACGCCCGGGACCGTCCGCGAGCACTACGAGTTCGTCCGCGAGCGCCCCATCGCCCCCCACATCACGGAGGTCAGGGCGGCTCTCGGCGAACAGTTCGACACCACCGTCGCGCCCGTCAGCGACGAGGAGTACCGCGCGGAGGTGGACGCCGTGTTCGCCGACGGCGACCGGGCGGTGAACGTCGCGGCGTTCGTCGCCATCCTCCGCGAACTCGACGTGGAGGGCGACTACCCGGGGTTCGTCGTCGACGAGTTGCTGGGACGGCAGCTCGCGGCGACCATCGCGGGCGGCCAGCCGCTCGCCCTCCTCGCCGAGGCCACGTTCCACTTCGCTGACGTCCACACCGACAGCCCGGAGGGCGAGGCGGGCCTCGACGACCTCGATGCGGCGCTCGCGGCGGGCTTCCAGACCCGCCTCCCCGGGTGGGAGTGGCGCGAGTCGCCGAGTCCGTTCGCGATAGACTGAGCACGCTGGCCGGAACCGGGGCCGGTTTGTGTCCCGCCGTGAACGGAGTCGTATGGCAGCCAATCGTGTCCCGCGCCGCGCCTCCTTCCTCGCCGGCGTGCGGGCCGTCGCTCCCATCATGCTCGGCATCGTCCCGTTCGGCCTCGTGGCCGGCGCGGCGGTGGTGGCCGCGGGCCTCCCGCCGCGCATCGCCCTCGGGATGTCCGTCGTCATCTTCGCCGGCGCCTCCCAGTTGGCCGCCGTCGAACTCATCGAGGCGGGCGCGCCGGGCCTCGTCGTCGTCGCCACCGTCCTCGTCATCAACCTCCGGATGATGATGTACAGCGCCTCGCTCGCCCAGTACATGGACCGCCTCGGCCTCGCGCGGCGCTTCCCCCTCGCGTACCTCCTCACCGACCAGGCGTACGCCCTCTCGGTGGCACGCTTCGAGGAGGTCGACCGCGAGAGCAGGGACGTCTCCCGACCGTGGTACTACCTCGGCACCGCCGCCCCCCTGTGGGTCGTCTGGCAAATCTGCACCGTCGTTGGCGCGGTGGCGGGCGCGAGCGTCCCCGAATCCGTCCCGCTCGGCTTCGCCGTCCCGCTGACGTTCCTCGCGGTACTGGTGCCCGCCCTGAAGGGGCGGTCGACGGGCACGGCGGCCGTCGTCGGCGGCTGCGTCGCCCTCGCGCTGACGTGGCTCCCGTTCAACCTCGGCCTGCTCGCGGGCGCGACGGCCGGCATCGCGGGCGGGGCTGTCGCCGAACGCCGCTGGGGGGTCGACGATGCGTGAGGCGACTCTCTGGGCAGTCATCCTCGCCGCCGGAATCGGGACGTTCCTCATCCGCGTCTCGTTCCTGCTGGTGTTCGAACAGGTCGACGGCATCCCTCCACGCGTCCAGCGAGTCCTCAGATACGTTCCGGCGGCGGTGCTGGCGGCGCTGGTCCTCCCCGAGTTCGCCCTGAGCGATGCCGGCGGCACGACGGCCCACCTGCTGGCGAGCGTCGCGCCCGCACAACTGCTCGCCGGAGCCGTCGCTGCCGGCGTCGCGTGGCGCACCGAGAGCGTCCTCTGGACCATCGTCGTCGGGATGGCCGCGCTGGTAGCGCTTCAGTCGCTCCCGCTGCCGGTCTGACGGGCGTACACCATCCAGCGGAGGTCCTCCTCCCTCCCCTCGGGTGTCGTGGTCGTGTCGGGGAACGCCCCGAACCCGCAGCGCTCGTGGAACGGCACCGGTCCCTCGCGACAGGACAGTACGCGTGTGGTGCGTTCTCTCGGGAGTGGGTACAGTTCCTCCCATCGTCACCGCGTGCCTCGCGGGTCGCTCGCGCTCCTCGCTCGGATTCCGGGTCCATCGTGATGGCCCGCGCCAGTTCGACGAGTTTCAACTGCCCGCCCGAGAGGTCCGTCGAGGGCTGGTCGATGAGGTGTTCGATCTCGAAGCGTTCGAGCAACGCCTCGGCGCGAGCGAGGTTCGCCCGCACCTCCTCGGCCACCGTGTCGGACCGGAAGAAGAGAGGGAGGACCGACTCGCCCGCCTGCGGTCGGGGGCCGACGAGCATCGCCTCGCTGACGGTCATCCCCTCCAGTCTGCGAGGGGTCTGGAACGTCCGCCCACGTCGTGTCATCCCCTCTCATGTCGAGCACTACTGCCACGTTAGCGAGCCACACGAAATACCGTGACCTGTCCATGGTCGGATGTCGTCATGATTCACCGCCTGTAGCCCCGCAAACAACCGTCTGCGGGGGTCGCGTCGCTCGTCGGGCGCTCGTCGGGAGGAGGTGACGTGGCGGACCGCCGGTCGTGGTCAGGGGTCGAGCAGTTTCGCCTCTGCCTTGCGCAGGTGTTCGAGGAGCGTGGTCTTCGAGACGCCGAGGTCGGCGGCGAGTTCCCGCGTCGAGGCCTGTCGGGGCCACTCGTAGTAGCCCTGTTCGCGGGCGTGTTCGAACACCTCGCGCTGGGCGGCCGTGAGGGTGCCCGTCCGGTGCTGGCGCTCGGTGGCCGCGGTGTCGGTGGCCGTGATGCGCGAGACGCACACCTCGGCGGGGCCCTCCTCGCGGACTCTCTCCAGTCGAGACTCGATGTCCGAACGCTCGCCGGCGAAGCAGACCTGCCAGTACTCCCGGCCCGCCTCGATGCGGACGGGGGCGCTGTGGACGAAGCCGTGTTCGAGCAGGGTGGGGCAGATCATGTCGCCGGGGTCGTACTCGAGGAAGAACTCGCGGACGACGTTGCCCGGCGCGGCGTCCTCGGTGTTGCCCCCGAAGCGCGTCTGGAGTTCCTGGACCTCGCCGGCGTACGACGACTCGCGGACGGCGCCGAGGAGGGCTTCGACCTCCCGCTCGGAGTCGCCGTAGGCGGTGAACAGGCCGTTGACCGCCTCGCCCGCGGTCGGCGCGGTGTAGATGGCGTGGGCGAGCACCCCGCCACCCGCTCGCTCGGTCGCTTCGATGGCCCAGCAGTTCGGGTGCCAGAGGTCCAGCGTCAGTCGGGTCCCCGCAAACGGTGTCGCGGCGCCACTCATCGCTCACCCAATCGGCCGAGAGCCATATCCGTGTGTCGGTGTCGCAGGTCACCGACTGTGAGAGCCGCCCTCGGTCGTCCGCCCATCGTCGCCACGACCTGTCGGGGTACTGTGGCATGGTGAGGAGGCCCCGAGGGTCGAACACACGCCTCCCCTCCGGCGTGCCGGTATCCGAGCCTCCGTCGCGTCCCCCTGCCAACCATCACCCCACACCCCGGCGTGTCGCCTCGTCGGTCACAATGCGAACGCGTGACACGGCTTCGGACGGTTTATCCGTCTCGCCGGCCCGCTCTCGGATATGGACCGACGGACCCACTCGCGATTCGCCGCCTGGCGAGCCGACGGGTCCCGCCGCCGGCCGACACCGGGTGGCCCGCGCGCCACCACCACTTCTCCCCCGCCGACCGAAACGCACCGCGTTTAAATCGTCCCGCAGACAGCACTAGACATGAGCGACACCGACCAGGAACTCGGAATCACCGAGTCGAAACAGCACAGCCCCGGCGACTGGTACGCCGAAGTCGTCCAGAAAGCCGGCCTCGCCGACTACGCCCCCATGGGCGGGTTCATCGTCACCCGCCCCCGTGGGTACGCCATCTGGGAGGGCATCCAGAGCTACCTCGACGGCGAGTTCAAGAACACCGGCGTCCAGAACGCCTACTTCCCCCTCATGATTCCCGAGTCCTACCTCGAACGCGAGAAGGACATCGTCGAGGGGTTCGACCCCGAGGTGGCGTGGGTCACGCAGGGCGGCCACGAGGAACTGGAGGAGCGACTCGCTGTCCGCCCCACCAGCGAGTCCATCATCACCCCCTACATGTCCCAGTGGGTCCGCTCGCACCGTGACCTCCCCCTGCGCCTGAACCAGTGGTGTTCGGTCGTGCGCTGGGAGGCCACCGACACGAAGCCCTTCTTCCGGACGAAGGAGTTCCTCTGGCAGGAGGGCCACACCGCCCACAAGAGCCACGAGGACGCGTGGGAGGAGACGATGACCCGCCTCGACCAGTACGAACGGCTCTACACGGACGTCCTCGCCCTCTCGGTCATGCGCGGGCGCAAGCCCGACCACGACAAGTTCCCCGGCGCGGACACCACCACCACCGTCGAGGCCCTGATGCCCGACGGGAAGAGCGTGCAGGGCGGCACCTCCCACCACCTCGGCACTTCCTTCGCGGAGGCCTACGACGTGACCTACGCCGACGAGGGCGAGGAGGACCAGTTAGCCCACACCACCTCGTGGGGCCTCTCGTGGCGCGCCATCGGCGCACTCGTGATGAGCCACTCCGACGACCAGGGCCTCGTCCTGCCTCCCACGCTCGCGCCCGAACAGGTCGTCGTCGTCCCCATCTGGCAGGAGGACACCCGCGACGAGGTGCTGGAGTACGCCGAGGGCCTGACCGAGGAACTTGACGAGGCGGGCGTCCGCGTCCACCTCGACGACCGGGACGAGCGAAACCCCGGCTTCAAGTACAACGAGTGGGAGCTGAAGGGCGTCCCCCTCCGCATCGAGGTGGGTCCCCACGAGGTCGAAGACGGCGAGGCTACCCTCGTCCACCGCCCCGACGGCGAGAACGAGGTGGCGACCCGCGAGGACATCACGAGCACCGTCGAGGACGCCCTCGACACAGTGTACGCGAAGCTGTACGCCGCGAGCGAGGAGCGACTGGAGGAGAACGTCCGGGAGGCCCACGGCCGCGGGCAGATTCTCGGCACCATCGGTCAGCACGGCGGCTACGTCAAGACCGGCTGGTGCGGCGAGGAGGCCTGCGAGACGGCCATCAAGGACGAAATCGCCGCCGAGATCGTCATGGTCCCCATGGACGAGGACGAAGAACCCGTCCACGACACCTGCGGGGTCTGCGAGGAGGAGAGCGTCACGACGGCGTACTTCGCGAAGTCCTACTGAGGCCGGTCCCTCGCCCCCGGCCCGGTATCCCTCATGAACCTCTAGGAGGATACTAAATCCTTAGCCGCAAACTATGCCTTAATATAGCATTAATATGCCCAAACCCCCTTGAGGATAACCCTCATAGGGGGCGGCCCGCCGCACCTAGGTATGACTGGACGAACCACCGACTTCGCGAGCGGTGCCGGGCTCGCGTCCCCCGACGACTCCCGCGGCAGTTGTGGCGTGGGCGTCGTCATGGACCTCGACGGGAGCGCATCGCACGGCGTCGTATCCGACGGGCTGGACCTGCTCGGGAACCTCGAACATCGGGGGACGACCGGTGCCGAGGAGGACACGGGCGACGGCGCGGGCATCATGCTCCAGCGGCCCGACGAGTTCCTCGCCGACGAGTTCGACGAACTGCCGGAGACCTACGCGGTCGGCTCGCTGTTCTTCCCGCAGGACGGGACCGCCCGCGAGCGCCTGCAGGACCTCTTCGAGGAGGTCGTCGAGAACCACGGTCTCGACGTGGTCGGCTGGCGCGACGTCCCCACGGACAACGACGGCCTCGGGAAGACCGCCCTCGACTCCGAACCCGACGTCTGGCAGGTCGCCGTCGCCCCCGACGACGACTGCACCGAAGAGGCGTTCGACCGCCGCCTCTACGTGGCTCGCAACGCCGTCGAGAGCGCCGTCGAGGAGCGCGCGCCTGACGGCAGCGGTCGCTTCTACGTCTGCTCGCTCTCGCGGACCACGCTCGTCTACAAGGGCCTCCTGAAGTGCGAACAGCTCCCCGCCTACTACCCCGACCTGACCGACGACCGGGTGCGTTCGACGTTCGTGATGGTCCACGCCCGGTTCTCGACGAACACGCTCGGCGCGTGGCACCTCGCGCACCCCTACCGCCGCATCATCCACAACGGCGAGTTCAACACCATCCAGGGGAACATCAACTGGATGCGGGCGCGACAGAACGACGTCGCCCACCCCGAGTTCTCGGAGCGCGACCTCGACACCATCCGCCCCATCATCGACGACCCCGAACAGTCCGACACCGCGAGCGTGGACAACGCCCTCGAACTCCTCCTGGAGTCGGGCCGCGACCTGCCCCACGCCCTCCGGATGCTCATCCCCGAGGCGTGGCGCGACGAGGCCACTCACGTCGACGAGTCCAGAAAGGAGTGGTACGACTTCCACGCCTCGCTGGTCGAACCGTGGGACGGGCCGGCACTCGTCGCCGCGACGGACGGCACCCGCGTCGGCGCGGTCCTCGACCGCAACGGCCTGCGCCCCTGCCGGTACGACGTACTGGAGGACAACACGCTCGTGATGGCGAGCGAGGTGGGCGCGCTCGACTACGACGCCAGCGAGGTACGCGAACGCGGCCGGCTCCAGCCCGGACAACTGTTCCTCGCCGACCCCGAGGAGGGCCGGGTCATCCCCGACGACGAGGTGTTCGAGAGCCTCACCGACGAGAAGTACGGCGAGTGGGTCGCCGAGGAGCAGGTCCGCATGGACGCCCTCGACGTGCCCGAGCGCGACACGGGGAGTCGAGAGGGACTTCGCTCCCGGCAGGCGCTCTACGGCTACACCTACGACGAACTCGACCACCTGCTCGAACCGATGGCCACCGACGGGAAGGACCCCGTCGGGTCGATGGGCGACGACACCCCGCTGGCGGTCCTCGGCGAGTACGACCGCCCGCTGGCGTCGTACTTCAAACAGCTGTTCGCGCAGGTGACGAACCCGCCGCTGGACTACATCCGCGAGGACCTCGTCACCTCCCTCGAATGTAGGCTCGGCGAACAGCGCAACCTGCTCTCGGAGTCGCCGGCACACGCGCGACAGCTCGTCCTCGACTCGCCGTTCCTCACCGACGAGGAGACGAGCGCGATAAAGGACCTCGACGGCGAGTTCTCCTCGCACGTCGTGGACATCACGTACGACGGCGACACCGACCTCGAGGAGGCCGTCGCCGCCGTCCGCGAGGAGGCGAACGCGAACGCGGACGGGCACGACCTGCTCGTGCTCTCGGACCGCGAGGCGGGAGAGGGGCGCCTGCCCGTCCCGAGTCTGCTCGCGGTGAGCGCGGTCCACCACCACCTCGTGCGGACGGGCCAGCGCAACCGCGTCGGCCTCGTCGTGGAGTCGGGCGACCCCCGGACGGTCCACCAGATGGCCACGCTCGTCGGTTACGGCGCGGGCGCGGTCAACCCGTACCTCGCCTTCGAGACCATCGAGGACCTCGTGGCCGGGGCGGACGGCGCGGACCCCGAGGCGGCCATCGACGCCTACCTCGGCGCGCTGAACGACGGCCTGCTGAAGACGATGGCGAAGATGGGCATCTCTACGGTGGAGAGCTACCGCGGCGCACAGATATTCGAGGCCGTCGGCCTCGACTCGGGGCTCGTCGCCGAGTACTTCGAGGGCACCACCGCCCGCACCGGCGGCATCGACCTCGCCGACGTCGAGAGCGACCTCCGGGCGCGCCACGCGGCCGCCTTCGGCGAGGACGCCGACCTCGAACGGCAGGGCGAGTTCGAGAACCGCAAGACCGGCATCCGCCACAGCTGGAACCCCGAGACGGTCGGGACGCTCCAGCAGGCGGTCAGACAGGGCGACTACGAGCGCTACCGGGAGTTCGCCGCGCTCTGCAACGACGAAGACGGCGACGGCCCCATCCAGACCCTCCGGAGCCTGCTCGAGTTCGAGTCGGGCGACCGCGAGGCCATCGACATCGACGACGTGGAGCCCGTCGAGTCCATCGTCAAGCGCTTCTCGACGGCTGCGATGAGCCTCGGGAGCCTCTCGCCGGAGGCCCACGAGAACAACTCCATCGCGATGAACCGCCTCGGCGCGAAGTCGAACACGGGCGAGGGCGGCGAACCGCCCGAGCGCTTCGGCACCGAGAAGGAGTGCAACGTCAAGCAGGTGGCCTCCGGGCGCTTCGGCGTCACCTCCGAGTACCTCGCCAACGCCGAGGAGATACAGATCAAGATGGCGCAAGGGAGCAAGCCCGGTGAGGGCGGCCACCTCCCCGGCGGGAAGGTCAACGAGATGATCGCCCACATCCGCTACTCCACGCCCGGCGTGGGCCTCATCTCGCCGCCCCCGCTGCACGACATCTACTCCATCGAGGACCTGAAACAGCTCATCCACGACCTGAAGACGGCCAACCCGCAGGCCGACATCAACGTGAAACTCGTCAGCGAGGCCGGTATCGGCACCATCGCGGCGGGCGTCGCGAAGGCCAACGCCGACGTGGTCCACATCTCGGGGCACTCCGGCGGGACCGGCGCGTCCCCGAAGACGAGCATCAAGCACGCGGGCCTGCCGTGGGAACTCGGCCTCGCCGAGGCCAATCAGATGCTCCGGCACACGGACCTGCGCTCGCGCATCAAGGTCACCTGCGACGGCGGGATGAAGACCGGCCGCGACGTGGCCGTCGCCGCCCTCCTCGGGGCAGAGGAGTACGTCTTCGGTACCGCGCCGCTCGTCACCTCGGGCTGTGTGATGGCCCGGCAGTGTCACAACAACACCTGCCCGGTCGGCGTCGCCACGCAGGCGATGGACCTGCGCGAACGCTTCCCCGGCCAGCCACAGCACGTCATCAACTACATGACGTTCATCGCCGAGGAACTCAGGGAGATAATGGCCGACCTCGGCTTCGAGACGGTCGAGGAGATGGTCGGGCACGTCGAGTGCCTCCGCCAGCGCGAGGACGTCAGCCACGAACGGGCGCGGAAACTCGACCTCTCGGCGGTGCTCGCCCAGCCGGCGGGCGACCAGCGCACCAAGACCGTCGAGCAGAACCACGACGTGGACGAGGCGCTGGACCACGACCTCATCGCGAAGGCTGCGCCGGCACTCGACCGCGAGGAACCCGTCCAGCTCTCGTCCGAGATCGCGAACACGAACCGGGCCGTCGGGACGCTCCTCTCGTACCACATCTCCGAGCGCTACGGCGGCGCGGGACTGGCCGACGACACCATCAGCATCGACCTCGACGGCGTCGCGGGCCAGAGCCTCGGGGCGTTCCTCGCATCGGGCGTCTCGATGCACCTCACGGGGACGGCGAACGACTACGTCGGCAAGGGCCTCTCGGGCGGCAGGATCGTGGTCGAGACGCCCCCGGAGGTGCCCTACGACCCCGCCGACAACGTCGTCGTGGGCAACGTCGCGCTGTACGGCGCGACGCAGGGCGAACTGTACGTCAACGGGCAGGCCGGCGAGCGCTTCGCCGTCCGCAACTCGGGCGTGAAGGCCGTCGTCGAGGGCGTCGGCGACCACGGCTGTGAGTACATGACCGGCGGCGTGGTCGCCGTCCTCGGCGAGACGGGCCGGAACTTCGCCGCCGGGATGTCCGGCGGCATCGCCTACGTCCACGACCCGTCCGGCGAGTTCGCCGACCGCGCCAACACCGGCATGGTCACCCTCTCGGACGAACTCGACGACCGGGACCGCGCGATGCTCCGCCGCCTCGTCGAGAACCACCGGGCGCACACCGACTCCGCCCGCGCGACCGACCTCCTCGACGACTGGGAGGCCGAAGTCGGGAACTTCGTGAAGGTGCTCCCCGACGCCTACGCCGCCGTCATCGCAGAGGACGAGTCCGAGGACGTGCGCACCGAACTGCCCGACAGCGTCGCCCCCGTCGCGGGCGAGGACGCCGCGACGGCACGCAGTCGGTCGGACTAGGTAGACTGCCGCCGTCCCAACGGCTACGTCCTCGGCGTGCGACGGACGAACATGGTCTCGATCACGCTCGTTCGCCACGCCACCCTGCTTCTCGACTTCGACGGCACGCGCCTCCTCGTGGACCCGATGCTCGCCGAACGGGGAGCCATGCCGCCCATCCCGAACTCGCCGAACGACCGCCGGAACCCGCTCGTGGCCCTGCCGGACGTCTCGCTTGAGGCGGACGGGATGCTGGTGACGCACCTCCACCGCGACCACCTTGACGACGCGGCCCGCGAGCAGTTGCCCGCCGATATTCCGGTGCTCTGCCAACCCGAAGACGAGTCCGAACTGGAGGAGACGTTCGAGGACGTGCGCCCCGTCACGGACTCGCTGGCGTTCGAGGGCATCGACGTCGACCGCGTCCCGGCGCGCCACGGGCACGGCGAACTCGCCGAGCAGATGGCCCCCGTCTCGGGGTTCGTGCTGGACGACGGGTCGACCACGCTCTACCACGCGGGGGACACCGTCTGGTACGACGCGGTGGGCGAGACGCTCTCGGCGTACGACCCCGACGCCGTCGTCGTCAACGCGGGCGCGGCGCAGTTCACCGAAGGGCGACCCATCACGATGACCGCCGAGGACGTGATTTCGGTCTGTGAACACACCGACGCGCCCGTCCTCGCGGACCACGTGGACGCCATCAACCACTGCCTGCAGACCCGCGGGGACCTCGCGCAGGCGCTAGCCGAGGGGAGTCACGCCGAACAGGTGGTGGTGCCCGAGGACGGGGAGACGGTCGACCTCGGCAGACCGTAACCCACGCTTTTGTCGCTGGCTCCCGGACACGAATTATGCCGACCCTGCTCACCATCGGTGGCACGCGCTTCATCGGCCGCCACACCGTCGAGGAGTTCCTCGCGCACGACTACGACGTGACGCTCCTCACGCGCGGGGAGAGCGAGAATCCCTTCGCCGACCGCGAGGACGTCTCGCACGTTCAGGGCGACCGGAACGACCGGAGGGACCTCGAACGCGCCCGGGGACAGGTGAACCCGGACGTGGTCGTGGACCTCTGTGCGTACCACCCGGAGCAGGTCCGCGAGGCGTGTACGGTGTTCACCGACTGCGAGGCCTACGTCTACGTCTCCTCGGGGAGCGCCTACGCCGAGCAGTCCGTCCCGATGCGCGAGGACGAGACACCGCTGTGTGAGTGCACGCCCGAACAGGCCCGCGACGAATCGATGGAGACGTACGGCCCGCGGAAGGCCGAGGGCGACCGTGCGGTCTTCGAGGCCGCCGAGTCGGGGACGAACGCGATGAGCGTCCGGCCGATGCTCGTCTACGGTCCCCACGACTACACCGAGCGCTTCGCGTACTGGGTGAACCGGGTCAGCGAGTACGACCACGTCCTCGTCCCCGGGGACGGTGGGAGCCTGTTCCACCGCGCGTACGTCGGTGACGTGGCCAGCGCCCTCCGCGTCGTCGCCGAGGCGGGCGAGGCCGGCGAGGCGTACAACGTCGCCGACCGCGACGCGATGACCCTCGAACGCTCGCTGGACCTCGTCGCCGACGCCATCGACACCGAGGTGGAGGCGGTCCACGCGAGCGAGTACGACCTCGAACGCGGGGACCTCTCGCCGGAGGAGTTCGTTCTCTACACCCCCGACCCTCTGCTGGCCGACACGGGGAAACTCACCGCCCTCGGGTGGGAGTCCACGCCCGTCGACGAGGCCGTCACGACCACCGCGCGCGCCCACCTCGACAGCGACCGTACGGGTGCCGACCACGACCCCGGCCGGGAACGCGAGGCGGGCGTCATCGACGCGCTGACGGAGTAGGGACGGTCGCTCCTCTCGAATCGAACCCCATCCCGTTCGCGTTCGTTACCAGAACGCGGAGGGTTCTGGTCGCTCGTGGGACCGGAGGTCCCACGTAGGTCGCTCGGTGAACCACCACACCTTTCGAATCCCCACCCGACCCCCGGACATGGATTCCGTACTCGTCATCGGCGGCACGCGTTTCATCGGCCGCCACGCCGTCACCGAGTTCCGCGACCACGACTACGACGTGACGGTGTTCAACCGAGGGAACCACGACGTGCCCGACGGCGTCCGACACGTCGAAGGGGACCGGACGAACGACTCGGCACTCGAACGCGCCCGCGAGGAGACCGAACCCGACGTCGTCGTCGACTGCGTGGCCTATCAGCCGAAGGACGTCCGCGCCGCGACCGAGATATTCCGGGACTGCGAGGCCTACGTCTACGTCTCCTCCGGGAGCGCTTACGGCGAGGAGGTCATCCCCAAGCGCGAGGACGAGACCCCGCTCCACGACTGCACGCCTGAACAGGCCCGCGACGACTCCCCGGAGAGCTACGGTCCGCGGAAGGCCGAGGGCGACCGTGCGGTCTTCGAGGCCGCTGAGCGTGGCGTCCGCGCCACGTCGATTCGCCCGCCGGTCGTCTACGGTCCGTACGACTACACCGAACGGTTCGACTACTGGATCGACCGCGTCCTCAACCACGACCGACTCGTCGTCCCCTACACCCACCTTCGACACCTCGTCTACGCCGGCGACGTGGCCAGCGCCCTCCGCGTCGTCGCCGAGGCGGGCGAGGCCGGCGAGGCGTACAACGTCGCCGACCACACCCTGCCCGTCCTCACGGAGTGGGTGGACCTGCTGGCGGAGGAAGTCGGCGAGGACGTCGAGGTGGTCGAGGCCGGCGAGCGCGAACTGGCCGCGGGCGACCTCTCGCCCGCCGACTTCCCGCTCTACCGGGACTACCCGCACGTCCTCGACACGTCGAAACTCGAAGCCCTCGGGTGGGAGGCGACCCCCCACGAGGAGACGGTCCCGGCGACGGTCGAGGAACACCGCGAGAGCGACCGGACCGGGCGGGAGAACGGTCCTGCTCGGGAGGCAGAAGAGCGCGTGCTAGACGTCCTCTCGACGTTCTGACGGCTGCCCGCCCTCGAACCGCTCACCCGCGTCTGTCGGGGAACGCCTCCCCGAGGACCTCCCGAATCGCGTCGTGGCCGATGGGGTGGACGTGCTCTCGACGGTCCGAGTGTCGAACTCGTCCGACCGCCCAGCCGTAGTTTTTTGTCACCGCCCCAATCAGCGTCGTGGCATGACGCTGTACTTCGAGGACATCGAGGTGGGTCACACTCGCGACTGCGGGAGCGTGACCGTCACGCGCGAGGACATCGTCCGGTTCGCCGAGCGCTACGACCCCCAGCCGTTCCACCTGAGCGAGGAGGCCGCCTCGGAGACGATGTACGGCGGACTCATCGCCAGCGGCTGGCAGACCGCGGCGCTGACGGCCCGCCTGCTGGTCGAGTCCTACATGAACGAGACGGCGAGCGCGGGCGGACGAGGCATCGACGCCCTGCGCTGGCACGCGCCGGTCAGGCCGGGCGATACGCTCTCGGTGGAGCTGGAGGTCCTCGAGAAGCGCCCCGACGACCGGGGCGCGTTCGGCCACACCCGCGTCGGCGTGACGACGACTAACGGCGACGGCGAGACGGTGTGTACGATGGAGGGCCTCGGCATGGTGAAGTGCCGCAAGTCGGCCGAGAACGAAGCTATTTGACCCGCCGACCGGGAGAGGGTGTATGTTCGACAAACGGGCGTGGATTCGCCTGCCACGCAACGTCGTCATCGGCCACGGCGTGCTGGACGAGACGGCGACGGCCGTCGAGGAACTCCGCCTCGGCGGGACGCCCCTCATCGTCACCAGCCCCACCCCGCGTGAGATTGCGGCGGGCCGGGTGGCGGACCAGTTCGACGACAGCGACGTCATCACCGTCGAGGAGGCCTCGTTCGCCGCCGTGAAGGAGGTCATCGCGCGCGCCGAGGCCGTGGACGCGGGCTTCCTCGTCGGCGTCGGCGGCGGCAAGGCAATCGACATCGCGAAGATGGCCTCCGACGAGGTCGGCATCGGCTTCGTGAGCGTCCCCACCGCGGCGAGTCACGACGGCATCGTCTCCGGGCGCGGGTCGGTCCCCGAGGGCGACACCCGCCACTCGGTGGCGGCAGAACCCCCGCTGGCCGTCGTCGCGGACACGGACCTCATCGCCGACGCGCCGTGGCGACTCACCACCGCCGGGTGCGCGGACATCATCTCGAACTACACGGCGGTCAGGGACTGGGAACTCGCCCACCGCCTGAAGAACGTCGAGTACAGCGAGTACGCCGGCGCACTCTCCCGGATGACCGCCGAGATGCTCGTGAACAGCGCCGACTCCATCAAGCAGGGACTGGAGGAGTCGGCGTGGATCGTCATGAAGGCCCTCGTCTCCTCGGGCGTGGCGATGTCCATCGCCGGGTCCTCGCGGCCCGCCTCGGGCGCGGAACACCTCATCTCCCACCAGTTGGACCGCATCGCGCCGGGCGTGGCCCTCCACGGACACCAGGTCGGCGTCGCGAGCGTCGTCACCGAGTACCTCCACTCGGGGAGCGACGGGCGCTGGCGGAACGTCCGCGACGCTCTCGACCGCATCGGCGCGCCGACGGACGCCGACGCCCTCGGCATCGCTCCCGAGGACTTCGTGCAGGCGATGACGACGGCCCACGAGATTCGCGACCGCTACACCATCCTCGGCGACGGGGTGAGCGAGGAGGCGGCCATCGAGGCCGCGACGGTGACGGGCGTCATCTGACCCGACGCGAGTCGAGAATCAGGGGTCGACGGGGAGCGCACCCGGCGGGGCGGTCCGCCACGCGCACCCCTCCCGCGGGTCGCCGGTGCGGTACTCCGCGGTGAACAGTGCCGAGAGTCGGTAGAGCGCCTCGCGGTCCGGGTCGGCGCGGTCGGTGGCGGCGACGATGCGCACCCCGAGGAGGTCGACGATGCGACACTCCACGCCCGTCGCCTCCCGGAGGACGCGGTGAGCGGCCTCCTCGACGGTCTCCTCGGGTCCGACGCATCCCAGCGGGTCACACCAGAGGCCGTCCTGCCTGACCGCGAGCGCCCGCCCCGAGTCGTCGCGGACGCGCGCGCCCGCCTCGACGACGCCACACTCCGTCTCCCGTCGGAGGCGGTCGTAGTCGGCCGACGAGACCGAGACGCTCGTCTGCTGGACGGCGAACTCGCTGTACGCCCCACGGAGGGACGCCAGATGCGCCGTGACGCGGTCGTAGGTGTCGCCCGCCATCTACCCCGACCACACCGGACAGTACTATAAGCAGGGGGGACCTTTCGCGGGCCGGACCGGCCGTAAATGTCGTGTTAAACGGTGCGTCGAGCGTGAAACAGTCGTGTCCCGGGAGCACCCGTGACCCACATGTCGTGTGGGTCGTCGCCCCGACCGGTCGAGTTCGGAGCGGAGGACCCCTCCTCGCGGTGAGCGAACCACTAACGCACCCCAAATCGGGAAATTTCATCTGGGAAGTATGGTAATACTGAACTCACCGTTCCCCGACAGTCACAACTATAAAGGAATATCAGACACCGACCTGTGATCGAGCGCGACTCCCTGCGGGGGGACGCGCGCTTCGCCGTCGCCACCGTCGTGGTCATCCTCCTCGGAGTCCTCGCACCGCTCGCCTACCTTCGCCAGCCGCTCCACGTCGACGAGTCCACCTTCCTCGTCGTGGGCCGGGAACTGCTCGAGGGCTCGACGCTGTACGTCGACGTCATCGACCACAAGCTCCTGTTCGCCGTCCCCGCGGCGGCGGTCCTCGGTGCGGTCCGACGGGAACTGACCGCTCGAAAGGGTCCTCAGACGTGGTCGTCGAGGAACGCGACCACGCGGGAGTACGCCTCGATGCGGTTCTCGCGTTTCGCGATGCCGTGGCCCTCGTCCTCGAATATCAACTCCTCGACGGGGACCCCCTGCTCGCGGGCCTCCTCGACGATCTGTTCGGCCTCCCCGAGGGGGACGCGCGGGTCGTTCGCGCCGTGGAGGACGAACAGCGGCGCGCGGATCTTCTCGATGTTGTTGATGGGCGAGATGGACTCCAGGAACTCGCGGTCCTCGGCGAGCGACCCGTACTCGGCCTCGCGGAGTTCGCGCCGCCACGACCCGGTGTTCTCGAGGAACGTGACGAAGTTGGCGATGCCGACGACGTCCACCCCGGCGGCCCAGCGGTCGGGATACTCGGTGAGTGCGGCGAGCACCATGAACCCGCCGTACGAGCCGCCGAAGGCGACGATGCGGTCCGGGTCGACGGTGTCCTGGGCGTGGAGCCATTCCACGCCGGCCTCCACGTCCCGCACCGAGTCCATGCGCTTCTCCACATCGTCGAGGTGGGTATAGGTCGTCCCGTACCCCGTCGACCCGCGAACGTTGGGTTCGAAGACGGCGTAGCCGTGTGCGAGGAAGTACTGCTTGAGGGAGTTGAACGACGGCCGGCGCTGGCTCTCGGGGCCGCCGTGGATGTCCACGACGACGGGCGCGCCGCCCTCGGGCACCTCGTGGGGGAGCGAGAAGAACGCGGGGACCGCCAGCCCGTCGAACGACTCGAAGCGCACGAGGTCCGGTTCGACGAACGACTCGCGGGGGATGCCCGCCGTCGAGGCGCAGGTCCAGCGGTCGGCCTCGCCCGTGTCCACGTCCACGCCGTAGACGTTCGTGTTCGCCGAACTCCCCGTCGCCGTCAGCGCCATCGACGTCGCGTCGGCGTCGAAGCTCACCCCACCGGCGACCCCCTTCGGGAGCGCGGGCGCCGAACGCTCGGTGAACTCGGTGCCGTCGATATCACCGACCGTGAGTTCGGTGTAGCCGTCGACGTTCTTCGAGTACACCGCCCGTCGGGTGTCGTGGTCGACGGCGATGCCCTCGACGTTCCACTCCGAATCCTCGACGACGGGGTCCATCGCGTCGAGGCCCGCCCCGAGGTCCTCGGGGGCGAACCGGACCAGCGAGAGGGTGTCCCGGTCGTGGTCGGTCGCGAGGTAGACGCCGCCGTCCGGCCCCCACGTGGCGCTGACGAACCGCGCGGTGCCCTCGTGGGGCGTGAGGTGGACGAACTCGCCCGATTCGAGGTCGAGGACGTACACGTCCTGGTCGAAGTTGGAGTAGGCCTCCGAGACGAGGAGTCGAGAATCGTCGGGCGACCAGCCCTGGACGGTGAGCCACCCGCTGCCCTCGTGGACGAGGTCGGTGTCGCCGCCGACGGCGTCCCTGTCCTGCACGTAGACGTCGAAGACCGACTCGTCGCGGCGGTTCGAGGCGAAGGCGAACCGGTCGCCGTCGTGGCTCCAGCCCCCCCAGCGGTGTTTCGCGCCGGGGCGGTCGGTGAGGTTCGTCACGTCGTCGACGCCGCCCGCGAGGTCGAGGCGGTGGAGTTGTGTGCGTTCGTTGCCCCCCTCGTCCATCCCGAAGACCAGTTCCTCGCGGGTGGGCGAGCAGTCGACGAAGCCGACCGACTCGTCGTAGAAAGTGCGCTGTTCCGGCCACGCTCGGGGTTCCGCTAGCGTCCACACCTGCGAGACGCCGGTTGCGTCGTACAGGAAGGCGAGGGTGCCTCCGGGGGAGAAAGAAGCGCCGTAGGCGCTCCGGACGTTGAGATACCGCTCGATGTCGCGCATGAGACGTGTGAGGTCGCACCGCGTGATAGTCGTTCGGAAGGCGGCCGGCGGGGCGAGAGGTCAGGTTTGATAACCCCCGCGGTGCACCCCGCGGTATGCGAATCGCGCTCGTGGTGCCGGACTCGCAGGGGTGGCGCTCGCGGGGGTCGGCCCGCGAGTCCGAACGGTCGCGTGTGCTCGCCGAGCGACTCGCCGCCGACGGCCACGAGGTCCGCGTCTTCTGCACCCAGTTCTGGCCCGGCTACGAGCAGGTGTTGCGCCACGAGGGCGTCGCCTACCACGGCGTCACCGTCGCCCCCGCCCGCACCTCGTTCACCGCTCGGCTCCCCGCGCTGCTCGCCCGGTACGGCCCGGACGTGGTCCAGACGGCACCTCGCCCGGCGAGCGTCGTCCTCGGGGCGCGGGCGGGGGCGAGACTCGCGCGCTCGCCCCTCGTGGTCGGGTGGACCGACGAGGTGCCGCCCGGGGGGCGACTCGCCCGCCGGGCCGCGACGGCACCCGACGGGGCCCTCGTCCCCTCGGAACTCGTCGGGCGGCGCGTGATGGAGTACGGCACGCCCGACGACCGGGTCCGGCGGGTCCCGCAGGCCGTCGACTGCGAGCGGGTGCGGGCGGTCGACCCGGACCCGACGTACGACGTGGTCGCCGCCACCCCCCTCGACGAGGACGCGAACCTCGACAGCCTCCTGCTGGCGCTCGCCGAACTCAGGGACCGCGACTGGTCGGCGCTCGTCGTCGGGAGCGGCGCGGGGCGGGCGGGCGTGGCCGACCAGCTCGATTCCCTGCGAATCGCCGACCGGGTGACGCTCGCGGGCGACCTCAGCCGCGACGAGCGACTGGCGTACTACCGCGGCGCGCACGTGTTCGTCCAGACGCGCCGGCACGTATCGTTCGCCCGCGAACTGCTGTGGGTGCTCGTCGCCGGCTGCGTCGGCGTCGTGGAGTACCAGGGCGGGTCGAGTGCCCACGAACTGGTCGAGCGCCGCGAGCGCGGGGTGCGCGTCACCTCGCCGGAGGAACTGGAGGCGGTCATCGCGGGCGCGAGCGACCGGGAGCGCCGGGACTACGACCCCACCTTCGAGCGCTACGACTGGGAGCGGGTGCTGGCAGAACACCTCGAGTTCTACCGGGAGCTGGGCGCGTAAGAGGAAAGGAGTCGAAACGAGACGCTCAGCGGTGCTCCTCGACGTCCACGACGAGGTCAGAGGAGAGCCAGCCGTCGGTGTTGCCCTCCTCCGCGATGAGGGTCCGACCGGGACAGGTCGTGCAGGCAGTCACCCGAATCTCGTCGTCGTCCGCGGGCGCGGCGCGGGAGGTCATACGAACGGTTTAGGCAGCCCTAAACATAAGTCGTGCGACTCCGACTCGCACCGGAGACCGACCTCGTCCTACAGGTCGTCGGGGTCGGAGGCCGCCCGCTGGGTGCGGACGGCGGCGACGTTCTCGGGGACGTCGTGGACGCGGACGATGTCGGCCCCCCGTTCGGCGGCGACGGCGGTAGCGGCGACGGTGGCGGGGAGGCGTTCGCCCGCCTCGCTCCCCACGAGGTCGAACATCGACTTGTGCGAGTGGCCGACGAGGACCGGACAGCCCAGCGCGTGGAACTCGTCGAGGCGGCCGAGCAGTTCGAAGTTCTCGTGGCGCGTCTTGCCGAAGCCGAGACCGGGGTCGACGATGACCTGCGAGCGGTCCAGTCCCGCCTTCTCTGCGAGGAGGACTCGCTCGCTCAGGGCCTCTAACACGTCCTCGACCACGTCGTCGTACTCCACCTCGGTGTCCGGGTCGACGGGCGCCTCGATGGAGTGCATCACGACGACGGGCACGTCGTACTCGACGGCGAGGTGGCGCATCTCGGGGTCAGCCAGCCCGGAGACGTCGTTGAGGACGTCCGCGCCCGCTTCGAGGGCAGCACGGGCCACCGCCGCCTTGCGCGTGTCGATAGAGAGCAACACGTCGAGGTCGGCGAGGGTCTCGATGACCGGTACGACCCGGGCGATCTCCTCCTCGTCGGGCACCGGGTCCGCGCCGGGGCGGGTCGACTCCCCGCCGACGTCGATGACGTCCACCCCGGCTTCGACCATCGCCTCGGCCCGCGCGACGGCCGCCTCGTGCTCTTCGAACTCCCCGCCGTCGTGGAAGGAGTCGGGCGTCACGTTGAGGATCCCCATGACGGCGGTCCGACCCTCCCACGGGTAGCCCCGTTCGACCGACTCGACGCCGATTTCGAGCGCCTCGCGGAGGGTGGCCGCCAGTTCCGAGAGTCCGTAGGGCTGGTCGGCCAGCGTCTCGGTGAGGCGGCGGAACTGTGCCAGCGTCCCCATCAGCACCACGTCGACGCGCTCGCTATCCTGTGCGGAGAGCCCGGAGGTGGCGCACTCGCCGCCGAGCGACAGCAGCTCCTCTTTCAGGTACTGGGCCTGTCGCGGTTGGACGCGGGTCTTCACGACCCGGTGGACCCCCTTCCCGCGCATCCGCCAGATGCCCCCGTCGGTCACGTCCGCGTCCGCGAGGACCGCCTCGGCCTCGTCGAGGTCGGTCACGCGCTTGGGGACGTCGAGACGGGTCCATCGCTCGCGCGCCTCGGCGACGACGTACAGCGACCCGGTCACGAGGACGCAGTCGTCCGGTCCGGCCCGGTCGAGGGCCGTCGCGAGGGCGTCCGTCACGTTCCCCTCCTGATGGACCGCCCCTCCCACGTGGTTCTCGAAGACGCGGGCCAGCACCTCGGGGGACTCCGCGCGGTCGATGTCCGCCCGGCAGGTGTAGACGTGCGCCGGGTCGGGGAGGGCCTCGGCCATCGCCCCGTGGTCCTTGTCGTGCATCGCGCCGACGACGAGGTGCAGGTCGTCGTAGTCGAACGTCGAGAGCGTCTCCGCGACGGTGGCGCACGCGCCGGGGTTGTGCGCTCCGTCGAGGACCGTGAGGGGCGACCGGGACATGACCTCGAAGCGCCCCGGCCAGTGGGCGCTCGCGAGTCCCCGCGCGACGGTGGCCTCGTCCACGTCCGCGACCTGTCGGCACAGGGCGGCCGCGATGCCCGCGTTCGTCGCCTGATGCGCGCCCAGTTGCGGGAGCGTCGTCTCCACCGACCAGTCTGGGCCCGAAAGCGAGACGCGTCCCTCGACTCCCTCGCGGCCCCCGTAGGTGGCAGTCACGTCCACCCCCGACGGACCGACCGTCAGGACCTCGCCCACCTCGTCGCGGATGGCCGCGAGGGCGTCCCCGTCGGCGCCCGTCACGAGGGGGTGGTCGCCGGCGACCTGCGCCTTGTCGCGAGCGATCTCCTCGACCGTGTCACCGAGCATCTCGGTGTGTTCGAGCGAGACACTCGTGACGCAACTCGCGACGGGCGAGACGGCGCTCGTCGCGTCGTAGCGCCCGCCGATACCGACTTCGAGGACGGCCACGTCCACGTCGGCGCGCGCGAACGCCCACAGCGCGAGGACGGTGTTCGCCTCGAAGAACGTCGGACAGTCGCCGTCGGCGGCGGCTTCCAGAATCGGCTCGCGGGTCGCCTCCACGAACTCGGTCAGCGCCCGTTTCGTCACCTTGCGCCCGTTGATGCGGACCCGCTCGCGGACGTCGTCCAGGTGCGGGGAGGTGAACAGCCCCACGTCGAGGCCCGCCTCGCGGAGGACGCGTTCGACCATCCGCGCCGTCGACCCCTTCCCGTTCGACCCGGCGACCTGCACGCAGGCCAGCCCTTCGTGGGGGTCTCCGACGTACGAGAGGAGGGCCCGCGTCGCGTCGATACCCCGCCGCGAGGGGTACCGCCGCAGGTCGAAGAGGAAGTTCGCGGCCTCGTGGTACTCCATGCCGAGGCGTGGGACGGGTGGCGGTTTTAGCCTATCGAAGTGGGGAGTGAGGCTCAGACGACCGTTTGATGCTGGCGAATAGATTCATATCCAGTGTCACAACAGCAGATATGGACCGCCGCCACTTCCTCGCGCTCGCGGGCACGGGAACGACCCACGCGCTCACCGGCTGTCTCGCTACCACCGATTCACCGGGGACGCGTACGGACGATGGCACCGCATCACCGACCACGACGGATCCGGACGACCCCACACCGGAAGGCGACCCGCCGCGGCTCGTCGTCTCCGACGTTTCGACTGCACGGATGGCCCTCCGCAGCGGAGCCCACCTCGACGTCGTGGGCGACGAGACGGAACAGTTCGTCACATTCGCGGTCCGGCCGGCCGAGGGAACGCTTGACGGCGTCGGCGCTCGTGAGCTCCCGGAGCGGTTCACGGTCGAACTCGACGGCGTCCGCTACCCGAAGAGGTCAGACTCCGTCGTGGACACGTTCGGCGACCCGGTGACCGTCGGCGTACCGGTCCCGCTCGACGTCACACCGACCGAAGGGAGAGTCGTCCTGACGGACGGGCCCGACGCTCCGACCGACTGGTCGCTGGACGAGAACGTCCTCGGCGCGCTCGCTCACCCGGCCCGATTCACCGTCGAGTCCTTCGACCTCCCCGAGACGGTCTCGAACCCGAACGCCATCGACGTCGCTGTCACCGTCCAGAACGGCGGTGAGGGGGGCGGCGAGTTCCTCGCGGAACTGGGCGTGGCGACCATCTCCGACGTGAGCGAGATCCGCTTCGACGTGCCCGCCGGCGAGTCCGTGCGATACGACACGCAACTCTCCTCCCACGGGGTGACCGACCAGCAGACGCTCCCCGTCGTGTTCGACTGGGGGTACGGGCGGCTACGGCGGGAGGTCCCCGTCGAGGAACCCACCGGGGAGACCGACGAGTCGCGGGAACGGGAGACAACACAGTCCGAGGACGAGCGTGGAGGCGGCGAGCGCTGACCACACCGAGACCGGGACCACACCGAACTGCGGGCCGAGCGCGAGCGAAAGGCTGCTGGCGAGGAAGCCGGGCGCGAGCCACGGGTGTCGCTCGCGCATCAGCCACCCCCACGCCGAGACGATGCGGGCACTGGTCGCCACCCACGTGCAGGGCCGCGACAGGTCGTAGTGCAACGCCCGGTCGTCGGGGTACGCGCGCATCGCCTCGGCGGCGACCAGCACCTCGACGTGGGCGGCGGTGACCAGCGACAGCGTCACGGCGGCCCACGCGAGGGGTATCGGTGGTGCGGGCAGTAGCCGCCCGCCGCCCGCGGCGAGCGTGTAGAGCGCAAGCACCGCCCCGCCCACCGCCAGCCACCGATGCCACCCGGTGCGGGCGAACCGGACGGCCCGCTCACGGACCCGCCCGCTCCGCGAGAGCCACAGCGTGGCGTACGGGAGGAGCACGGCTCCGGCCACCAGCGAGACGAGGAACGACGTGCTGGTCACGCGGGGGAGTCGCGCCCGAGGCCGGTAAGCGTACGCATCTCACGACCCTGCCACGGCAAGCACCAGCGACACTCCCGCGTCGGCCCCACCGGGCAGTGGAATGACCGACTACACGCTCCACGTCCCGTCGATTCGCGGTGCGACGGTCGACTCGCCCGATATTCCCTACCAGGAGGACGACTTCCCGACCGACGACTTCGCGGAGATAGACGACTACTACCTGCTCTCGACGTCCGACATCCCGCCGGAGTCGTTCGACGACCTGCATCTCCCCGTCGCACACATCGACCAGCGCCTCAGCCTCCCCCTCCTCAAGCGGGCGCTGGAGAAGGTCGAGACCCTCGACGACATCGACGTGCAGACGAAACGCGAGACCATCGACATGATCCACGACCTCGGGGAGTGCTTCCCGAACCACGACCTGACGACGGACGATGACATCGGCAGCCTGTAACGGCGGTCGGAACGCTCTTCTCACCGTTCCGTGTCGGACAGCGGGATGACCGACACGCAAGACGACGCGTACGACGCCGTCGTCTACGACCTCGACGGGACGCTGGTCCGCCTCGCCGTCGACTGGGCCGAGACCGCGGAGCGAATCGAACCCGTGCTCCGGAGCCACGGCGCCGAGACGGACGTCGACGACGCCCTCGACTTGCTTCCCATCGCCGAAGAGCTCGGTGTCGCCGACGAGATAGAACCCTCCCTCGCGGCCGCCGAGTGCGAGGGCGCGCGTCGGTCGGAACGCCTCCCCCTGCTCGACGAGTTCGCCGACTCCGAGAAACCAGTCGGCGTCTGCTCGCTCAACTGCGAGGCGGCCTGTCGGGCGGCGCTGGACACCCACGGAGTGACGCGGGAGGTGGGGGCAATCGTCGGTCGGGACTCCGTCGCGGAGCGGAAACCCCACCCGCGGCCGCTCCTCACCGCCGTCGAGGCACTCGGTTCGACCCCGGAGCGGACGCTGTTCGTTGGGGACTCCGACAGCGACCGGGTGACCGCAGAGCGGGCGGGAACGGCCTTCCGTCGGGTCGAGTAGGTCGCCACAGAAGGCTTATCACGTCAGTCGAGAAACACACCGGACATGAGTGACGACACGCTCACGGCCCTCTCCCAGCGCGACGAGGCCTTCTGGATCGGTCTCGCGCTCCTCCTCGGCGGGTCGCTCCTGTCCGACCCGTCGACGACCGGACCCGACCTCGGTGCCATCCTCGCGGCACTCGGTGGCGTCGTCCTCACCGTTCGGATACTCGTCGCCGTCTTCAGCCTCCTCGAGACGACGGCCCTAGCGGGTCGGGTCGGCTACCGAGAGGGGCGGAACGGCGAGTGAGACCCAAAGCGTAGTCGCGTCCGAGACCACACGAGTTGACGGGTTGGAGTGTAGTGCCGTCGTTCGCGTTGGCGCGGATTCGACGGGGGGGCCCCCGGACGATGCGAGCGACGAGATAAGTTGGTCTTTTTGCCGGGGATGCGACACCGATACTGCTGCTGAAGCTACTGTTACCTGTCGTCAGTAGTGTCTGGATCGATTGTCGCGTTGTAGCCTGAAAAGACCAAATCGTCGCCGGGAGCGACGACGGGAGACAGGAACTCGAACGGACCACGGGGCGGTCCTGACCGCCCGCCGACCGGTGACGACCGGGAGTGGTCGACGATAGAGCACGCCGCCGTCGGCCGCCGAGGGGCGAAACCTCGGGTGAGACGTCCTCCGAGCTTCAGACGTTCTCTCACTACCGTTCAGTCATGTCTGAAGCCGCGCGAGCTCGCTTCGCTCGTTCGCTGGCTTCCGGCACTCCTTCGCTTCGCTCAGTCATGTCTGAAGCTCCGCTGGCCGGTGAACGCCATCGCGATACCCAGTTCGTCGCAGGCCTCGACGACGTCGTCGTCGTTGACGCTCCCGCCGGGCTGGACGACGGCCTCGATACCGGCCTCGGCGGCCGCCTCGATGCCGTCCGGGAACGGGAAGAAGGCGTCCGAGGCCATCACCGCGCCCTCCGCGGACTTGCCCTCGGCGTGTTCCTCGGCCTTCATCGCGGCGAGTCGGACCGCGTCCACGCGCGAGACCTGTCCCATGCCGATACCGACCGTCTCGGTGCCGTCGGCGAAGACGATGGCGTTGGACTTGACGTGCTTGCCGACCTGCCACGCGAAGCACATCGTCTCCAACTGCTCCCGGGTGGGTTCACGCTCCGTGACGACGTCGAGGTCCTCAGGGGTGACTCGCTGGGTGTCGCGCTCCTGGACGAGTCGCCCGCCCGTGATGGGCTTCTCGGCGAAGCGCTCCTCGAAGGCGAGGGGGGCATCTCCGACGTCGAGGACGCGGAGGTTCTCCTTCTCGCGGAGGGTGGCGAGCGCCTCCTCGGTGTACCCCGGCGCGACGACGACTTCCTTGAACGAGTCGATCACCAGTTCGGCGGTCGCGGCGTCGCACTCGCGGTTGAGGGCGACGATGCCGCCGAAGGCGCTCATGGGGTCCGTCGCGAGGGCGCGTTCGTACGCCTCCGCGAGGGAGTCGGTGGTGGCACAGCCGGCGGGGTTGGTGTGTTTGATGACCGCGGCGGCGGGTTCCTCGAACTCCTTTATCAGGTCGAGTGCGCCATCGGCGTCGTTGTAGTTGTTGTAGCCCATCCCCTTCGCGCCCTCGTTCAACTGGCGGGCGTGGACGACGGAAGCCTCCTCGCAGGTCGGGTCGGCGTAGAGGGCGGCGTCCTGATGGGGGTTCTCGCCGTAGCGGAGCGTCTCGACGTGGTCGGTCGAGTCGAGGCGGCGAGTCGGGAACTCCCCACCGTCGTCGCCCTCGACGTTCACGGAACCGTCGGAGACGGAGAGGCGGTCCTCGGCGACCCAGCGCACGGCGCGGGGGTACGCCCTGAACTCCGCCTCGTGGAGGACGCGCGCCTTCAAGGAGTCTGCGTCGTCGCCCTCGAAGACGGGGACGGGTTCCTGCGTGACGACGGGGCCGGCGTCGACGTCCTCGGTGACGACGTGGACCGTACACCCCGTCACGCGGACGCCGGCGTCGAGGACCTGTTCGTGGGCGTCCATCCCCGGGAACGCGGGGAGGAGGCTCGGGTGGACATTGAGCGTCAGCGGCGCGTCGTCGAGGAACTCGCGCGTGAGTACGCGCATGTAGCCGTCGAGACAGACGAGGTCGACATCGTAGTCGGCGAGGGCGTCCAGCACGCGGTGCTCGTGGGACTCGCGGGACCCTCCGTCGTCGCGTTCGACGGTCTCCGTCGGAATCCCGCGCTCGGCGGCGGCGTCGAGGACCGGCGCGTCCGCGTGGTCCGAGAGCACCACCGAGAACGACGCCGCCTCCACACGGTCGGCGACGTTCAGCAGGTTCCGCCCGCGATTGCTCGCCATGCCCGCAATCCTGACCATGTGCACCCCTCCCGCCAGCGAGGCAAAAGCGGTTCGATCCCGACGGAGCTAGTATACACGTACGTGTATCGAATCGGCCCCGAAACAGCACTTAGACGTGGGACGATGCACGTTCGAGCATATTCGAGGGGTCGTGTGTTCGTCCTGTCACCGCGACGCCGATGGGGTTCGATACGCTTTTTCAGTCTCCTTCCGCACGACGGAGTATGCGTACCGCACTCGACGCCGTATCGCCGCTGGACGGGCGGTACTCGGACTACACCGCCCCCATCGCCCCGTACGCCAGCGAGGCGGGCCTCATGCGTGCCCGGGTCCACGTGGAGGTGGAGTACCTCGTCGCCCTCGCGGACCTCGACGCGACGCCCCTCGAACTCGCAGACGACGAGCGTGCGGCCCTCCGCCGACTGTACGAGGAGTTCGACTTCGACGACGCCGCTCTCGTCAAGACCATCGAGACGGAGGGCACCGAACAGTTCGCCGCGACGAACCACGACGTGAAGGCCGTCGAGTACTTCATCCGCGACTCGTTCCCGCAGTACGCGCCGTGGATTCACTTCGGCCTCACGAGCGAGGACGTGAACAACCTCGCCCAGCGACTCCTCGTCGCAGACGCCGTCGAGGAGGTGCTGGTGCCCTCGCTGCGCGACCTGCGGGACACGCTGAGCGAGATGGCCCGCGAGTACCGGGATCTGCCGATGCTCGCGCGCACGCACGGCCAGCCAGCGACCCCCACGACGTTCGGCAAGGAAATGGCCGTCTACGCCGCCCGTCTGGGCCGGGCGCTCGCGGACATCGAGTCGACCGACCTCGCCGGGAAACTCGCCGGCGCCTCCGGGACGTACGCGGCCCACGCCGCCGCCTACCCGGACGTGGACTGGCGGACCTTCTCCCACGAGTTCGTCGAGTCGCTCGGGTTCGAGCACGTCCCCCTCGCCACGCAGGTCAACCCGTGTGACGACCTCTCGGCGCTGTTCGACGCCTTCCGGCGGGCCAACCAGATACTGGTGGACATGGACCGCGACGTCTGGCTCTACGTCTCGAATCGCTACCTCGGACAGGAGACGACCGAGGGGGAGACGGGCAGTTCGACGATGCCCCACAAGGTCAACCCCATCGACTTCGAGAACAGTGAGGGGAACCTCTCGAAGGCCAACGCGGACCTCGCGTTCCTCGGCGAGTACGTCACCACCTCTCGCCTCCAGCGTGACCTCTCGGATTCGACCGTCAAGCGCAACGTCGGGAGTGCACTCGCCCACTGTCTCATCGGCTACGAGAAGGCCGCGAACGGACTGGAGAAGGTCGTCCCGAACGAGCACGTGATGCGCGAGGACCTCGAATCGAACCCGGCGGTCGTCGGCGAGGCGGTCCAGACCATCCTCCGTCGGGAGGGCTACGCCGACGCCTACGAGTCCGTCAAGGCCGCCACCCGGGGCCGGGAGGTCACCATCGAGGACTTCCACGACATGTTCGAGGACCTCGACGTGGACGAGTCCGTCCGCGAGGAACTGTACGCGCTCACCCCCGAGGGGTACATCGGGTTGGCGAGCGAACTGGTCGACGACTGCTGAGCGGGTCTCCCGTTCAGAGGCCGAGCGTGGCGACCACGCCCGCGTGGTCCGATGGCCAGACGCGGGTCCCGTCGCCCGCCGCGACCCGGTCGCTCGTCCGCGACCCGACGCGGGCCGCCTCCCGCGCGTCTCCCGCCCGGTAGAACACGCCGTCGACGCGTCTGCTCAACAGCGACTCCTCGTTCCTGAGGTCCGCCGCCTGACAGCAGGTCGGACCGGGCGTGCCGCTGTCGGCGTCGGCCCACGCGTCCCGATACGACCGGGTCAGCAGGCCGTAGGTCGCGTCGCCCGGCGGGGCGTTGAAGTCACCGAGGAGAATCGTCGGGTCGCCGGTGGACCCGAGGTCCCGCCGGAGTTCGTACGCCTGCAGGTAGCGCACGACCGCGGAGGCGGCTTCGAGGTGCGTGTTCACCGCGGTGAAGCGCAGGCCCCCCGACTGGAGGCGGGCCAGACAGTACCCCCTGTGGACCGTCACGAGCGTCCCGTCGCCCGCACGGAAGGAGAGTCGATAGCGGTAGCGGCGGGCGTCCGTGGCGCGCACGTCGACTCCCCGTCTGACGAGGAGGACGTCGCGGTCGGTCAGGCGCACGTCGAGCCGGCGGCCCTCGCCCTCCGCCGGGAACTCCTCGTCTGCGGTGACGACGCTCGCGGCGACGTGGTACTCCCCTCCGAGTCGCGCTTCGAGCGACGCGAGGAAGTCGTAGTCGACCCGCGAGGCGTTCGGGTCGCCGCCCGCGTGGTCGCTCGGCTCCTGCGTCCGGACGAGTGCGACCTCCTGCAGGCCGACGACGGAGGGTCCGTTCGCCAGTATCTCGGCGGCGATGGCGGCGAGACGCGTCTCGACGGCGCTCGCGGACAGTTCCGCGTAGCGCTCGTAGACCCGCCGCGGGTCGAGGTCGAGGCCGGACTCGAACAGGCGAAAGAGGTCGGTGCCGACGTAGCAGTTGCGTGTCATCGCCGTGACCGGTCCCGTCGCACCGGAGCCGACGCCGACGAGCGTTCGACCGCCCAGCAGGAGGCCGCACGCGGCCGCCGACCCCCGTAGGAGCGCGCGCCGCGAAGTCCCGCCGGTCGTGGAGTGTGTGGTGTCCATGAGTCCCCTCGTTCGCGTGGGGGTACAGCATGTCCGACGATAAACACGACTGGTCGGACACACACGCGTTCGGGACTGTCAGGGGTTCGCGCGGCGGGTTCATCCGCCGGGGTGTGCTAGTACCACCGTGAGACGCGATGTTCAGAGACCGCACCGACGCAGGTGAGCGCCTCGCCGAGACCCTCCGGGAGCGAGGGGTGACGGCCGACGTCGTCCTGGCGGTGCCGCGCGGCGGCCTCCCGGTCGGACGGGTCGTCGCGGACGCCCTCGGCCGCCCGCTGGACGTGGTCGTCGCCCGGAAACTCGGCGCGCCCGGCAACCCCGAACTCGCCATCGGCGCGGTGGGGGCTGACGGCGCGACGTGGCTGAACGACGACCTCCTCGACCGCCTCGGCGTCGGCGAGGGGTACGTCGAACGAGAGCGCGAGCGACAGACCGCGGTCGCCCGCGAGAAACGCGAGGCGTACCAGCCAGAGCCCGTCGACCTCGCGGGGAAGTCGGTGCTGATCGTCGACGACGGTATCGCGACGGGCGCGACGACCATCGCCTGCGTCCGGGCCGTCGAGGCGGCGGGCGCGAGACGCGTCGTCGTCGCCGTCCCCGTCGCCCCGCCGGAGTCCGTGGCGCTGTTGCGACAGGTCGCCGACGACGTGGTCTGCGTCGAGACGCCGTTCGTCTTCGGGGCCGTCGCCCGGTTCTACGACTCGTTCCCGCAGGTCTCGGACGACGAGGCGCGTGCGTACCTCGACCGCGGACGGGTCGACCCGGCCGCCCCGTGACCACCTGAAAATATTTACCGACCTGTCACGAACCGCGAGTGTATGCCCTCCAACAGCGACAGCGGCTGTCCGAAGTGCGGACACGGCGAGGTCGACGTCGGCGAGATTTCGACGACGGGAAGCGGCCTGAGCAAGATGTTCGACATCCAGACGAACAAGTTCAAGGTGGTCTCCTGTACGAACTGCGGCTACTCGGAACTGTACCGCGACGTGGGGTCGGGCGGGAGCGACCTCGCGGACATCTTCTTCGGCTGAAAGGTTCGATACCTTTCAGAACGCCGCCAGCACGTCGCCCAGTATCGTCGCCGCCTCCTCGACCTCTGCCCGCGAGACGTACTCCCGTTCGGCGTGCGCGACGGGTCCTACCTCGTCCGAGAGCACCCCCGGCCCGAACACCACGGTTGGAGCGGGCGCGAAGTACGACGCCTCCGTCGCCGCCCCGAAGGGACGCACGTCGCCCGCGCCGGCCCCCTCGAAGGCAGCCACGAGGGAGTCGTCCGGGTCGGTGGCGAACGCTTCGAGGAAGGGCGTCTCGCGTTCGGTGAGCGCGAACGTCGCGTCCACGTCGGGTGCGGTGGCGGCGAGGTGGTCGTTCAGCGCCGTCTCGAACCCCTCTGCCGTCTCGGGCGGGACGCTCCGGCGGTCGACGTCGACCCGACACGCGGCGGGAATCTGGTTGATGGCCTCGCCGCCGGCGATACCCGTGGGGGTGAGCGTCGGCCCGCCCAACTGGTCGTGCGTGCCGGGTCCGTGTTCGGCGTCGAAGGTGCGGAGCGCCCGGAGGACCCCCTCCGCGCCCGCGACGGCGTTGACGCCCGACTCGGGGTGGGCGGCGTGGCCCGCCTCGCCCCGTATCGTGACGGCCCCCTCGAAGCGCCCCCGTGCGGCGGTACAGACGTCGAGACCGGTGGGTTCGCCGACGATGTAAGCGTCGCCGTCGAGAGAGAGGGCGTCGGCTCCGGCGGAGGTGGTCTCCTCGTCGGGCGTGACGGCGAGCGTGAGGCGGTAGTCGGGGTCGGCGGCGAGAAAGGCGTCCACGAGAGTCGCGAGCGGTCCCTTCGCGTCGCAGGCCCCGCGACCGCGGACCGTGTCGCCGTCACGGGAGAACGGGACGTGCGGCGGGACGGTGTCGAGGTGCGTGTTCAACACGAGGTGGAAGTCGCCCTCGCCCGTCGAGGCGAGGACGTTCCCGGCGCCGTCGACCCGCGGGTCCGCGCCGTTCTCGTCGAGGGTTCCGACCAGCAGGTCGCGCATCCCGTCGACCGACTCGTGAGAGGGCGTCCGGACCGCCCGCTCGTGGAAGGCGAGCGGGTCGAAGCTCATCGGGTGTGCGGAACGGGGAGTTCGCCCTCGAACTCGCGGGCGACGGGGCCGCGGAGGTAGGCAACGCCGCCGTCCAGCGTGACCGTCAACTCGCCGCCCGGCGGGGTGACGGTGACGGCGTCCCCGGCGGCGACCTTCCCCAGTTCGCGGGCGACGGCGACGACGGCGACCGCACCGGTGCCGCAGGCGTCCGTCTCGCCCTCGACGCCGCGTTCGAAGGTGCGCTGGCGGAACCCGCCGTCACCGTCGGGGCTGGCGAGGGTGACGTTCGCGCCCTCGGGGAAGACGTCGGCGTGGCGGACCGGCGGCGCGACCGACTCGAGGTCGACCGCGTCCACGTCGTCGACGAACGCGACGGCGTGCGGGACGCCCGTGTTCACGGCCGAGACCGTCAGGCCCTCCACGTCCTCCTCCAGGAGCGACCCCTCGCGGTCGGGGGCGAGCGGGACGGCCTTCGGGGTGAACGTCGGTGGCCCCATCTCGACTTGCACGGAGTCGCCGTCGAGGACGGCGTAGCGGGTCCCTGCCGGAGTGTCTATCATCACCTCGTGGCTCCCGGTGCGCTCGGCGGCCCACTGGGCGGCCACCCGCGCGCCGTTGCCGCACATCGCGGCGGTCGAGCCGTCGGGCTGGACGAGCGTCATGACGACCCGCGGCGGGTCGAAGGCGTCTTCGAGCGCGAGAAAGAGGACGCCGTCCGCGCCGACCCGCTCCGAGGAGCCGTACTCGACGCCCGTCTCGCGGTCGCAGTGCTCGACGGCGAAGCCCCGTCGGTCGGGGACGGATGCGTTCGCGTCGACGACGATGAAGTCGTTGCCGGTGCCGTGGTACTTCTCTACAGGAATCATGTGTGGTAGTTGGGTTCGAGTCGCGTGAGGTCTGCGAGCGTCTCGCGGCGGGCGACCGTCCCGCCGTCGACGGTGACGACGGCCGGTCGCGGCCGGGAGTTGTACTGGCTCGCCATCTCGTAGCCGTACGCTCCCGCGTTGCCCACCGCGAGGAGGTCACCGCGTCGTGGTTCGGGGAGAGAACGGCCCTCCCCGAGGATGTCCGCCGTCTCGCAGACCGGCCCCGCGACGAGGCAGGTCGTGGCCTCGCGGTCGGCGGCGTCCGGCGCGAGGCAGTCGATGTGGTGGTACGCGCCGTACAGCGCCGGGCGAATCAGGTCGGTCATGCCCGCATCGGCCCCGACGACGGTGGTCTCGGGCGTCTCCGTGGTCGCCGTCACCCGTGTCAGGAGGACGCCCGCGTCCGCGACGACGTAGCGCCCGGGTTCGACGGCGAGGCGGGCGTCGCAGTCGAACGCCTCGCGGGTCGTCTCCGCCACCGAGTCGAGGTCCAGCGGCGGTTCCTCGGGCCGGTAGGGGACGCCGAAGCCGCCGCCGACGGCGACGAATTCGAGGGACCCATCCTCGCCCACCTCGCCCGCGAGCGCCGACATCCGCCGGACGAGTTCCTCGTGGGCCGAGAGGTCCTCGCCCATGATGCCGCTGCCCGCGTGGGCGTGGAGGCCGACGAGGTCGCCCACGTCGCGTGCGGCCTCGCAGAGCCCCGGCGCGCGGTCGTAGGGCACGCCGAACTGCGGGGCGTCGCCGGTCGTCACCTTCGCGTGGTGGCCTGCGCCGACGCCGGGGTTGACCCGGACACAGAGGCGGCCCTCGTAGCCCCGGTCTGCGATTCGTTCGAGCGTGTCGCGAGAGTCGACGGTGACGGTCAGTTCCGGGTGCTCGTCGGCCCACTCGACGACGGCGTCGAGGTCACGCCCCGGCGGGTTGACGGCCGTGTAGCGCACCTCGCTCGCGGGGAAGCCCGCGTCGAGGGCGCGCCGGACTTCCCCGGCGGAGGCGCACTCCGCTCCGAGGCCCGCCTCGCGGACGGTTTCGAGGACGGTCCGGGTCGTGTTGGCCTTCACCGCGTAGTGCACGTCCGATGCGGGGAACGCCCCGAGGAGACGGTCGCAGTTCTTCCGGACGCGGTCGGGGTCGAGGACGTACAGCGGTGTGTCGAACTCGTCGGCGAGCCCCCGCAGTCGGGGGGCGTCCCACTCGTCTAGCCGCCGTACGTCGCCGCTCATTCCCGGAGCGCCCCCTCCCGTTCCGTGGCTTCGAGGGTCTCGTCCTCGATGTGCGTGGCGACGACGGCCGGCTTGTACGCCCCGCCGTCGAACAGGTCGTGGTCGCCGACGCTCGACTCCACGTAGCGGATGAACGCCCGGCGTTCTGCTGGCAAGTGCCCGTAGACGACCTCCTCCTCGACGAGGTCGTAGACGGGGATGCGGGGCGTGAGCAGGGTGTTCTCGCCCACGATGGAGTCCTCGCCGACGACGAACCCGCTCGTGACCCGGCAGCCGGCACCGAGCGAGACGCCGTCCTCGACGACGACGGGCGCGCTCTCGACCGGTTCGAGGACGCCGCCGATGAGCGTGTTCGCCCCGAGTTTCACGTCGCTCCCTATCTGCGCACACGACCCGACGGTGTCGCAGGAGTCCACGAGGGTGCCGTCGCCGACGTGCGCACCCACGTTGACGAAGGCGGGCGACATGAGGATGGCGTCGCTCCCGACGTACGCCCCTCGACGGATGACGGTGCCGTCGGGCGTGTTTCGCGTGCCGCGACGGCCGAGGTCCGCGGTGTCTCGGAGGGGGAGCACGTCGTGGTAGGTCACGTCGCCGTACTCCCGGGCGCGGGTCTCCCGGAGCGCGAAGTTCAGCAGGATGCCCCGCTTGACCCACTCGTTTGCCTCCCACTCGCCGCCGCGCTTCTCGGCGGCACGCACCTCGCCCGCCTCCAGCGCTTCGAGGAAGGCGTCGAGCGTCGTCAAATCGTCGAGGCCGGCGTCGGCCGCCGTGAGGCCGTCCTCGCGGCGCGCCCACAGGTCGGCGACGTCGGATTCGAGGGCGCTCACGCGGCGAGCACCTCCCCGAAGTCGTACCAGCCGGCGTCACGACCCGCGACCCACTCCGCGGCGTCGAGTGCGCCCGCCGCGAACACCCCTCGCGACTCGGCGCGGTGGGTGAGCGTGAGCACCTCGTCGTTGCCCGCGAACAGCAGTTCGTGTTCGCCGCGCACGTCGCCCGCGCGACGGACGTGGACGCCGATTTCGCCGTCCTCCCGGGGCTGGATGCCCTCCCGACCGTGGGTCCGACCGGTCGTCTCACCCGCTTCCTCGACGGTTTCGAGGAGGCGTTCGGCGGTTCCGCTTGGCGCGTCTCGCTTGCCGTTGTGGTGCGTCTCGGTCAACTCGATGTCGTACCCCGGCAGCGACTCGGCGGCCTCGCGGACGAGCGAATCGAGGACGCTCACGCCCCGCGAGAAGTTCGGCGCGTACAGGACCGGAACCTCGTCGCTCGCCCGGCGCAGGGCCT